>CABYXQ010000058.1 GCA_902522915.1 uncultured Pelagibacteraceae bacterium | reverse complement strand
ATAAATTATCATCACTTTTGTTTATAAATAATAACCTTCATATAGATATATTATTTGATCACGACGAAAAATTAGAAAAAAATAATCCTGAAGGTAATCAAGATCCATTAAAAATTCATGATGTAATTTTAGAGTCGGCTATATCAACAATCTGTGATCATGAAGATAGTGTAGCTGCAGTTGATGCTGAAGATAAAGTTTTAGGTTATAGAAATTGGTTACAATTGATGAAAGGAAATCTTAATTCAAAATTTAATAAAAAAGGAAAAGTAGTTTTAAGAAAACTAAATCTAGATAGAGAATACCTTTCAACTAAAAATAAAAAAATTAAATTACATGGGAGATCTTTATTATTAAATAGAAATGTGGGCCATCTAATGACAAACCACGCAATACTTTTAAAGGATGGATCTGAATGTCCAGAGGGAATTTTAGATGCATTTATAACCACAACAGCTTGTCTTCATGATTTTAAAAGAAAGGGAAATTCTAGAACCAATTCTATCTATATAGTAAAACCAAAAATGCATGGCCCAGATGAGTGTAAATTTACAAATGAAATATTTGAGAGAGTTGAAAATGTTTTAAAATTAAAAAGAAATCAAATCTTATGTGGAATTATGGATGAGGAGAGACGAACGACAATTAATCTTAAAGAATGTATTAGAATACTAAAAAAAAGGGTATTTTTTATTAATACAGGATTTTTAGATAGAACTGGTGATGAAATTCATACATCAATGGAAATTGGTCCAATGATATTAAAAGGAGACATGAAATCAACAAAATGGATTAAAGCTTACGAAAATAACAATGTTGATGTGGGATTAAGTTGTGGTTTTTCAGGTAAAGCTCAAATTGGTAAAGGTATGTGGGCAATGCCAGACCTACTAAATGAAATGATGGATCAAAAAATATCACATCCACTTTCAGGAGCAAATTGTGCTTGGGTTCCTTCACCAACTGCTGCTTCTCTTCATGCGTTACATTATCATCAGATTGATGTTTTTTCTCTTCATAAAAAATTAAAAAAAAGAAAATCTGCTAATTTAAATGATTTACTGACAATACCTTTTAACAATAAGTATAATTGGTCAAAAGATGAAATAGAAAAAGAATTAAAAAACAATGCCCAAGGAATTTTAGGGTATGTTGTAAGATGGATAGATCAATCAGTAGGGTGTTCAAAAGTACCAGACATTAATGGTATAGGTTTAATGGAAGATAGAGCAACTTGTAGAATAAGCAGTCAACACATCGCTAATTGGTTACATCATGGTGTATGTAGTAAAAAGCAAGTTTTAGAAATTATGAAGAAAATGGCAAAAATAGTAGATTATCAAAATCTTAAAGACAGTGGTATGAAAGACCAAGATCCTTACCAACCAATGTCTGGAAATTTTGAAAAATCAATAGCTTTTAAAGCAGCTTGTGATTTAGTTTTTCATGGAAAATATCAACCTTCAGGATATACAGAGCCTTTACTTCATTTTAATAGAATAATTAAAAAATCAGTTTGATTCTTTCTTTAAACTAGTTCTATTTTTAAAAGCAGAAAATAAAGTTCCATCATCTAAACTTTCAATCTCTCCACCAACAGGTAAACCTTGGGCTAATTTTGTAATTTTGACACTTGAATTTTTCAAACTATCTTGAACATAATATGCAGTTGTTTGTCCCTCAACTGTTGCACTTGTTGCCAAAATTACTTCATCAATACTTTCTCTATTCACTCTCTCAACTAAAGAATTAACTAAAAGATCTTCTTTTCTATGCCCTACTGAAGAAATTTCAAAAGCTACCGGAGGATTTGGTATACCTGGTTTTAAATGGCCTTTATAAGACATGGAAAATATCAACGAGATAGATGAATTAGTTAAATTAATATCTAAACTTCCAGGTTTAGGCCCAAAATCTGCTAAAAGAATTGTTTTAAAACTAATAAATAGTCGTGAAGAGTTGGTTAAGCCAATGGCAAATACTTTAGCTCAGCTTTATAAAAATGTTATTAGATGTAACTCTTGTGGGTCTTTAAAATCTAATTCTTCAGGT
>CABYXQ010000057.1 GCA_902522915.1 uncultured Pelagibacteraceae bacterium | reverse complement strand
GCATCTATCAGGTGAATATCCGGGTTTAGATCCATTTCCTTTACAGGTATTGCATTTTTCAGTAGTTGAAAATTTAATATCTTGTTTTTTACCTTCAAATGCTTCTTCAAGTGTAATAGATAAATCATATCTTAAATCAGAACCTCTGTTATTTGAATTTCTATTACTTCTTGACCTTCCACCGCCACCAAAATCTCCAAAAAAATCCTCAAAAATATCTGAGAAATCAGCTCCACTAAATCCTCCAAAACCACCACCTTGTCTTCCGCCACCATTTTCAAATGCAGCATGGCCAAAGTTATCATAATTTTGTTTTTTCTCTTGATCTGAGAGAATTCCGTAAGCTTCACTTGCTTCTTTAAATTTTTCCTCAGCCGATTTATCACCTGGATTTTTATCAGGATGATATTTTACAGCAAGTTTCCTATAGGCTGATTTTAATTGATCTGGATTTGCATCTTTACTTACACCCAAGACATCATAAAAATCTCTTTTTGTCATAAATTACCTTAGGTGTTAGATGCTGAAAGATTTAAGCGCTCTTCTCTTTATTATCTTCGTCTTTTACTTCGTCTTTTACTTCATCTTTTACTTCTTCAAAATCAGCATCAACTACATTATCATTTTTCTTTCCTTCATCATTTTTATCACCATCTTTAGATGAGTCTGGTTTTTTTTCCTGAGATTTGTAGATAGCTTCTCCTAGCTTCATGGAAGCTTGAACTAAAGTTTCTGTTTTTTTCTTTATATCTTCAATATCGGTACCTTTTAAAGCTTCTTTTAAAGAAGATGATGCATCTTCAATAGCTTTCTTTTCTGCATCGGTGATCTTAGAACCATGCTCTTTTAGATTTTTATCGCTAGAATGAATTAAGGTATCAGCCTGGTTTCTAACATCTACAGACTCTCTTTTCTTTTTATCTTCTTCTTTATTGGCTTCCGCATCTTTTACCATTTTTTCAATTTCTTCTTCACTTAGTCCACCTGAGGCTTGAATCTGAATTTTCTGTTCTTTACCTGTACCTTTATCTTTAGCTGAAACACTAACTATTCCATTTGCATCAATATCAAAAGTAACTTCAATTTGAGGGACTCCTCTTGGTGCTGGAGCAATTCCAACTAATTCAAAGTTTCCCAACATTTTATTGTCAGTTGCCATTTCTCTTTCACCCTGAAGCACTCTAATCGATACAGCGGGCTGATTGTCTTCAGCAGTAGAAAATACTTGGCTTTTTTTTGTTGGTATTGTTGTATTTTTTTCAATTAGTTTAGTAGATACACCACCTAATGTTTCAATTCCTAAAGAAAGTGGGGTTACATCTAATAGCAATACATCTTTGACATCACCTTGAAGAACACCAGCTTGAATTGCAGCACCCATAGCGACAACTTCATCAGGATTCACACTTTTATTAGCTTCTTTTCCAAAAAAATTTTTTACTTCCTCTATCACTTTTGGCATTCTTGTCATTCCACCAACCATTACAACTTCATTAATTTCATTAGCTGTAACTCCGGCATCTTTTAACGCTGTTTTACAAGGTGGCAATGTTTTAGCTATTAAATCTTCGACTAAAGCCTCAAGTTTTGCCCTGGTCATCTTTAAATTTATGTGTTTAGGACCAGTTTTATCTGCAGTAATAAACGGTAGATTTATATCTGTTTGTTCTGCTGAAGAGAGTTCAATTTTTGCTTTCTCTGCAGCTTCTTTCAACCTTTGAAGAGCGAGCTTGTCTGATGTTAAATCTATTCCATTATCTTTTTTAAATTCAGCGGTTAAATAGTCAACAATTGTATTATCAAAATCTTCACCTCCTAAAAATGTATCTCCGTTAGTGGATTTAACCTCAAATACACCATCCCCCAGCTCAAGAATAGAAACGTCAAATGTTCCACCACCCAAATCATAAACTGCAATTTTTTTATTTTGTTTTTTATCTAATCCATATGCTAGAGATGCTGCTGTAGGCTCGTTTATAATTCTTAAAACTTCTAAGCCAGCAATTTTACCAGCATCTTTTGTAGCTTGTCTTTGTGCATCATTAAAGTAAGCAGGAACTGTAATTACAGCTTTTGTAAC
>CABYXQ010000056.1 GCA_902522915.1 uncultured Pelagibacteraceae bacterium | reverse complement strand
TTATAAGCTAGGAAAAAAATTATCGAAAAATAACTATTTAATAGATGATGTAATTGAAAAACCTAGTATTATCAATGCACCATCAAACAAGGCTGTTATAGGTAGGTATATATTGCCAAAAACAATTTTTAAAAAGTTGTTAAATCAAAAACCAGGTAAGGGTGGCGAAATACATATTACAGATGCTATTCAGTCACTGATCTACGATAATAACAAGTTTGTTGCTCATAACTTTTTTGGAAAATATTTAGATTGTGGTACAATGAGAGGTTATATCAATTCATCAAACGAAATTAGTAAATTATGAATTTATGCATGATAGGTACAGGCTATGTTGGTCTAGTAAGTGGCGTATGTTTTTCTGACCTAGGTAATAATGTCATTTGTGTAGACAAAGATTTAGAAAAAATAAAAAAACTTAAAAAAGGCAAAATCCCTATTTATGAACCTGGACTTGAAGAACTAGTATTAAAAAATCATAAAAATAAAAGACTTAATTTTTCAACAGATTTACATAATTCAATCAAAAAATCTGATATTATATTCATTTGTGTTGGAACACCTTCCAAAAGAGGTGGTAGTTCTGCTGATTTGTCTCAAATATATAATGTTGCTAAGAAAATTAGTAAATCTATTAATAAATACAAAATTGTTATAACTAAATCAACAGTACCTGTTGCTACAGGTGATGAAATAGAAAAAATATTAACTAAAAACAATTCAAGAAAAAAGTTTACTGTAGTTTCAAATCCAGAATTTTTAAGAGAAGGTGAAGCAATTAGAGATTTTACATATCCTGATCGAATTGTTATTGGATCAAATGATAAGAAATCTAATAAAATATTAAAAAACTTATATTCACCACTGATTTCTAAAGGTGCTCAATATCTGCATACAACTAGAAGAGCTGCTGAATTAATTAAATATGCCTCTAATGCATTTTTAGCTACCAAAATAACCTTTATAAATGAAATAGCTAATTTATGCGAAAAGATTGGAGTCAATGTCGAAGATATATCTATTGGCATGGGTTTAGATAAAAGAATAGGGGGCAGGTTTTTAAGAGCAGGTCCGGCCTACGGAGGTTCGTGTTTCCCAAAGGATACTAAAGCTATAATTAATACTGCTGATAAGCACAAAACTAAACTTACAGTAATTAAATCAGTAGTTAAATCGAATAAAAATAGATCAAGTATACTTTTAAAAAGAGTTTACAAGATTTTAAATAACAAAGTTAAAAACAAAAAAATTTGTTTTTTAGGAGTTACCTTTAAAGCAAATACAGACGATATGAGAGATTCTTCTAGTCTGACAATGATACCAACACTATCAAAAAAAGGTGCAAAAATTAAATATTATGATCCTACTGGTTATAAAAAAGAATTTAGAGGATTAAAAAATGTTTTTTATGAAGACACTATAAAAGATGCAATTGAAAGATCAGATTTAGTTATAATTCATACAGAATGGAATGATTTTAAATCTATTAATTTTAAAAATTTTATTAAAGGAAAAAAATTTATCATCTATGATATGAGAAATATTTATGACCCAATTAAAATTAAGATTCAGGGTTTTAAATATTTTAGTGTTGGTAGATGAATTAATTTAATTCAAAAATAGCATCAACTTCAACAGCTACACCCAATGGTAGACTGTTTGTGCTAACAGCTGCTCTTGTATGCATACCATCATCTCCAAATATAGAGGCGATTAGGTCAGAAGCACCATTAATTACTTTTGGTTGCTCTATGAAATCTTCAGTAGAATTTACAAATCCAGTTAATTTAATACAAGATTTTACTTTTGAAAAATCATCATCACATGCTTTTTTAACTTGAGCCACAATACTTAAACCACATCTTTCTGCTGCTTTGTATGCATCTTCAGTTGTTAAGTCTTTTCCAACTTTTCCTTTAATTAATTCACCATTTGCATTAATAGAAATTTGACCAGACACATAAAGTAATTTACCAGTAATTTTAGTAGCCACATATGAACCTACTGGTGCTTTTGCTTCAGGTAAGATTATTTTTAAATCATTAATTTTATCATCAATCTTCATTTTTGAGTTTCTCCATAAATTCTTTGTGTGATTTACTATTTT
>CABYXQ010000055.1 GCA_902522915.1 uncultured Pelagibacteraceae bacterium | reverse complement strand
GAAAAAATTATGCTTGCTGGAGAAGAATATGGGCTTAAACCAGGACACACATCTTCTATAAGACGAATTGAAGGGGGAATGCTATCCTATCATGCAGATGCAGATATTAATACTAATCCCTTTGAATTGGGATTTGAAAGACTGGTAAATTTAGATAATGATATAAATTTTATTGGAAAAGATGCTTTAACAAAAATTAAAAAAGAGGGAATTAAAAGAAAGCAAGTTGGGTTAATTATTGATTGCAAACCGCTTCCAGGGCCCAATACTACTTTTTGGTCTATAAAGAAAGACGGTAATAAAATTGGAAAAGTAACTTCAGCAGTTTACTCTCCAAGACTTAAAAAAAATATAGCACTTGCAATGATTAAAATTGACTATGCAAAAATTGGAACAGAAGTAGAAGTTTTTACAAATGATGGAAATTATAAGGCTAAAGTAGTTGAAAAACCTTTTTACGATCCTAAAAAAAAAATCGCGATCAGTTAAGACTTAATATTATATCCTTTTTTAAGTAACACTGCTACTACAACCACACAAGCAATTAAAAAACCTAACATTGAAATTATACTTACCCAAACATTAAAATCTGAAACTCCATAAAATGCAAATCTTAATCCATTAATCAAATAAACTACTGGATTAAAATATGTTACCATTTGCCAAAATTCTGGAAGCATATCTAAAGAATATAAACTACCACCTAGAAAAACCATTGGTGTAATAACAAGGGTTGGTATTATTGACATTTGTTCAAAATTAGAGCTCATCAAACCAACTAAAAAGCCAAACAAAGCAAAAGTAAAAGCAACTAACACCAAAATAAAAACCATCAGTAGTGGATACATAACTTTGACTTCAACAAAAAATGTAGAAGTTATAAATATCACAATTCCAACAATAAGTGTTTTTGTTGCACCTGCCCCAACAAAAGCTAATATAATTTCAAATGTTGAAATTGGTGCCGCTAAAATTTCATAAATTGTTCCATTAAATTTAGGAAAAAATATTCCAAAAGAAGTATTGCTAATTGATTGTGTTAACAAAGTAAGCATAAGCAAACCTGGCACGATGTAAGATCCATAGCTAATTCCGTCTATTTTTTCTACATAACCACCTATAACTGATCCAAAAACAATAAAATATAAAGAGGTAGATAAAACTGGTGAAAACAAAGACTGTAACAAAGTTCTTTTAAATCCATCTCATGCAAATAAATTGATTTAAAAGCATAATAATTAAATCTCATTATTCTCCTTAACTAAACTTACAAATATTTTTTCCAATGTGTTTTGTTCTGTCTTTAAATCTTTTAGTTTTAGGCCTTCATCTTTTAAATCTTGAAGCAAATTAGTAATTCCTGTTTGTTTATCTTGTAGATTGTAAGTATAATTGATCGACATTTTATCTCTTCCTATTTCAAGATTATACTTTGTTAAACTATTTGGGATTTCTGATAGTTTTTCCTGCAGTTCTACTGTTAATTTTTTATGTCCCATTCTTTTTAGTAACTCTTTAGTTTGATCAACTACAACAATTTCACCTTGGTTAATTACGCCTACTCTGTCAGCTATTGCTTCAGCTTCCTCAATATAATGAGTGGTTAATATTATGGTTACACCACTCTTTCTTAAATCCTCAACAATTTTCCACATATCTTTCCTTAGCTCAACATCTACACCTGCTGTTGGTTCATCTAAAAATAAAATTGAAGGTTCGTGAGATAAAGCTTTTGCAATTAATACTCTTCTTTTCATTCCTCCAGATAATTGTTGGAGCCTTAAATCTTTTTTATCCCATAGACTTAGTTGTGTTAAAATTTTTTTTATGTGACTTGGATCAGGTTTTTTTCCATAAAGACCTCTAGAATAAGAAACATTATTAAAAACAGTTTCAAACGTTTCTAATGTTAATTCTTGAGGAACTAATCCAATTTTTGATCTAGTTTCTCTGTAATCGTTAATAATATCAAATTTATCTATTGAGACTTTTCCAACTGATGGTTTTACAATTCCACAAATTATACTAATTAGTGTTGTTTTGCCGGCACCATTTGGACCTAGCATTGCAAAAATTTCCCCTTTTTTAATCTCAAGATTAATATTTTTTAAAGCT
>CABYXQ010000054.1 GCA_902522915.1 uncultured Pelagibacteraceae bacterium | reverse complement strand
TTTGTATTAATGCTCTGTGTTTTGATAAAAAAGGAAAAAAATTTCTTATCAATAATAATAAAGTAAAAAGTTTAATCAAAGGATACGAAAGTATTAAAAAAATTAGTCAAAAAGAAAAAAATTCATTAAATGTTTTATGCAAAGGCGCTGCAATTAGATATCTTCTTACTAGGCTTTACGATTACTCCAATACACCAAAAACAGCATTAATTAAAATTAAAGACCCTAATGAATATTATCAAAAACTACTTACTCATAACGATTTAAAATTTTATAAAGATTATCTATCTTGATGATAAAAATTTATACAGACGGTTCATGCATTGGAAATCCTGGTAATGGTGGATGGGCAGCAATTATCATGAATGGTGAAAATAAAATTCAAATTAAAGGAAGCAAAAAAAATACTACTAATAATCAAATGGAACTGCTTGCGCCCATTCAGGCTTTAAAAAAAATTCCAAAAGGTAGTAAAGTTCAAATTTTTACAGATTCTAAGTATGTAAAATCTGGAATAACTGAATGGATATATAATTGGAAAAAAAATGGATGGATAACTGCAAATAAAAAACAGGTTAAAAATAAAGAACTTTGGACAGAGTTAGATCTTTTAACAAATGAATTTGAAATAAATTGGAAATGGGTAAAAGCACATTCTACTGATAAATTAAATAATGAAGTAGATTTAATTGCAAGAGAGGCTGCAAATTTATAATTGAGTCACCTGGCAGCAGAACACCCATTAAAAACATGAATTATTTTAGGTTTTATTTGTTAAAATTAATCCTTAGCGCAGCAGTGACACAAATTATAAATTATTTATCTTTGCAATCATGCCTATTTCATAGTGGCCAGGTACATTGCACGCAGCCTCAAGATTAGCATTAGTATTAAATTTCCAAATTAATTCAGCACTCTGGTTTGGTTCTAACAACACACTATTGGAATGAGAATGACTCATAGAATGATCTTTTTTTGATAATTCTTTCATTTTTTTTCTATCAATTCTATCAGCTAATAATATTTCATTTTCTACCATTTTCATCATTTCTGGTTGATGTTTTAAGTGCATTGCTTTAGTGGCAATATTAAATTCGTGGACCAGTTCTCCATAATTATAAACAATAAATTTTATAGTTTGGTTTTTCTTTATTTCAAATTTATTTGGCTCGTAATAATTATCGTACATTTTAACCTCAATAACTTTAGAAACTTCAGCTGGATCACCTTTTTCACCTATCATATTCATCGTGCCACCAAAGGAGATACTGGGTATTAAAATTAATAATAATAAAATTTTTTTCATGCTCTATAATAAAATTTTACATAAAATATAATATTGTGAATTTTGGCACAGTAGTAGAACTACTTTTTATTAAATTATAAATTTTTCAATTCAAATTATTCGCTAATAATGGTAGAAAGTTCAGAGAATCTAGCAACAAAACGCCTCTACTATTAATCATTTTTATTATATGTTTTGTTATAAAAATTCATAAATTTTTTTTTCATTAAAATAGATCCTTCACTAGTTAAATGAGTATAAAAGAGACAAAACCTGGTCTTTTTGGAAAGTTTTTTCTCACAATTATGAGGATTGTGTAAGAAAAAGTTGGAATAATTTTACTATAAATTCACCAAATGAAACAAAATATATTGAATGTGAAGAAACTCCTTATCAAACTATAGATAGTGGATTATTTTATAACAAAATACTTTCCAAACTTAGATTAAACAAAAATATATTTTTTTTTAAAAATATTAATGAGGTTAATAAGACTAATTCTATAATATTTAATAGTGTACCCCAATTTAATGATAAAAAAAAAAATTTATGGCAGCACTTTTGTGGAGTTGAGATTGAAACAGATAAGGAATTTTTTGATGACAAAATATTTAATTTAATGGATTTTGCATGTGATCAAAGAAACAATGTTCATTTTTTTTATACATTGCCCTTTGCAAAAAATAAGGCATTAGTTGAGACAACATGGATATCTCAAATAGATAATGACAACCTCAAAGACTATGATCAACAGATAGATGATTATTTAAGTAATCATCTAAATATAAGAAATTGTAAAATAAATTATAAAGAGGTAGGTGCAATTCCTCTATTTAGACAAAAAAATATAAAAAAAATAAATGAAATTAACATTGGTTCAGTAG
>CABYXQ010000053.1 GCA_902522915.1 uncultured Pelagibacteraceae bacterium | reverse complement strand
AAATAGTGAGGCCTCTAGCGCTGTAAAAATAGAAAATAAAATATGGAAAATTTGGTCAACTCATCCATCTACTAATGATAAAGGACTAAATTTAACAAAATTATTGGCTCAAGGTTCTTTTTTGATGAGTGCAAAAGAACTAAATAAAGCTTATGAAATATTTTCGCAAATTATTTTAACTGATCCTAGTTGGTCTGAAGCATGGAATAAAAGAGCAACTGTTCTCTATTTATTGGGCAGATATGAACAGTCACAAAAAGATATTGATGAAGTGCTAAAGTTAGAAAAAAGACACTTTGGAGCTTTATCTGGACAAGGTTTAGTTCAGATTGAATTGAAGAATTATGAGAAAGCTATTAATAGTTATATAGAAGTCCAAAAAATTTATCCATCTATGCAATCACCAAAAGTTATGATTCCTCGTCTTAGAGAATTGATTAAAGGTCAATCAGTATGAAACAAATTAATCCATTTATATTAATAGCAATTATTTTAGTTGTTGGTTTTTTTGCATTTAAAATGATGTCATTCTTTGGTTGTTATGCTCGTATTGAAGATGTATCTGAGTGCTGGAAGTTAACTGCATGGTAACAACTATATAGTGATGTTGCCCCCGTACGGATTCGAACCGCGGACCTATTGATTACAAATCGAGAGTCGAAAATCAAAAAGATAAATACTATCAACGTTAATTGGAAGTTATTTCAATTCTGTACACACTATAGGCACAGTGATAAAAGTTTATCGATGATTAAATTAAATCAAAAGGAAATAAACGAATACGCAAATACTATTTTAAATGATTATGATAGCAACAATCCAAGCTCAATTTTTAAAACAAAAATGAAATTAAGCAATAATGATGCGATACTTATCCAGTCAAAAATCTCAAAATTAAGAATTGATAGAGGTGAAGAAGTTATAGGCTATAAGATTGGTTGTGTTTCTAAAGATACCCAAAAAAAAATGGGTTTCACTCAGCCTGCTTGGGGAACACTTTGGAAAAGTGAATTATATAAGAGTGGGGTGGAGTTAAATAAAAAAGATTATTCTAATCCTGCTATGGAAGCTGAGTTTGGTATTAAGTTAAATCGTGACATAGATCCAAAACTTGTTTCTTTCGATTATATACTTAACTCAATCGATTCAATTTATCCTTTAATAGAAATTCATAATTTAGTTTTTAACGGAGAAGAACCTTATGGCGCAGAACTATTAGCAAATAATGCATTACACGCTGGCGTTATTTTAGGACCAAAAAATGAATTTTCAAAAGATCAAAAAATAACAGATCTAAAACTAATTTATGATAATAAAACAATAGATACGTGGACAGATAAAAAATGGCCCTTTGATATGTTGTCTGAAGTTGAATGGTTAGTTAAAGAACAAGCCAAGATAAATGTTATTTTAAAAAAAGATGATTTAATTTTAACTGGGGCGTATGGTTTTCCAGTTCCTATAAATAACAATACATTAATTAAAGTTTCCTCATCAGAATTTGGAGATGTAGAGGCAAAATTTAAACAATGAAAAAACTTTTAGGGATCGTGGTTCTTGGTTTTTTGTGGATTATTCCAGTATCAGGTGATGAAAGATTTATTCCTTTAGAGCTCTTCACTGGTGGTGAAATAAGAGAAGATACAGAAATTAAATTTACAAATGCTAATTTGATATTTGGTGAAAAGAAAAGAAAAAAAATAGTTGGACCTGAGGATTGGAAAAATCCTCAAACTGGAGAAACAATAAAAGTTTATAAAAGAACAAGAAAAGGTCAAAGCGGATTAAAAACACAGTTATTCACAGTTACTAATGAGGGACAGTGTATTGGTAGAGTTTGGGATAGTAGACGTGGAGGAAGAGTAATAAAAAATGGATGTAAATTTCCTTTAGGAGTTTGGAAAAAAGGTGAGACCAGATCATTTAAAGGTGCTTCAGCTGGTAAGCCAAGAATAATAGAATTGACTATTTTAAAATTAGGAAAGAAGCAAAAAGATAAAGTAAAATTTAATTGGAAGCTTTATGATGGAAGTGGAAAATTAATGGATGACAATGATTATACTTTTTCCCCTGGAAAAGCTATGACTAAGCTTAATGATAAAAAATTATAATTAATCCCGATACACTCTACACACAATTAAAGCACACAATTAGCATAGTAAGTATAGAAATTTAATT
>CABYXQ010000052.1 GCA_902522915.1 uncultured Pelagibacteraceae bacterium | reverse complement strand
ATTTTTGACTAGTAACAAAATTTACAGCACTTTGAGCCATTTCATCAATAATTGATTTTTCAATCTGAGGAGCTGGACTTTCTTCTATAATTTTTTGAAAACGTCTTTGTATTGAACAATCTCTTTCATAAAAATGTAAAGCTTTTCTTTCACCAAGACCAAAAACTTGAATTTCTATATGTCTTGCATTTGAAATAAATTTTTCTAAAAAAATATCACTATTTCCAAAAGCTTTTTTTGCTAGATTTTTAGTTTTCTCAATCGATTGAACTAATTCCTCATAATTGTTTGCTATTTGCATTCCAATTCCGCCACCACCTGCGCTTGCTTTTATTAAAATAGGATAACCAATTTCAGTACATTTTTTTTCAAGGTTATCTTTTTTTAAATCTTCATCCTTTAGTCCTGGGCATATTGGAAGGTTATTTTTTATAGCCAATTCTCTTGCTATATCTTTATTTCCCATTGAGATAATTGTACTTGGTTTTGGGCCTATCCAAATTATGTCTGAATCTATTACATTTTGAGCAAATTCAGCATTTTCGGCCATAAATCCATATCCAGGATGAATGGCATCTACATTTAACTTTTTAGCAACTTCAATTATTTTTTTTGGAAGAAGATAACTTTCTTGGGCTTTTGAACCTCCAATGTGAATTGATTCATCGGCCTCTCTTACGTGTTTACTATTCTTGTCTATATCAGAATACACTGCAATTGATTGCAAATTTAGTTTTTTGCAACTTTTTATAATTCTACAAGCTATTTCACCTCTATTAGCTATTAAAATTCTTTTCATTTATTAATTGCCGATTTAATACCTGTAATTATTTCAACTGCATTGGGTGTATCAGAATGAACACAAATTGTATCACAGCTAACATTAATGTCTTTGCCAATAGTATTAGTAACTTTTTTTTCTTTAATTGCACGCATAACACGTTTTGTTGCAATTTTACTATCGTAGTTAGCATTTTTACCTTTTGCTACAACTAAGTTTCCATTTTTATCATAATCTAGATCAGCATAGAATTCTGAAATAAAATTTAAACCTCTTTCATTTTTATAAATTTTTTCATGACAAGTATTTGCCATTCCAAAAATACTTACATTAAAAGTTTCAACAGCATCAGCAATTGCATTAGCCATATCTTCATCTTTCGCTGCCATGACATATAATGATCCATGAGGCTTGATATGATTTAGAGGTATTTCTTGTTCATCTAAAAAAGATTTTAATGCACCAACTTGATACATGATCATATTTTTTATATCTTGTCTTGGCATTTTCATTTCTCTTCTTCCAAATCCTTGAAGGTCCGGAAATGAGGGATGAGCCCCAACTTTAACCCCATGTTTTTTGGCTAGTGCTACAGTTTTTCTCATGTGATTAGGATCTGAAGCATGAAAACCACACGCAACATTTGCAATATCAATTAATGGCATTATCTCTTCATCATTTCCAGCTTTATATATTCCAAAACTTTCACCCATGTCACAATTTAGCTCTATCATAAATGCTCTCCTTTAATTTATATTTGGCTTCTTATATGTGGTGATCTTGCATAAAGAGCAACCATTGGAATAATTAGCAATCCTAAAATAAATTGTTGTGCTTCCCAGCTTAAGCCCCATCCAATTAATACAGTTGTTATAATTTGTAAAATAAATACTCCAATAACGCTCAATCCGTAACCACCTGAACCTCCTAGTAAAGACGTCCCTCCGATAACTACTGCTGCAATTGTCGTAAATAAATATATATCTCCAGCACCAACATATCCTCCACCACTCCAACCAAGAAGTAGTATTCCAGTTAAAGCTGAGAAAAAACCACTAATAACATAAGCGCCAATCCAATAACCTCTTTCAGAAATTGAAAGTCTTGATGAAGATAATCTGCTTCCTCCTAAAGCATACAAATGCCTACCCCATTTTGTTAACCTTAGGGCAACAATAACTAATATACTTGCTACTATCCAAATAATGATGACAGGAGGTATTGGAAGACCAACAGTTTTTCCACCCATAGAAGCTAAATTCTGCATCCAATCTGGAACTACACCAAAAACAGTACCAGCTGAAAAAGTACCCATAGAAACTAATATTTGAACTCCTCCTTTAACAAAAAATCCAACACCCAAAGTTAAAATTAATGCTTGTCCTTGAAGTCTAAAACTTAAAGTGCCATTAACAAATCCTATTAAAGCACCTAGTAAAAGTATAACTATGCAAGCAAGCCAAGGTGGAACTCCTTTTGAAATCAA
>CABYXQ010000051.1 GCA_902522915.1 uncultured Pelagibacteraceae bacterium | reverse complement strand
CCTATAACTCCATTTTTACCCCATAATACTTGAACCGGTATATTTAGTTTTTTATTTCTATCTTTTCTATCATGTTCTAAGTCTATTGTGGCTGATGCTCTATAATCTTCACAAGAGGCATGTATTCTTTTCTTTTGTTTGAAAGATTTAAGATAAGCTTCTTCTACATTTCCAAATTTATGATTTCCAGACCATTTATCTAAACAGTTTTTCATCCATTTTCTTGAGTCACTCATTATCATTCTTTCTGGTAAAAAAGCTGGTTGAATTAAAAAAAACCAATGAAAGTAAGCTTTTGCAAATTCTCTATTAGTAGATTCATACATATCGAGTGTTGGACAAATATCTAATAAACTTATTGCTAAAATATTTTTTCTAAAGTCTCTTGCTAATCTATGGGCAACTCTTCCCCCTCGATCATGGCCTGCTACAAAGAATTTTTTAAAATTTAATTTATCCATTAACTGGACCATATCCTTGGCCATTTCCCTTTTTGAATAATTGATATGATTTTTTCCACCTGATAAAACTAAACTATTTCCGTATCCTCTTAAATCAGCAACAACTACAGTGAAATATCTACTTAACTCTGGAGCAGTTTTGTGCCACATCATGTGTGTTTGGGGATAACCATGTAACAAAAGTAATGGTGGGCCATTACCTTTAAACTTACAAAATATATTTCCCTTTTTAACCTTAACTAATTTTTGTTTAAATCCTTTAAACATAATTATAGATTTTAGTTTTCTAATAATTTTTTTTTTGCTTTTTCAAATTCTTCTTGACTTAAAACTCCACTCTTATGAAGCTCATTTAATTTGCTTATTTCATTACTTAACAGAGTAGCATCATTTGATGTTTCAATATTATCTATATCTTCTTTTTTTTCAGATCTATTTGCTTCTTTAGCATCAAATCCCTTCATAATTGCTGATGCTCCTAAATATAAAACAAAACCCATTATGGGAATTACTAAAGCAAAAAAAATAATTTTTTCCATAAATTAGTTCTCATCCTCTTCTCTCCATTTTTTTTCATACATAAGCCATGCCGCATATATTACACAAGCTACTCCAACGATCATACCATAATCAAATCCTGTTTGCATATCGTACAGGTACCAACCTAATTGTGTTGCACCAATTGGGGGAACTGTGAGCAAAAACATAAGAATAGCTATTCTATATGGATATCTTGGCTTCTTCATACCCTAGGCTATCAAAAGAAAGGGGTTATTTAAAATATTAAATTTGCGATCTTTTGAAACACTCGATTGTATTTTTAAGTAAACAAGCAATAGTCATTGGTCCAACTCCACCTGGAACAGGTGTTAAGGCCTTGGCAACTTTTGAAACTTCATTAAAAGCCACATCACCTACAATACCATTGTCAGTTTTATTAATACCGACATCGATTACAATTGCATCTTTTTTAACCCAATCACTTTTTACAAGTTCAGGAATCCCAACTGCTGCTACAATTATATCAGCTTCTAAACATTCAGCTTTTAAATCTTTCGTTCTTGAATGAGTAATTGTTACAGTGCAATTCTCTTTTAAAAGAAGTTGAGTCATTGGCTTCCCATTTAAATTAGATCTACCTACAACAACAGCTTTCTTGCCACTTAAATTTGGTTCAATTTTTTTAATTAATAGATAACAACCAAGCGGAGTACATGGAATTGAACTCTCATATCCAGAAGAAAGATTGCCAACATTCATTGGATGAAAACCGTCTACATCTTTTGAAGGTAAAATAGCTTCTATAACTTTTTGTTTATCTATATGTTTTGGAAGAGGAAGTTGGACTAAAATTCCTGATACTGTCTCATCTTTGTTCAATTCTTCAATTTTTTCTAATACAGTTTTTTCTTCTACTGTGTCAGGATATTTAATCACCTCTGATTTTAAACCAACCTCATTAGCTGATTTTTCTTTATTACGAACATAAATCTGACTTGGAGTCATGTCCCCAATTAAAATTACTGTTAAACCAGGTACTTTATTATATTTTGTTTTTAACTCAGATACTTCTAACTTAAGTTCTTCTCTAAGTTCTGCGGCTGCTTTTTTTCCGTCTATTAAAATCATTTTATTTTTTTTAAAAAATTATTGGTGCGATGTACAGCTTCATACACATTTCGATAAACCAAATCAATAAAAGAAGGATTATTGGTGATATATCTAGTGAGCCTAAATTTGGCAAAAAACGTCTTATTTTGTTTAGTATTGGGTCAGTTAATCGATAAGTTAACTCTAAAATAGAATAAACAAATCTATTTTGAGTATTAAGAACGTTAAAAGTTATTA
>CABYXQ010000050.1 GCA_902522915.1 uncultured Pelagibacteraceae bacterium | reverse complement strand
AAAAAATTTGATGATTTGAAATTATTTAAAGCAACATTTTCAAAAATTTTCATTTGTGGAATTGCAGCTTGTTCAAGCCTGTCTTCCGGGGAAAAGGCCATTAAGTATTCTCTTCTCTCTTGAGGATTTAGATCTCCTATATAATTTTTATTGAATTCTATAGAATTCTTATCTGAAATAATTTCTCCACTTAAAATTTGAAATAATTCGCTTTGACCATTTCCTGATATACCGGCAATTCCCAAACACTCACCTCTATTAACAGAAAAATTAATATTATTTAGATTAGTTTCAAAAGGATCTTCGCTAATAAAATTAAGATTGGTGATCTTAATTAATTGATCTGCTGATGTTTCTAATTTTTTTTTCTTAATTGTTTTTAAATTTTGACCCACCATTTTTTTTGCAAGTGACTCGATATTTTCACTTTTTATTTCACTTACAGAAACTAATTTCCCCTTCCTCATTACAGCAACTTCATCACATAGTTGCATTACTTCTTTAAGTTTGTGGGTAATATAAATAATTAAAATTCCTTCTTCCGAAAATTTCTTTAAAGATAAAAATAATTCACTAGTCTCTTGCTCTGTTAAAACAGAAGTAGGCTCATCCATTATGAGCACTTTAGGATTTCTTATTAAACATCTAATTATTTCTACTTTTTGTTTTTGTCCTGCTGAAAGATTTAATACAGGTACATCAAGATTTATTAAAAAATTATATTTTTTCATAATTGAAACAATTTTTTCCCTCAACACTTCCTTTGTTTCATTTGAGTCAATAATTAGATTTTCGAATACAGACAATGTTTCAAAAAGATTAAAGTGTTGAAAAACCATTCCAATATCATTTTTTTTTGCATCTAAAGGAGAATTTAGTTTTAAAATATTTTTGTTTAAAAATATTTCACCCTCATTTGGCTTAATTACTCCAGATAAAACTTTAACTAATGTAGATTTACCTGCACCATTTTCACCAAGTAGTGCATAAATTTTACCACTATTAAACTCCAGTGAAACATTATCGTTTGCAACACACCCAGGATATATTTTTGTTACATTTGAAATTTTAAGATTTGTATTCATTACTATTTTAATGGTATGGAATTTCCTTTTTTGTTTTCCTGATATTCATTTGATAGAGCTCGATATTTTTTTTTAATTTCATCTAATTGTTTTAAAATTTTTTCTTTTTTTTTATGGGGCAAACTTTCAATAAGCATATTTATGCTTTGACTTCTCCAATATGAATTTTCTTTATTATATTCTCCATCAGTAATTTTAAAAACCTCTTTCAGTATATTTAAATCATGGGGAATATTAAATTCATTATTCGTAACTGAATAGGGAAAAAGATAATAAAAATTATCAAATCCAGAAAATGTGATTGCACTTAAGCACATGCTACATGGCTCATGTGAGCTTAAGAACATACAGTCTTTTTCATTTGGTCTTTTTTCTGAATTTAACTCATAAAATTTCTTAATAGCATGCATTTCTCCATGCCATAAGGGATTTTCTATTTCATTATTTGTTTCAGCTATCACAAGTGATAAATCATCTTTTTTAATTATAGCGGCCCCAAATATTTTATTACCTTTTGCAACACCCTTTTCGGTAAGGGGCAAAACTTCACTTAAAAATATATTTAGTAATTTTTCTAAGGTTTTTTCATCCATATGCTTGAACCATCAAATAAAGAACACAATTGTTACTACAATTAAACTTAATTGTAATAACAAATAAATTATTTATACAACTAGAAAGTTAATAATTTGTGCAACAAAAAAATGTTATTTTGAACCATGTCTAAATTAAAGTCATCAATAAGCCTTTTAATTATCATTATTTTTTTTTCAGGATGTCAGACAGTTAAAGAAAAAACAGATGCTATCGTTGAAAAAGAAAATGAAAAATTAAGCAAGTTCCTTGGAAAATCTTCAAGCGAACTTCAGATGGAACTAGGAAAACCAGATGAAGATTTCAAAAATGCTCAAGGAAATTATGAGCTAATTTACAATAGTAAAAAATATCTTGTACCTTGTGAACGAAGGTTTGAAATAAATTCAGAGAACATAGTTGTAGGTTTTGTGTCAAACGGTTGCTTTTAAAACCTAATTATAGTGAGAGTAGTAAATTAAATTTTTTTTTCACAATTTGAATTTAATCTGTTCATAATAGGTTTTTTAACTATCTAAAATATTAGGAATTCTGAACTTAATAGTTTTTTTCTATTAATTCATAACTAATAATATAACGTTATTTAAGATAACGATAACTACGGAGGTTAAATGGCTTCAAGTAAAACACAAATGGGCTCTACAAACAGTCCAGACAAGAAACTTCCATTAAATAAATCCATACCTTTAGGAATTCAGCACGTGCTAGCAATGTTTGCTGGCAATATAACTGTTCCTATTATTGTGGCTGGAGTTTTTGGTCAAACGCCTGAAGAAAAAATATTTTTGATTCAAATGGCTTTGTTTGTAGCAGGAGTAGCAACAATTATTCAAACAGTTGGATATAAAGACATTGGTGCAAGACTGCCAATAATTCAAGGTACAAGTTTTGCATTTATACCAATCATGCTACCATTTAAAGCTGCAGGTTTAGGTGCAGTATTTACAGCAGCATTTATTGGGGGAATTTTTCAAATTTTTATTGGAAAAGTTTTAAAACCTATAAGGCACCTTTTTCCACCATTAGTCACAGGAATAGTCGTGTTAATGATAGGATTTAGTCTA
>CABYXQ010000049.1 GCA_902522915.1 uncultured Pelagibacteraceae bacterium | reverse complement strand
TTGGAACGACAATAGAGATACCAACTATTGATGGTGGAAAAGCAAAAATTAAAATCCCTGATGGAACACAAAACGGAAAGCAATTCAGATTAAAAGGTAAAGGTATGCCTTTTATGCGAAGAGGAGATTGTGGTGATTTATATGTACAGGTCAAAACAGAGGTTCCAGTCTACTTAAATAAAAAACAAAAAGAGCTACTAGAACAATTTAGGGAAATAGAAAATGAAAAATCTAATCCAAGTATTAAAAAATTCTTTCAAAAAGCAAAAAGTTTTTGGAAAGGCTAATTATTTAATTGATAGTGTATTAATTAAATACTAATGTTAATTACATGGGCAAAATTAACCTAGCTATTACTGGATGTATGGGCAGGATGGGTCAGCAGCTCATTAAGTCAGCAAATAAAGATAATTCTATTAAATTAGTATCATTAACAGAGAATAGGGTCGTTAATAAAAAATTTGGTGGAATAAAACCAGAGCTAAATACAGAAAAGGCATTCAGCAAATCTAATATAATAATAGATTTTACTGTACCAAAATGTACTTTCGAAGTTCTTAAAATAGCTTCTAAACTTAAAAAAAGAGTAGTAATTGGAACAACTGGTTTCACAAAAAAAGAAGAAGATTTAATAAAAAGATTCTCAAAAAAAATTCCAATACTTAAGGCAGGCAATATGAGTCTGGGTGTAAATTTACTAATGTATTTAACTGAAATTGCCTCAAAATCTTTAAATAATAATTACTTAAGTAAAATTTTTGAAGTGCATCATAAACACAAAAAAGATTATCCGTCTGGAACAGCATTAATGCTTGGAAAAGGTATAGCTGACGGTAAAAATAGAGATCTATATAGTTTAATTGGTAAAAAATATTTAAACAAAAAATCTTTTCCGTATGGAAAAAAGATTAATTTTAATTCAATAAGAAAAGGTGAAATAATTGGGGAACATGAAGTAAATTTCTCGAGTGGTAAAGAAATTATCTCTTTAAACCATGAGGCCTTCGATAGAACATTGTATTCAGATGGTGCATTAACTGCTGCTAAATGGTTAATGAAAAAAAAATCTGGACTTTATTCAATGAGAGATTTATTGAATTTTTCGTAATGGACGAAAAAGAAAAAGCAAAAAAAATCTTAAAAATTTTAAATACAATTTATCCAAAAGCACCTGTACCTTTAAAACATAAAAATATATTTACTCTTCTTGTTTCGGTACTATTGTCTGCTCAATGTACAGACTTGAATGTCAACAATGTAACAAAAAATATTTATCCTAAATACTATAAACCAGAACATTTTGTAGAATTAGGAAGAAAAAGGATAGAAAAACTGATAAAAAAAATTGGTATATTTAGAGTAAAAGCAAAAAGTATTTTTTTCATGTCTAAACAGTTAATAAAAAAGCATAGAGGCAAGGTTCCAAAAACATTTGAAGAACTTGAAAAATTACCAGGTGTAGGACACAAAACAGCTAGTGTAGTAATGTCTCAGGGATTTGGATACCCAGCTTTTGCAGTAGACACTCATATTCATAGATTGGCACAAAGATGGGGATTAACCAATGGAAAAAATGTTTTGCAAACGGAGAAAGATCTAAAAAGAATATTCCCAAAAAAAAGTTGGTCTAAGCTTCATCTTCAAATAATTTATTATGGAAGAGAATATTGCAAAGCCAGAGAATGTTTCGGTTTAACTTGTAAAATATGTAATACTTGTTATCCTAATAGGAAAAAACCCTTAATAACAAAGAAAGCTTAATATGAAAATTTTAGGAATTGGAAATGCAATCGTTGATGTGATTTGCAAAGTTGATGATGATTTTATAGCCCAAAATAGTTTAACAAAAGGAACCATGAAACTAATTTTTGACGAAAATGAGTTTAAATCATTACTTTTAAATCTTAAAATTGAAAAAACAATTTCTGGAGGATCAGTAGCAAATTCGATAGTAGGTTTGTCCCAACTTGATAATAAGGTTGGTTTTATTGGTAAAGTAAGCGATGATGATTTAGGTGCTAAGTATGAGGATGGTCTTAAAAATGAAAATGTAGAATACTTCTATTCAAAAAAGAAAGAAGAAATACCTACGGGTACTTGTTTAATACTAGTCACACCAGACTCTGAAAGAACTATGTGTACATTTTTAGGAATTGCAGGAAAAATAAATGAAAATGATATCAGTTCAAATGTAATAAATAATAGCGAAATGATTTTTTTAGAGGGTTACCTCTGGGACGAGGGAGAGCCCAAAAAAGCATTTGATAAAGCAATTAATAATGCAAAAAAAGTAGCCATGTCGCTATCGGATCAGTTTTGTGTTGATAGACATAAACCTCATTTTCTTGAACTAGTAAAAAATAAGCTAGATATCACTTTTGCAAATGAGCAAGAAATAATGTCTTTGATAGATACAAAGAATTTTAGTGATGTAATAAATTTTGGAAAAGAACTCAACAAATTATTAGTAATTACAAGAGGTGAAAAAGGAGCAATATCAATAAATGGTGATGAAGTTACAGAAACTGGAATTAAAAAAAATCTAAAAATTCTAGATCTCACTGGCGCTGGTGATTTATTTGCTTCAGGTTTCTTGCATGGGATAATCAACAATTTATCTCCGAAAGAAAGTTTAGAAAAAGGAACTGAAATGTCTTCAAAAGTTATACAACAAATTGGGGCAAGACTTTAGATTATTTTTTTCTCTTAAAGCTTCCTTTTCCTTTTTTTGGTTTAACAATTTTTGGTTTAAACTTTTTAGTAAATAAATCCTTGGTAATAGGATTTTTTTTATTTAATCT
>CABYXQ010000048.1 GCA_902522915.1 uncultured Pelagibacteraceae bacterium | reverse complement strand
CTTTACATTTTTTTATTAAATTCTTAATTACTGGAGAACTTAAATCATGAATGGGATATTTCTCTAAATCTACAATAGTGTTTAATCTATCGTTCATCAAAATTTATTTTAATTTACCTTCTTCTCTCATCTTGGCTCTAATTTTTGTTGCAGAGATTTTTTGAGTTTCTTCATCTAAAACAATTTCCTCTATTTTGTAACCAACTCCTCTGCCATAACAAATATTTGTAATATTTGGCACCATCATTATTTTAAATTGACCTTTAAATTCTGGGTTTAGTTTATCCTCAATATTTTTTTTAACTGTCTCAAAATCAAATGGATTGTCATCAACTCCTTGAACATCTCGAATTTGAATACAAACTTGACCAGTTTTTTTTATAATTTCTTTAAATAAAGTATAGTGACCCTCATGAAACGGTTGCCATCTACCTAGCATTTGTGCTGTTGGTTTTTTACTGTCCCATTGATAAGTCATTTTTTATCTCCTTTAATATTTTGGGTGCCCAATTTTTAGCATCTTGCGAAGTAACATGAAAGTTATACTTATCAGGATTAACAAACATTTTATTTGTGTCTTCAAATCGTCCTTCTTCAATTGTATCTACCCAAATAATATAATCTGCAGGAAATAAATTTCTTGCTTCAGGAGTCGGGCAGATAAAATCAGCAACTACATAATTTCCCTCTTTTTTTAAATTTATGGCAAATTCAGCCATTCTTTTGGCTTGCCTTTGTCTACCCTCATTAGAAAAATCCCAATCATTAGCCTCTTTTCTGACCTCGTCCGCGTTCAATCTTTTTGCATTTAGCATGGGGGCTAGCTCGTTTGCTAAAGTTGTTTTTCCAGACCCTGGCAACCCCATAATTAATATTATTTTCATGTTCAATTAAGTGTTAACAATACCCTAAATTTTTATCAACAAATTTAATCTTGGCGTGTAATTAATTTCTTTGACAGCATTTTTAAAAAAGATAATGATCTGAAAAAAATGAATTTTTCTCTAGAAATCGGTCCTCATACTGACCTTGAAACCTTACCTCCTGTAAAAGATGTTTACGTTACAATGTTACCTGGTGGTGACTATAAAGAGACAGCTGATAAGTCTGGTGAACTTGTTAAAAAAGGTTTTAATCCTGTTCCACATTTTCCAGCAAGATCAATTAATAACGAGAATGAATTAAAAGATTATGTTTCAAGATGTAAAGATAAAGGAGTTAAACAGACTCTAGTTATTGGTGGAAGTAGAGATCCGATAGGTAAATTTGATAGTTCTTATCAATTATTAGAAACTGGTTTTTTTGATGGAATTAAGATAGGTATTGCGGGTCATCCTGAAGGAAGCCCAGATATACCAGAACAAAATTTAGAAAAAGCAATGATAGATAAAAAGCCTTATGCTGATTATATAGTTACTCAGTGGCTATTAGATAGTCAGCCTATTGTTGATTTCATTTCTAAACAAAGCGTACCAGTGCATGTGGGTATTACTGGGCCAATGAAAATATCTAGCTTAATTAAATTTGCTAATATAGTCGGGGCGAAAAATTCCATAAACTTTCTTAAATCTAATTTTACTAAGGCGTTAGATTTATTGAAACCTAAAGACCCTAATGATTTAATTGGGAAAGTTAAATCGCATACTGATAACTTCCACATTTATACATTCGGCGGCTTGAAGGAAACTAACAAGTGGTTGAAGGAGAATAGTTATGTCTAACGAATTTGACTATACTAAATTAAAGCATGTTACTTCAGTAGATCAATCAGATCGTGAAGTACCATACAATTTAAGACAAAGTGGGCCAACAAAAGTTGAAATGCTTATCTCAACAAGAGTAAGAAAATCACCCTATTGGCATTTATCAATGCAGGCAGGTTGTTGGAGAGCAACTGTTTATAATCGTATTTATCATCCTAGAGGTTACGTAAAACCTGAAGATGGTGGTGCTATGGTAGAATATGATGCTATCGTAAATCATGTTACAATGTGGAATGTGGCTGTTGAAAGACAAATAAGAGTTAAAGGTCCTGATGCAGAGAAATTTACAGACTATGTGATAACAAGAGATGCAACTAAAATTTCTCCTATGAGAGCAAGATATGTAATTTTATGTAATGCTTATGGTGGAGTTTTAAACGATCCAATTCTTCTAAGAATTTCTAAAGATGAATTTTGGTTTTCATTATCAGATTCTGATATTGGATTATATCTTCAAGGTGTTAATTGTGATGGAAGATTTGATTGTGCAATCGAAGAAATTGATGTCAGTCCTGTTCAAATACAAGGGCCAAAAGCAAAAGCCTTAATGAAAGATCTTTGTGAAGATCAAGTTGATTTTGACAATATGCCTTTCTATGGTTTAGCTGAAGCTAATATAGGTGGAAGAAGTTGTGTAATTTCTCAGTCAGGTTTCTCAGGTGAAGCTGGATATGAGATTTATTTAAGAGACTCTACCTTATATGCTGATGATATGTGGAATGCTGTACTTGATGCAGGTAAAAAACACAGTCTTATGGTTATTGCTCCTGCTCACCATAGAAGAATTCAAGCTGGAATTCTCTCTTGGGGTCAAGATATGGATCAACAACATAATCCATTCCAGTGTAATCTTGGATACCAAGTTTCACTGTCTGGAAAAGGTGAATGGGCTAAAAAAGGTGACTACGTTGGTAAAGCTGCATTAGAAAAAATGGGCGCTGAACTTAAAGATGGTAAAAAACCTTACAAACTACAGTTAGTTGGACTTGAACTTGGAGGAAAACCTATTGAAGAATATGCTCCTGATTTTTGGCTAGTGTCTCCTGAAAGTGGAGGAGATCCTGTAGGATTTATTACTTCTCCTTGGTATCACCCAGAGAAAAAACAAAACATTGCAATGGGATATGTACCATTTGACGGAACATTAAATGCAAACGGGTTTCCAAAAGGTAAGGTTGGAACTAAGTTTAAAGTTCATTTACCAGAAAAATACTCTGATACACCAGGTACACCAGTTGATGCAGTGGTAGTAGATATTCCATTCAAAGAGTCTTTCAACGCTAATACAAGAGAAGTTGTAAAAGGCTAATTATATTTGAGGGAGC
>CABYXQ010000047.1 GCA_902522915.1 uncultured Pelagibacteraceae bacterium | reverse complement strand
CAATCTAAAAAAAACTTTATTTATACAATATCGTAGAAATTATTATGAATTACCAAATAAAAAATTAAGATTAACGGTTGATAATAATCTTAATATTTTTCAAAAATTTCCTACCCAATATTTACAATTAGACAAAACAATTGTTGAATTAAAATATGATGTTAAAAATTCCACTTTTGTAAATTCTTTTATTAAAAAAAATAAACTAAATAATAGAAATCAAAAGTTTTCAAAATATGTAAATTCATTTATTGAACTAAACGATAATGCTATTCTTTAATTTTTTTTTCAAAAAAAACTTATTTTTCTTATTTTTTCTTATTTTTTCTTTTAGCTCTTCTCTTTTTTGAGCCTTGCTTTCTTCGGCCTCTGTGTTTTTTTGGGTAACTCATTAAATCCTATTTATTAATTTAATTGACATTTTTACGGGATATAGCATTGTCTTATAAACATATCAAATTTAATTATGACTAATTCCTTCAAAACATTCTTAAAACATACCGCTAAGGACTTTCATAATCAGTCTGTAAATCCTCCAATTGTTAGAGCATCAACAATTATATTCAAATCAATGAATGATATTCGTAAAACTCAGGTAAAATATAAAAAAGACCCAAGAGGGGGATATTTTGATTATGGCAGACAAGGAACGTCTACAACGCATATTTTACAAAAGATTTTATCAAAATTAGAGGAAAGTTATTTCACATTTTTAACACCTACTGGTTTTGGTTCCGTATTTTTAGCAATTTTTAGTGTTGTAAGACCAGGTGATGAGATTTTAATTGCTGACCCAGTCTATAATCCTACAAGGATACTAACACAAGATTATTTAACAGAATTTGGCATTCAAACTAAATTTTATAATCCTAATGATTTAAATTCTTTAAAAAAAAATATTACAAAGAATACAAAACTTATCTTTGTTGAAAACCCAGGAAGTAATACATTTGAATTCCATGATTTATCTAAAGTTATTCAAATAGCAAAAAAACATAAAATATTTACAGCAATAGATAATACTTGGGCAACACCATATTTTTTTAAACCAATTAAATTAGGTTTTGATATGGCAATTGTATCAGCTACTAAATATTATTCTGGTCACTCTGATGTAATGGGTGGAAGTTTGGCTGTAAATAAAAAAGTATTTAAGCATGTCGAAAAAACTCAAAAGATAACAGGATTAAGACTAGGTCCAGATGATGCTTATTTAATTACAAGAGGTTTAAGAACTCTTGATGTTAGGTTGGACAAACATCAAGATAACGCAATGAAAGTAGCTGCGTTTTTATCAAAGAATAAAAATATTAAGCTTTTATATCCTTACAAAAAAGGATCTAAAAACTATAGAATGTGGAAAAAATATTATTTTGGTGCATCTGGTTTAATGGGATTAATGATAAAGACAAAAAATAAAAATTCAGTAATAAAATTTGTTAATTCATTAAAATTATTTGGTTATGGTTATAGCTGGGGTGGTTTTGAAAGCCTTGCCATACATCAAGGAAAATCTGAGAGAGGAAATAGAAAATATTTAAATCTAAATAAAAACGAAAGATTAGTTAGACTTCACATTGGTCTTGAAGACCCTAATGATTTAATTGCTGATCTTAAACAAGCCTTAAAGCACGTAAAATAAAATTTAAAAAAAATGAGTTCTGAAAAATTTATTAAAAATAAAACTGTACTAGTTACACTAATTTCAGCATGCCTTATTGTTATAATATCACTTGGCATTAGACAAACTTTTGGAATGTTTTATTTCGATTTTTCAATTGATCTTGGAGTAACACTATCACAATTTGGTTTTGCATTAGGACTACAAATGTTTTTATGGGGTGCTTTTGCTCCATGGTTTGGCGCCATAACAGATAAATATGGAGGACACATCGCTGTATTTATTGGCTTTATTTTTTACTTGATTGGTATTCTTATGCTTGTATCTGACTATAATACTGGTCTCTATTTTGTTACAGGAATTGGGGTATTAATAGGAATTGCTCTTGGAGGCACTGCAATCAGTATTCCAGTTTCAGTAGTAGCTAAACACTTCCCACAATCTAATAGAACTGCGGCTATTGGTATTGTTACTGCCTCAGGCTCTTTTGGGTATTTTGTATCTCCAGTTTTCACAAGATATTCATTAATAGAATTTGGGTGGGAAAGCACACTTTTAATTTTTGCAGGTTTAGTAGCTATAGGTTTAATCTTAGCTTTCTATTTAACTACACCTAAAGATGTTGTTGGTGGTAAAGTAGATGATAAGCAAACAGCACTAGAAGCTCTCAACGAGGCATTTAAAAGCAAAAGCTATATTTATCTTACATTAGGTTTTTTTGTATGTGGTTGGCATATTGCTTTAGTTGCAACACATATACCAGTCTATATTAATGATAGAGGTTTACCTGAATGGTGTACAGTTACAATACTATCAATGATAGGGTTATTTAATATAGCTGGCACATTAACCTCAGGATACTTAGCTCAAAAATATAGTAAAAAATTGATGTTAAGTGCAATTTACCTAGCAAGAGGTGTTGTTATTGCTATATTTATTTTTTTACCACCCAGTCCATTTATAGCTGTTTTGTTTGGAATATTTTTTGGTTTTTTATGGCTTTCAACTGTACCTCCAACAATGGGATTAGTAGGATTTATTTTTGGAACTAAACATATTGGTTTGTTGTATGGAATTGTATTTTTAAGTCATCAAATTGGATCTTTTTTGGGCGCTTATTTAGGAGGAGTGTTTCATGATTTATATGGTTCTTATGATTATGCTTGGTATATATCTATAGCATTATCTGTATTTGCTGGTTTAATACATTTGCCTATTATAGAAAAACAAGTTGCAAGACTTCAAACGACATAGAAAATTGATCAAAGTTAAATTCTTAGATAAATTAAATAATTCAAATAAACCTTTTGTAATTTATAAAACAAAAAATGGTTTTGATCTTTATACTGATTTTTCAAAGAAAATAATCTTAAATAACAAAAATATTTATAAATTTTTAAATAATAAATATAGATTAAAAAAAAAATATAAAAAAACTGACTTATTAATAGGTTTTTTTGGGTACGAAATACTTAATAATCTGATTGGTGTAAAATTACCAAAGCAAAAAAAT
>CABYXQ010000046.1 GCA_902522915.1 uncultured Pelagibacteraceae bacterium | reverse complement strand
TAGTTTTAATTAATTTTTTTTTTTCGATCAATTCTGGCCACTCAATTAAAGTAATTATATTTTTAGTATCTTCAAATAAATGCAGGTCAGTAATTTCTGATTTATCTTTTATTCGAAACAAATCATAATGCTTAATAACTAGATCTTGAACCTGATATTCATTTAGTAAGTTAAAAGTTGGACTTGGTACTTCTGTAATATCTAAATTTTTACTTTCTTGAAATTCGTTTATCAAATATCTAATAAAGGTAGTTTTTCCAACTCCCATTTCTCCATATAAAAAAATTATATCTCCAGAATTTAAATGAAAAATTAAATCTTTAGCTAGTCTTTTAGTGGATTTTTTTGAGGAAATATCAATCTTGCTATTATTAATAGCGGTAAGCATGAGGTTTGTATGGTCCCTCTGGAGTAACACTAATATAGTCTGCTTGCTCTTTAGATAGTGGTGTTAGTTTAGCTCCGACCTTATCTAAGTGAAGTCTTGCAACTTTTTCGTCCAGATGTTTAGGAAGCACATATACTTTGTTTTCATAATTATTAGAGTTATTCCATAACTCGATTTGAGCAATTACTTGATTTGTGAAAGATGCACTCATAACAAAACTTGGGTGACCAGTTCCACATCCTAAATTTACTAGTCTACCTTCAGCCAATAAAATTAATCTTTTTTCGTCTGGAAATGTAATTTCGTGAACTTGTGGTTTTATTTCATCCCATTTATAATTTTTAAGAGCTTCAACTTGAATTTCGTTATCAAAGTGCCCAATATTACATAAAATTGATCTATCTTTCATGGCTCTCATGTGATCAGCTGTAACAACATCCTTGTTTCCAGTTGCAGTCACAACAATATCTGCTTCTCCAATCATATCATCCATTAAAACTACTTCATAACCTTCCATTGCCGCCTGAAGCGCACAAATAGGATCTGTTTCTGTAACTAGAACTCTTGCTCCACTTTGTCTTAATGATGCAGCGCTTCCTTTTCCTACATCCCCAAAACCAGCAACAATTGCAACTTTTCCTGACATCATAACATCTGTAGCCCTTTTTATTCCGTCTACCAAGCTTTCTCTACAACCATATAAATTATCAAATTTTGATTTTGTTACTGAGTCGTTTACGTTAATTGCCGGCACTAACAAAGTTCCTTGCTCTTCCATTTTTTTAAGAGCTAAAACACCAGTTGTTGTCTCTTCACTTAAACCTTTTATACCTTTTAATAATTCTTTATAATCTTTATGCATAAGAGCTGTTAGATCTCCACCATCATCTAATATCATATTTGGGATCCAGTCTTTCTTACCCTCTATAGTTTGCTTAACACACCACCAATACTCTTCTTCTGTTTCACCTTTCCACGCAAACACAGGTATACCTGCTTTTGCAATTGCAGCCGCGGCATGATCTTGAGTTGAAAAAATATTACATGAAGACCATCTAACCTCAGCACCTAAATCTACAAGAGTTTCAATTAAAACTGCTGTCTGGATTGTCATATGTAAGCAACCTAATATTCTTGCACCTTTTAGAGGGTTTTTACCCTTATATTCTTTTCTTACTGCCATTAATCCAGGCATCTCTGTTTCTGCTAATGAAATTTCTTTTCTTCCAAAATCAGCGTCACTAATATTTTTTACTTTATAATCTTCCATAAGACAGCCTTTGTAACAACTAGCTATAAATAGTCAACACAAGATTAAGCTTTAGGAAAATTAATTTCTATTATTGCTCCAGGATTATTTTCTCGATTGAAGGCATTAATGCTTCCTTCATGTAACTCAACTAAATTTTTTACAATATTTAATCCTAAGCCAGAATGTTCTCCAAACTTATCTGGTCTATTACTATAAAACCTTTTAAATATTTTAGATGTATCTTTTTCTTTAAAACCCTGGCCTTCATCAATGATCTTAACTAAAATATTTTTACCAGAATTCATTGATACATTTACAGAAATTTGTCCCCCAACTTTGCTAAAAGATATAGAATTGTCTAATAAGTTTGCGACAATTTGCTCAATTCTATTTTCAATACCATTAATAAAATATTTACCACTATTGTCATTAATGTAATTTATTTTTATATTTTTTTTAAACTTATCAATATTATTATACTCATCAACTACAGATTGAATAATTGGCTCTATATCTATTTTTTTCATTTTCTCTCTACTAAGAGCGACTTCGTCCTTTAACATCTGTGAGTAGTCTGTAATTAATCTTTCAATTCTCTCAACGTCATGACTAAGGATATTTAATAATTTTAATCTTTGTGCAGAATCGTTTGTGTCCTGTAAAATTTCAGATGCACTTTTTAAAGATGCTAATGGATTTCTTATTTCATGAACAAGATCTGTTGAAAAATTTTCAGCATGCGCTACTCTTTTTTGAAGTTCATTTGTCATATCATCCAATGAATTAGATAAAAGTCCCAGTTCATCATTTCTATTTTTTAAATTTTCAATATTGGTTTTTGTTTGACTCTTTTCTTTAATAACTTTTGTATAATTTACTAAGTTTTGTATTGGTTTAATAAAATATCTACTTAGAACAAAAGAAAAAATTAAAATTACAAATCCTACGGCTATTGCAGTTCTAATAACAAAAGCTTTTCTTTCATCAGTAGCTATCTTAATATCATTTGCATTTTCAGTTATTGCGATATAGCCAACATTTGAACCTTCTTTACTTACATTTTTTATTGTTATCAATTTAAATTGATTAAAATCATCTTTAGTAAATGTATATGATTTTCCATATTCTTCAGAATTTAAATATTTTTTTAAAACATTTTTAAAAGATCCTAATTTATCTCTGTTTACATCTACATTTTTATTTTTAATATTTTTGTCTATTTTTTTTTCATTTAAAACTTCAAATTCCACTTCATTTAATCTTGTAGAGAAAGATCTAGGATCTAAATCAAGAGTGTCCGTATCACCAATTATATTTAAATCATTATTAAAAAAAATTACTCTATCTAAATTTTGAAATATAAATCTTGTAGAAAATAAAAACTTTCGAATATCTTCCGCTATAAATTCAACGTCTAATCTTAAAAGAGTATCAATAGTATTATCAATTGTATTTATATGGTTGATAGATTTTTTTTTAATTAAATTGGGCTGTACATTATTTAGATAAATAATTGTAAATAATCCAATAATTGTGAAAATAATGAAATTTATGAATAGAAATTTTTTTAGTATTGATAAACTTTTTAAGTATTTACTAAACATTAGCTAACATTCCATCTATATCCACTACCATACCTAGTTTCAATAGCTGAAAAATCAGGGTCAACTTTTTTAAATTTTTTTCTAATTCTT
>CABYXQ010000045.1 GCA_902522915.1 uncultured Pelagibacteraceae bacterium | reverse complement strand
TTTAAAATACCAACTCCTAAACTATGTTTTCCTTGAGGGTTTTTTATTACAATTGTTCCATATCCTTGGCTCATTAAATTATCTATTTCTTTATTAGCTTCAGGAGCTGTCATATCTTTAACATCTAGATCTGTTCTTTTGTTAAAATCAACATCGTATGTACCAAAATAATAAAAGTTTTCTGCTTCATCGGGATTAAAGAATTTTTGTTGAGTTCTACCTGTTAAAACCTCAGTGTGCATACCCATTGACTGAGCTTTTGATTTTTTTTCAGTAGTTTTTAGATTTGCCATACTTTTACCTCCCCATCAAATGGATCATATGTATCGATTTCTTGTGGTAAAACAGATCTTATTGCAATTTCTTCTGATCCCATTGCAACTAAATCATCAGATTCGTAAAGAACTAAAGGTTTTGCAGCCATAGTATCTTTTGCCATTCCCAAAGAATCTTTTGTTGCTACAAAATATGTAAACACTCCATCAAGACCTAATAATGATTCTTTCATTCCTTCTTCTAAGGTTGCACCTTCTCTCATCTTTTGAGCAATATAAACTGCAATTAACTCTGAATCGCATTCAGACATAAATCTCATACCTTTGTTCTCTAAAACTCTTCTGTTATTCCAATAATTTGTAAGCTGACCATTGTGAACAACCGATACATCACTGAATGGGTATCCCCAGAATGGATGAGCAGATTTGATATCAACTCCAGACTCTGTAGCCATTCTAGCATGACCAATCGCATGTGTTCCAACGATTTTGTCTAAACTATATCTGTCACATACCATTTTTGCATTTCCAAGATCTTTAATTACCTCTAAAGATTTACCCATTGAAAGAATTTCAACACCTGGAATACTTTCTATTTTTTGGGAAAATTCTAATAGATCTTTTGTTTCATATTTTATTTCATATCTTAAAGAATAGGGTAGTGTTCTCTCTTCTTTGATTACTCTTGCACCCATTTCAGAAAGATATTGATCGACCACTTTTTTTCTTTCATCATAAACCGAGATATCTTCCATTACAGAAGAACTTCCTTCTCCAACGTTTTCTCCAACTTTAAATCTCATAATAAAGTTATCACCGTCCGTATCGCTGTATAAAGCATAACCTGTAGAGTCCTCTCCTCTATGTTTTAATGCTTGAAGCATACCTTGAAGTTCACTTCCTACATTTGAAGATTTACCTCTATGAATTAAACCAGCAATTCCACACATAAACTTTACCCTTTCTTTTTTTGTTATGACCTATGGTAGACAATCAAGATAAGTATCCAGATCCCATTGAGTAGTTGCACCTAAAAATCTTTCCCATTCGTCATTTTTATACCAATGGAATATTTTATACATTTCATCAGGCATTGCAGATTGGATAACTTTATCCTCTGCTAGTCTGTCAAGTGCTTCGCCAAGACTTAAAGGTAATTTCTTTACATTTTTTCCAGCTTTTTGAGCTTCATAAATATTTCTAGACTCAGGTTTACCTGGATCTATATTATTTGTTAAACCATCATCAAATGCTTTTAATAACGAAGCACCCATTAAGTATGGATTGTGCATAGAATCTACTGAACGATATTCAAATCTACCTGGAGCAGAAACTCTTAATCCACAAGTTCTATTTTGGTAACCCCAATCAGCATAAACAGGAGCCCAAAAACCTTGGTCCCATAATCTTCTGTAAGAGTTTACTGTAGATGAACCGATTGCAGTCAATGCTGGAAGATGTTTCATAACACCACCAATAGATTTTAATCCAATTTTTCCAGGCAATTGAACATCTTTAGTGTCCGGCATAAAAGTATTAGTTCCACCTTCTACATAACTAAACACCTCATCCATTCCTGGAAGTGATTTATGGCCTAATTTATTTACCTTATCTTTACCACCTGTCCATAGAGACATATTAGTATGACAACCACTAGCGGAAACTCCCATAAATGGCTTTGTCATAAAACAAGCAATTAAATTAAATTCTCTAGCAACTTGCGCACATATTTGTCTATAAGTTGATAATCTATCTGCATTTCTTAATACATCATCAAACATCCAGTTTAATTCTAATTGTCCTGGTGCATCTTCATGATCACCTTGAATCATATCAAATCCCATAGCACGTGCGTATTCCATTACTTTCATAAACACTGGTCTTAAAGATTCAAATTGATCTATGTGATAACAATATGGTTTAGAGAAACCTTTACCTGTTGGAGTGCCATCTTCATTTCTTGTTAACCACATCATTTCTGGTTCTGTTCCAACTCTTAATTGGTATCCATGTTTTTTCTTAAATTCTTTCGCAATAATTCTTAAGTTTCCTCTGCAATCTGATGTTAGATGACCACCTGGGTTATCTCTTTCTTCTCTGTTTCTAAAACAAGTTACAAACACTCTTGCTACTTTTTTATCCCAAGGTAATTGACAAAAAGTTTCTGGGTCAGGTATTCCGACGAGTTCTTTTGCTTCTGGTCCGTAGCCAATATAATTGTTGTGACGATCTAAAAATAAATTTGCTGTTGCACCATAAACTAATTGAAAACCTTTTTCACATGTTCTTTCCCAATGGTCTGCAGGAATTCCTTTTCCAACAACTCTACCTGTGACAGATATGAATTGAAAAAAAATATAATCAATCTTAAGCTCGTTGATTTTTGCTCTTACTTGTTTAACTAACTTGGATCTACCTGGCTGGTTAACATGTTTTTCTAAATCGGTCATTTTATCTCCCTTTAAGAATAAATTTTGTATTATCGAACGTTAGCTGAAAAATTTATTTGTGTCTAATTTTTCTTCATTATAATAATTATATATAATTTTTATAACTAGTAGTTAAAAAAATTAACTCCAAGGAAATGGACTGTTCGAAGTAGGGTGAAGTTCACCTTTCTCGTATCGGTTGAATCTAAATGGTTTTAATAAATCACTTTCCGTGCCAAGAATTTCTTTTGCAACAAGTTCACCAACACCGATCATTTTATATCCATGATTTGCATCAGCAATCATGTAAACGTTTTCTAAAAATCTATCAAAGATTGGAAATGAGTCTGGTGTCATACATCCAAGACCACCTGATGGTCCTTTTCTATAAAGATCTGATTTACCTTCGAATCTTTTTTGACAGTGGGCTAAAGCAGAGCACCACATGTCATTGAAAGCCTCTGTAGTTTGATACTCAGGAGATTCAATTCCATATGGATCTACATTAACTTGATCAAAATGCTTATCAACTATGTATGGAGAAGTTCCACCTTGAACACCTAAACCTTCAATATCAGGTTTGTAATATATTCCCCAAATTTTATCGGTAATTAATTTTTTAGTTTTGTCAGAGTATAATGGAGCAGTAGAGTCTACATGAATTACCGGAGGCTGTTGTCCATCATTCATTTTTAAAAAATCTGGTTCAACTCCGATAACTCCTTCTTGAAGCATCCAATATGTCCACATATCTGTTTCATGCATTTTACCATCTTTACCTTTTATGTTAGCAGTTTTAGGTAATTCTAACATATTCCAAAAATCTCTTGCCCAAGGTCCTGCACCAACCACAACTTGTTCGCACTCTATAGTGCCTTTATCAGTTTCTACTCCAGTAACTGCTTTACTGTTGCTACCTCTTTTAAATCCGGTAACTTTAACACCTTTCATTACTTGAACACCATTTGAAGTAGATTTGTTTTCAAGAGCTTTAATTGAATCTTTATTAAATGCATAACCACCTTTTTTTTCATGAAGAACTGAAGTGATACCTTGTGCTTGCCAATCATCAAACATACCTTTCATATAATTCATGCAATCTTTTTCACCTTCAATAAATTCTGAATCATACCCAATAGCTTTTTGTTGTTCATAAATTGTTGCAACATCTGCATGCATTACT
>CABYXQ010000044.1 GCA_902522915.1 uncultured Pelagibacteraceae bacterium | reverse complement strand
ATTTCCTATTAGGTCATAAGAAGAAAATAACTTCGACTCGTATTCTTGATTTTGTTTTTTTAAATTATAATTTTCAACCGCTCTTTTAATAAAATTTAATAGTCTCTCTTGGTCAAAAGGTTTTTCAATAAATTCAAAAGCACCATGTTGAAGTGATTTAACTGCCATTTCGATATTGGCATGGCCAGAAATAACAATTACAGGAATGTTAGAATTTTTAGATTTTATATGAGATAACAATTCTATACCATCATTATCACTCTTATCCAATTTTACATCCAATATAGCAACATCTGGTAATTTTTTATCAATTTCCGAAAGAGCCTGACTAAAATTAGCCGCAACTCTGGTTTTATATCCTGCATCTATTATTAATTCATTAATAATATTTCTGATATCAGTATTGTCATCAACAATTAGAATTTCTGTGTTCATAATTTAGAAAATATAATTTTTACTTTAGCGCCGTCTTTAATTGGGATAAAATCTATACTTCCATTGTGATCGTTAATTATTTTATTCACTATTGACAATCCTAAACCAGTACCATTTTTTTTTGTTGTAAAGTATGGGTTTAAAATATCTTTAATATTTGAGTTAATTCCATCAAATCCAATTCCTGTATCATCAATAGAGATACTTATATGATCATTAAAATCAACTAGTTCAATACTTATTTTCTTAGGAAAATCATGTTTTTTTTCAGCTTTTTGATGAATGCTTTCTATAGAATTCTTTATTAAATTAAAAAAAACCCTGCTTAACTGTTCTTTATCACTATTAATAAATATTTTATTAAGATTTTTATAAAAAATAATATCTATATTATTATCTAGTTCTTTTAGTAATTTAATATTATCATTGATTAAAAGTACTAAATCATTTTTATTGAATATAGGTTTTGGCATTCTAGCAAAATCGGAAAACTCATTCACAAGTTTTTCAATTTGTTTAATTTGATTATTAATAATTTTTAAATTTTCTTTAAAATTTTTAGAGTCGTCATTATTTAATTCATTTGAATATTTATTTTTGAGTCTATCTATTGTTAACTGTATTGGTGTGAGTGGATTCTTAATTTCATGTGCTAGTTTTCTAGCTAAACTTCCCCAAGCTTCGTACCTTTCATTAATAATTAATTTATCTTGCTGATTTCTTAATCTATCAATCATTAAATTAAAATTTTTATTTAAAATTTCTAAATCTTTATCAGTTTTTACCTCTGGTACTTTTGCTTCAAAGTTACCATCACCAATAGAACTTGATGCATAAATAAGATTATTAATTGATCTAAAAAATCTTGAGGAAAATCTGATAGCAATTGAAATTGATACGAACAATAAAAGAGAAACAATAATTATATAAATTATTGCAAACGAAATTTTTATACCCGTGCTCTTTTCTTCAACTGTATAATAAAAATTAATTGCCTCTTCAGATTCAGTCAAATATTTAGAGATATCTTTGTCTAGGTATTTTACAACATAAAGAAATCTATTTTGAAAATTTTGTAAACGTATTATAGCTGCAGATTTATTTTCAGGAGCATTTATTATTTTTAATGGTCTGTCATCTTCAAGAACTAAATTTAAAGCTTCATCAACAGGTGGTGTGTATGGTTGATTTTCTTCAAGGGTTGTGAATAATATTTTTTTATTAAGGTCGATAATATGTATTTCATCAACTCCTCTTATTAATTTTTGAGTGTTTAAAAATCTTTTATATTCATCCTTACTATCATTAAGAAATTTTTTACTTTTATTAGTATCAAATGCTATAAGGATAATTTCTGACTGAATTTTATTTCTAACTTCTTCAACATAGTCTTTAGCAAGTTCGTAAGAATTATTTACTACAGTTGTAACTTTTTTGTCAAAATATTTTTCTAGAGCAAATGAAAATAAAAAAAGAGAGAAAATAGAAATTAGCAGTGATGGTATAAGGGTGAATAGTGCAAAATATGTAATATATTTTTTATTTGATTTTAAACCATCTTTATCAATATCGTTTCTAATTGATTTTTTTATTTCAGCAAAAATAAAAATAAAAAGTAAAAGCAAAAGTGATGCATTGATAATAAGCAAATACTGTAAATTTCTATCAGATAATTCAATATAACCTTTATCTATAAAAGTTAAAAAAGTTAAAAAACCTATCGATAATGTGATAATAAATAATAATATTATAAATATATTTTTTTTAATGAAATCAAACATTTGAATAAGTAATTACTATTTTAATGAATAATTATTTTATAATACTTGCCTCAGGACAAAGCAAAAGGTTTAATTCGAAAAAACCTAAACAATTTATTACCTACAGGAATAAGGCACTTTTTGAGCATTCTTTAGATAAAGCAATTAGTTCAAAACTTTTTAAGAAAATTATCATTGTTGTAATGAATAAAAATCTAATTAAAAAAAAATATGGAAAAAATGTAATTATTATTAAAGGAGGAAAAGAGAGATCCGACTCATCTTTAATAGCTTTAAAATATATTAAAAAATTTAAACCTAATAATGTTTTAATTCACGATGCTGCAAGACCTAATTTTTCTATAGACCTTTTAAGTAAACTAATTACTTCACTAAAAAAAAATAAAGCCTCGATACCTGTTATTAATTCTAAAGATTCAATTAAATATAAAGTCAAAAATCAACTTTTTAATTTAAATCGAAATAACTCATTTTTAACTCAAACACCACAAGCATTTAGATTTAAAGATTTATATGATTTATCAAGAAAACAAAAAAATAATATCACAGATGAAGCAACAATGTTTATTGAAAATAATTTAAAAATAAAATTTATAAGTGGAGAAAATTTAAATAATAAAATTACGTTTAAAGAAGATATAAAAGATAAAAAAACATATTTTGGTATAGGTTTTGATATTCACCGATTAATCAAAAATAAAAAGCTCTATTTAGGAGGAATAAAAATTCCCTTCCACTCAGGTCTAAAAGGACATTCTGATGGTGATGTAATTATCCACTCTGTAATAGATTCTATTTTGGGAGCAATGAGAAAAAAAGATATTGGTAGCCTTTTTCCTGATAATATAAATAAATTTAAAAATATAAGATCCACAAAAATGCTAAAACCAGTTGTTGAATTATTAAATAAAAATGATTTTTATATTAACAATTTAGATATAAATTTAATATGTGAGCAACCAAAAGTTTCAAAATTTAGAAATAAAATAATTAAATCATTATCTAGTTTGTTACATCTTGATAAAGAATTAATTAATCTAAAAGGTAAAACCGTAGAAAAACTTGGATTAATTGGAAAGGAAAAAGCTATAGCTTGTGAAGTTATTTGCTCAATATCTAAATGAAAAAAATAAATGTTTTACTTTCTACATTCTTTTATATTGGATATTTTACTAAAATTCCTGGCACTATAACCTCTGCATTAACTGCTATTTTCATTTATGTTACTTACGAAATTCTTGGATATTCAAATCTTAAATTTTCAATAATTTTTTTTTTCCTTCTATTTTTTTACTCTTTCTATGCAGTAAAGGATTCAGAAACTGAATTTAAAAATAAAGATCCTCATCAAATAGTAATCGATGAAGTTTTGGGCCAATCAATGCCTTTAATATTCTTGCTATATTTAAATCAAACTAATCAAATAAATCTGTCAGTTGAAATTTATTATATTTTATCTTTTGTTTTTTTTAGATTTTTTGACATTTTAAAACCGTTTCCAGTAAGTTATTTTGATAAAAATCATAAAAACTATTTTGGAATAATTATGGATGATATTGTGGCAGGATTATATTCTATGTTGTTAACATATTTAATTAGTCTAAAATTTTAATGAGTATTCAAGCGCTTCATAGAAAACTAATTAAAAAAAAATTAACCATATCAGTAACAGAGTCTTGTACAGGTGGTTTACTAGCTCATTATTTAACAAAATTAGCTAACTCGTCTAAATATTTTGAAATGGGGCTTACTACTTATTCTAATCAAGCAAAAATAAAGATATTAAAGGTTAATAAAAATATT
>CABYXQ010000043.1 GCA_902522915.1 uncultured Pelagibacteraceae bacterium | reverse complement strand
ATAAGTTCTTTCGGCTCAAATGGTTTAGGCAAATAATCATCAGCTCCAATCTCTAAGCCTTCTACTCGATCACTAGATTCTCCTTTAGCAGTTAAAAGAATTATAGGAGTGTCTAATTTTTTTTTGTGATCTTTAATAAAATCTAAGCCATTTTTACCTGGCATCATTATATCTAATATTATTAAATCAAATTTTACAATCTTTACCTTCTCTGAAGCGGTTTCCGCACTTTCAGCTGTAGTAACTAAATAATTGTTTTCATTTAGGTATTGTTTAACTAGAGATCTTATTCCTTCATCGTCATCAACAACTAGAATATGCGCAAAAAATTTATCCATTTATAATTTTTGTAAGTACATTGTCAAAATTAACTACTTCTTCCGAAGTTGATTTTAGTAAAGCATTATAAATTCTTTTTTTTTGGAGATCGAAAATTTCATTAAATAACTTTTCTCCCTTATTATTTAAAAAAATATGTTTCACTCGTGTATCTTTATTATCTTTTTTAAATGTTATGATTTCTAACTTAATTAAGTCCTTAAGTACTCTATTTAAGCTTTGTTTTGTAATTTTTAACCGTTTTAAAAGCTCAGAAATTGAAATACCCTTATACATCGAAAGTAAATGAATTACTTTATGGTGTGCCAAACCAATTGAATATTTGTTCAAAACCCGTTTTGAGTCTGAAAATGTTTCTCTGTAAATGATAAATAGTTTTTCAATTAAATCTTTTAATTGTTCATCTTTTAAATATAAAAGTTCTTTCATTATAGGTAAGTTATATTGACATATTAAAGATACAAAGATAATTTTCAGTTATAATTTAATAATTTCATACATGATACCTTACGATAAAAGATCAGGTAAAATATGGTACAATGACGAATTAGTCGATTGGGGAAACGTCAAACTTCATGTTTTGAGCCATGGTCTACACTATGCTAGTTGTGTTTTTGAAGGAGAGAGAGTTTATGATGGTGCAATATTCAAATTAGAGGAACATACATCTAGATTTTTTCATTCAGCAAATAGAATGGGTTTTAAAATTCCTTACACTGAAGAACAAATTAATTTTGCCTCAAATAAAATTGTTTTAACTCAAGGTGTTAAAAATGGTTATGTAAGACCAGTTGCGTGGAGAGGTAGTGAAATGATGGCTGTTTCTGCGCAGAAAACTAAAATTCATGTTGCAATTGCGACTTGGGAGTGGGGATCTTACTTTGATCCAAAACTTAAAGTTGAAGGTATTAAATTAAATATTTCAAATTGGCGAAGACCAGCACCCAATACAATACCATGGGATACAAAAGCATCAGGGCTCTATATGATTTGTACTTTATCCAAGCATGAGGCAGAAGAACAAGGTTATGCTGATTCGTTAATGTTAGATCATGAAGGGAATATTGCAGAAGCAACAGGAGCTAATATTTTTTTTAAGGATAAAAATGGAGAAATTCATACACCAATACCTGATTCATTTTTGGATGGAATTACTAGAAAAACAGTTATAGGAATTGCAAAATCAAAAAATATAAAAGTCCACGAAAGAAAAATTGCTCCATCCGAACTTCCTAATTTTGTTGGGTGTTTTTTAACTGGAACAGCTGCAGAAGTTACTCCTGTTTCATGTATTGCTGAAAATCAATTTAAAGTTTGCGAAACTATAATCGATTTAAATGAAAGCTATCAATCATTAGTAAGAAAAAAGAAGGCAGCTTAATTTCTATTATCTTCAGATATCGCGTGGTCTATACCTTTACGAATATATTCATACCCAGTGAAAAGAGTCAAAGCTGCAGACAGCCACAATAAAACAATTCCTATAGTTTGTGCATTATAATCTTGAAAATTTAAAATCTTATTACCCGTTTCTCCTGATAAAAGAAGTGCAATTGAAATCATTTGTAATACTGTTTTTAATTTTGCAAGATTGGATACTGGTAATTTAATTTTTCCTTTTGCCAAAAATTCTCTAAGGCCAGAAATTAAAATTTCTCTAGTTAGAATTATTATTGCTGCAATAACTTCATAATTTTTAATTGTTCCATCCATAACAAGTAATATTAATGCAGTAGCAACTATAATTTTATCTGCTATAGGATCTAATAGTTCTCCAAGTTTAGATTCTTCTCCAAGCATCCTAGCTAGCATCCCATCTAAAAAGTCAGTGAAAGATGCAACAATAAATAATATTAGTGCAGTTAAATCTCCATAAAATCCAGGAAGGTAAAAAGCTAAGACAAAAAAGGGCACAATTATTATTCGCCCAATGGTTAATATATTTGGAATTTTTTTAAGCATAATTATTCATGAAAGAAATTATATATCTTTTTTGCAACTTTTTCCTCAACACCTTCCACAGATTTTATTTCATCAAAACTAGCAGACTCAACTGATCTTGCTGAGCCAAAATGGTTTAATAATGCCCTTTTTCTAATAGCTCCGATACCATCTATTTGATCCAGTAATGATTTTGAAATACCTTTTGCTCTTTTTGCTCTATGTGAGGTAATTGCAAATCGGTGAGCCTCATCTCTTAATCGTTGCATGAAAAATAGCGTTGAATCATTTTTTTCAAATTTAAATGTTTTTCCATTATAAAAAAAAGTTTCATCCCCACTATTTCTCATTTTGCCTTTTGCTATCGCTATCATTGGTAGATCATGAAGACCAAGTTCATTTAAAACCTCTTTAGCTGAAGAATATTGACCTTTTCCACCATCAATTAATATCAGATCAGGTAAAGTTAAATAGTTTCCTTTTTCAAGAATTGCTCTTTTAAATCTTCTTGATAGTACTTCTTTTAACATTGCAAAATCATCTTGTTCTGCGCCTTTTGTCTTTATATCAAATTTACGATATCTTTTTTTAATAAAACCTTCGTTACCAAATGTAACCATAGCCCCAACGCTATTGGTACCCTGAATGTGGCTGTTGTCATAAACTTCAACTAAATTAATTACATTTTTAAGTTTAAATTTTTTAGAAACACCTTCAAATAAATTTTTGTTATTATTAGTTTCATAAAGCTTTCTATTAAGAGTCTCATTTATTACTTTCATCATTTCACCATTTCCAGCTCCTAGCTCTAGTAAATTAAATTTTTTTGGAGAGCCTATACTTTTCCAAAAAGTAATAGTCCAAATTGCAATTATTTCTGAAAAAAGCCTTGTGATATTAGGGGCAGTAATAAAGTCTCCATCCTCACCAAAAGGATTTTTTTTCATGTAATACCCATTATTTTTATCGTATAGAGCTAAATTAATAAATTGATCTAATGGTAAATTATTTGTTTTAGCGAATTTCATTTTTTAAATAAAATAAAAGTACTCCTGATAACATAAATATTAAACTTACAACTTGTCCCATAGTAAAGTTTAAAAATATGTAACCAAGTTGTTCATCCGGCACTCTGTAAAATTCAACAAAAAATCTGAAGATTGAATAAAATATTAAAAACAATCCAGAAATTACACCAGGTTTATTTAAAAATTTATTTCTACAATAAGAGGAGCAGGATATGTTCTCTGGATTGAGTAAATTTTTTAAAAATATATTACCAAAAAGATTATTTTATAGAGCTTTATTAATTGTTGCTGTACCTATCTTAGTTCTTCAATTAGTCATAACAATTGTTTTTTTTGATAGTCTTTGGATTAAAACAAATAAAGGAATGACGCGAGCTCTGGTTAATGAAATTAGTACATTTATTTCTACAATAAATTAATATGAAAAATAAAAATACTCCTTCTAAAAACGCTTCATATAATTGTGAAGGATGTCTAGGAAAGTTGTCTACTTTTATGAATGTAACCGCCCAAGATACATTTGTTATTGTTCCATATAATTCTGAATTTATAAAGTTTGCTATTCGTCCAAAAAATATTCCAATTGGAGCAACCAAAGCCACAATATCCATGTATAGAAAAGAATTTTGGTTATTGTTTTTAGCAAAAATGATACTCGCAAAAATAATTCCAATCAAACCACCATGGAAAGACATACCACCTTCCCATATTTTAAATATATCGAGTAAATTGTGGATATAATAATCAAAATTATAAATTAAAATATATCCAAGTCTTCCTCCAATAATAATACCTATTAT
>CABYXQ010000042.1 GCA_902522915.1 uncultured Pelagibacteraceae bacterium | reverse complement strand
ACCTTTTGGCGTTCCTGTTGTTCCTGAGGTGTATAGAATATACGCAAATTCATTTGAATTAATTTCTACACAATCAGTATTTTTCGCATTTGAAACAACTTCTTCCCAACTAATTTCACTTGGAGCATTTAACGCAACTTCATGACCAGCTCTTTGGAACAAAATCATCTTATTAATTTTATGATTAGCTAATTTTACCGCCTCATCAACAAGAGGTTTGTACTCTACAGTTCTACCTGGTTCAAAACCACATGAAGCAGTTACCAATACTTTTGCTTTACTGTCATCTATTCTACTTGCAAGTTCAGTTGATGCAAAGCCACCAAAAACAACAGAGTGAATTGCTCCAATTCTCGCACAGGCCAGCATGGCAATTACAGCTTCCGGTATCATTGGCATGTAGATGATCACCCTATCTCCTTTATTAACTCCTTGAGATTTTAGTCCTCCAGCAAATTTAGAAACTTTCGATCTTAGTTCTCCATATGTAAATTGTTTTTTGTTTCCTGTTATAGGACTATCGTAGATTAGAGCAGGCTGTTTACCTCTACCTTGGTCTATATGAATATCTAAGGCGTTATAACACGTATTAGTTACACCATCTTCAAACCATTTGTAGAATGGTGGATTAGATTTATTTAAGATTTTCGTTGGTTTTTTAAACCAAAAAATATCATCGGATGCTTCTTGCCAAAATTTTTCTGGATTTTTTAACGATTGATCGTAAATTTTATTAAATTTTTCAGACATGAATTTTTGATTCGATAATTGTTATTTTGCTTGTTTTTAAATCATAAATTGTATTTATTTTTAAAAAATAAGCAAAATCAATGTTAATTAGTGACAATTAAGTCTTCATTAATCTATTTTTATTTGCTATTTAACCACAATCTTGGTTTAGGGAAACCTAAGCTTAGTTTATATAAACTAAAAATAAAAACTAACTAAAGAGGGAGTTTTTTATGAAAAAACTAAAATTATTTGCTTTAGCAGCTGTAGCACTTTTGGGTGCGACAGGTATAGCTAACGCAGATGCCATGTTAGCTCAAGATGATTTCGTTGGAATTTCGTTTTGGGTGATCTCTATGGGAATGTTAGCAGCTACTGCTTTCTTTTTCATGGAAACAGGCAATGTAGCAGCAGGCTGGAGAACTTCAGTTATTGTTGCTGGTCTAGTAACTGGTATTGCATTCATACACTACATGTATATGAGAGAAGTATGGGTAACTACTGGAGACTCGCCAACAGTTTACAGATACATTGACTGGTTAATTACAGTACCATTACAGATGGTTGAGTTTTACTTAATTCTATCAGCTGTAGGAAAAGCAAATTCTGGAATGTTCTGGAGATTGCTACTTGGTTCAATTGTAATGCTAGTAGGTGGATATTTAGGTGAAGCTGGATACATCAACTCTACACTTGGCTTTATAGTCGGAATGGCAGGTTGGGTATACATTCTTTATGAAATATTCTCAGGTGAAGCTGGTAAAGCTGCAGCAAAAAGTGGAAACAAAGCTCTTGTAACTGCTTTTGGTGCAATGAGAATGATCGTTACAGTAGGTTGGGCAATTTACCCATTAGGTTACATATTTGGTTACCTAACAGGTGGTGTAGATGCTGAGTCACTTAACGTTGTTTACAACTTAGCTGACTTTATTAACAAAATTGCATTTGGTCTAGTAATCTGGGCTGCTGCAACTAGTTCAAGCGGAAAAAGAGCTAAGTAGTTTTACTTAGAAAGTTTAAATTAAGGGCAGGTACATTTATGTACTTGCCCTTTTTTTTTAGCTACTTGCTCTATTTTGATAAGAGCATATATATAATGAATGCCAAAGATAACTTATAATACTCACGACAATCAAACTCATACGATTGATGTCCAAAAAGGGTTATCAGTTATGGAAGGCGCTGTTCAAAATGATATTCCTGGTATCGATGCGGATTGTGGAGGTGGAATGGCGTGTGCAACTTGTCATGTATATGTAAATGAAGAATGGTTAGACAAACTTTCAGCAAAAGAGGATGGTGAAGAAGATATGTTAGATATGGCATTTGAGCCAAAAACTAATAGTAGATTAAGTTGTCAGTTAATTGTATCAGACGAATTAGATGGATTGATAGTAAATATTCCATCAAAACAATGTTAAATGAATAAAACAGATGTATTAATTATCGGAGCAGGACCTACAGGAATATTCTGTGCTCATCAACTTGGTATAATAGGATTAAACTGTGAGATTGTAGATAATCTCGACAAAGCAGGAGGTCAATGTATTGAACTTTATCCTGATAAGCCAATTTATGATATCCCAGCAATACCTGAGTGTACTGGAGAGGATTTAACTAATAATCTTTTAAAACAAATTGCGCCTTTTAATGTTAAATTTCATTTAAATGAAAGAGTTGAAGAAATTAATAAAGTTGAAAATCGATGGCATGTTAAAACAAGTGGTAAAATAGAATTTGATGTATCAAGTATAGTTATTGCAGGTGGAGTAGGTTCTTTCGAGCCAAGAAAATTTTCAGTAAAAGAATGTGAGAAATATGAAGGAACTTCATTACTTTATTCAATAAAAGACAAAACTATATTCAAAGATAAAACCATTTCAATTTTTGGAGGAGGAGATTCTGCTCTTGATTGGACTATAGAGCTTTCAAATACTAGTAAAGTAAACTTAATTCATAGAAGAGATGGCTTTACTGGTGCAGAATCAAGCGTTCAAAAGGTAAAAGATTTGAACAATAAAGGAAAAATTAATTTATTCACAAAATATCAAATGGATTCATTGTCAGGTAACAAAAATATTGAATCCGTTAAAATTAAAAGTGATGATGGGGAGATAAAAGAAATTAAAACTGATTTTGTACTTGGTTTTTTTGGTTTGATCATGCAACTTGGTCCTATTTTAGATTGGGGATTAAATATAAATAAAAAAACAATTGAAGTTAATACAGAAAATTTTGAGACAAATATAAATGGAATATTTGCAATTGGCGATATTTGCTCTTATCCAGGTAAATTAAAATTAATTCTTTCAGGTTTTCACGAAGGCGCACTAGCTGCAAGAGGATGCTTTAAATATGCTAAACCAGATGAAAAGTTAAGATTTGAGTTCACAACTACCTCTAAAGCTGCACAAGAAAGACTTGGAATAAAAAAATGATAGAATTATTTGCAGCCAATACTCCTAACGGATGGAAAATAAGTATAATGTTAGAGGAGATTGGCTATGAATACAAAACAACTCCGGTTGATATAAAAAATAATGAACAGTTCAAGGCAGAATTTATAAAAATAAGTCCATTTAGTAAAATTCCAGTAATCATTGATCATGATAACAACAAAGAAAGTGTTTTCGAGTCTGGAGCAATTTTAATGTATTTGGCAGAACAAAGTGGAAAATTATATGAAAAACAAAATAGACTTATAATAAATCAATGGTTGATGGCTCAGATGGGAACAGTTGGTCCTATGATAGGTCAACATCATCAATTTCATCATTACAATCCAGGAAAAAGTGATTTTGGTGAAGAGAGATATTTCAAAATTGCAAAAAGAATTTATCAGGAATTAGATAATCGTTTAAAGAACTCAAAATTTTTAGCAGGGAATGATTATTCGATTGCAGATATTGCAACCTGGCCTTGGATGGCAAGACATGAGTGGCATGATATTGGACTAAAAAATTATAAAAACTTATCTAGATGGTATTTAGAAATATCTGATCGTGAAGCTGTAGTTAAAGGTTTCAGATTTATGGATCAGGATGCTAAAATTCCTTTGCTTTAATTTTACTTATTGACCAAGCAATCTATACAAAGAACTTAAAATACCATGTCCTGATAATTCTATAGCTGCAACTATTACTATTATAAATATTATTTTTTTGTTCATTTAATAAATAAATATAATAACAGAATTATCCAAAAAAAAGGATAATAATAATAAATATATTTTTTAGCAAAAAGAAATGAAATTGAACTTTGTTTTGATTTATTTTTTTTCATTTTTTTTAATCCTCAGCGTAGACTTTCTCATTTTTTTCATGTTTCTCTTGAGCTGCTATAGTATATTTTGCTACAGGTCTAGCCATTAGTCTTTTTAGCCCAATTGGTTCTGCAGTATCTAAACAATATCCATAAGTATCATCTTTAATTCTCATTAAAGCTTTATCAATTTCTGAAATTAATTTAATTTGTCTATTAATTGCTTTCATTTCAACATTTTTGTCAGTGTAGGAACTTGCTTGATCTACAACATCTGCAGATATACTATTATCATCCATACTTCCATTATATAAAGCTTCGTTGTTGGCTTTTACTAATTCTTTTTTCCATTCAGTAAGT
>CABYXQ010000041.1 GCA_902522915.1 uncultured Pelagibacteraceae bacterium | reverse complement strand
AGAAAAACAATTATTCTATATTTCGCATAATTTATTTTTTCTTTTGAGTGAATAATTAATAATAATGCTGTCAACATTAAAACAGGAATGTATAATGGAACAACTAATCTTTTATATAGCTCTGAAATAATGTTATCTAAATTTTTAATTTCACAATTTCTTACAACTTTTTTAATTTTATTTTTATCTTTTATATTTCTATCAGTTAAATTTTTTAAACATTGTCCAAGTTCCAAAGTTGTATGTTCTTGAGTTTTCTTAACCAGAATTGTATTAGTAGTAAATAAAGATAAATTAAATTCTGATTTGGAAAAACTAAAGGTTGTTATTTTTTCATTAAATGAATTTGTATTTTGACCATCATACAATTCCAGAACTGTTACACCATTATTATTTTTGATGATACCTTTTTTTGCATACGTTATTTGAAAATTATTTTGATCTGTACCTTTTTTTATATATATATTATTAAAATTATTATCTTTATCTTTACTCTCTGTATAAATTGTCAAGTCTTTGACTGCCGCATTAAATTTTTTTACTTTAATAAAGTTATCTACAAAATTATAATCAGAAGTTCTTATAATAGATCTTGCTGTACTTTGTGCTTTTGGAACAATAAAAGCTGTTAAAAAAATTTGAGCAAAAAATAAAAATAAAGAAAATATAAAAAAAAAGTTAATAAATGTAATTTTGTTAATACCAAAATTCCAATAAATTAATAATTCATTATTAAGTTCATATTTTGCAATTACATAGGAAAAACTAAAAAAAAATGCAAATGGTAATATTTTGCTTGCTATTTTTGGAAAACTCAAGATTGCATAACTTAAATAAACTTTATAGTCACGACCATCATCAATAACGATATCTAGATAATTAACTGCTTGAAACACCCAAATTATAACAGTTGTACTTAATAAACTAATGATAAAAAAAATTAAACAATCTGATAAAAATTTTCTATATAGAATTTTTTTCATTGAATTATGATATTTTTATTCATATATAGCACTCAACTCCTTTAAGGTGTATTTAAAACTTATGACTGTACAGATTAATTATAAAAATAACATTTCAAAAAAAACTGCTACTAATCTTATTGTATTTGTTGATGAAAAATACAATACAAAAAGTCTGAAAAACCATGTATCGAATCAAGAATATTTTTACATAAATGACTTATTGAAAACTTGTGATGTTAAAAAAAATTTACTAATTTTTGAAATTAGTTCAAAAAAAAAAATAATTTTAGTATCAGTTAAAAAAGATTTTCAAGAGAGTAATATAGAAAATTTAGGAGCGGAATTGTATAGCAGTATTAACAATGGTAAGAAAATGAATTATTCGGTAAACACAGATACTATTAATAGTAAAATAGATAATTTTATAGGACATTTTCTCCACGGATTAAAATTAAAATCTTATACATTTAATAAATATAAAACAAAAAAAGCAAATGGATATATTACTATAAATGTAATTGGAAATAAGAATAAGTCTTCAACTTATAATAAATTAAAATTTAAAGCTTTAGAAGAAGGTACTTTTTACACAAGAGACTTAGTTTCTGAACCAGGAAATGTTTTACATCCAGATGAATATGCAAAAAGATTAAACTCACTTAAGAAAAATGGTTTAAAAATAAATATTTATGATAACAAAAAATTAAAAAAGTTAGGTATGAATGCTTTACTTGGTGTAGGGCAAGGAAGTATTAGAGGATCATATCTTGTAACAATTGAATGGAATGGAGCGAAAAATAATTCTAAACCTTTGGCCTTTGTAGGAAAAGGAGTGTGTTTTGATACTGGTGGTTATTCACTTAAACCTGCAAAGTTTATGGAAGATATGACTTATGATATGGCAGGCTCTGCAGTAGTGGTAGGCTTGATGAAGAATTTAGCATTGAGAAAAGCAAAAATAAATGCAGTTGGTGTTGTTGGGCTCGTAGAAAATATGGTGAGTGGAAATGCTCAAAGACCAGGAGATATTGTTAAATCTTATAGTGGAAAAACCATAGAAATTTTAAATACAGATGCTGAAGGTAGATTAGTTTTAGCAGACGCTCTAACTTTTACAGAAAAAAAATTCCAACCTGAGTTCATAATAGATTTAGCAACCTTGACAGGTGCTATTATAGTATCATTAGGATCAGAGTATGCAGGATTATTTTCAAACAATGATAAATTATCAAAACAATTACTTGATGCTGGCGCAAAAGTTGAAGAAAAACTTTGGAGAATGCCTTTGCATAAAAATTTTGACAAACTAATAAATTCTAAAAATGCTGATATGCAAAATATCAATTATGTTGGTGGAGCAGGATCAACAACTGCAGCGCAATTTTTACAAAGATTTATTTTAAATAAAACACCTTGGGCTCATCTAGATATTGCTGGAATGGCATTTTCAAAGTACGGGGGTGCATTAAACTCAGGAGGAGCAACAGGTTATGGGGTAAGATTGCTTAATCAACTAATCGAGGATAATTATGAGTAATATGGAACAAACCTTATCTATAATAAAACCAGATGCTGTGGAAAGAAATTTAGATAAAGAGATTAAAGAAATGTTTAAAAATAATGGTTTTTCAATTTTAAATGAAAAAAAAATTCAAATAGAAAAATCTGAAGCTGAAAAATTTTACAAAGTTCATGAGACGAAGCCATTTTATAACGATTTATGTGCTTACCTTTCGTCTGGCCCAATAGTAGTGATGATTCTTGAAAAAGACAATGCAATATTAGCAAATAGAGAACTAATGGGGGCTACAAATCCAGTAGAAGCTCAAGAAGGCACTATAAGAAAAAAATATGGAATTTCTATTGATAAAAATTCAGTACATGGATCAGATAGTGTTGAAAATGCAAAAATTGAAATAGATTTTTTTTTTAAAGACTAAAAATTTTTAAAATAGCCTTAGGGTATAACTTGTGTTCTTGAATTAAAATTTTATCGGCTAAAGTTTTAGGGGTATCATACTTTTGAACTTTAACTTTTTTTTGAAGAATAATTTTTCCAGAATCTAGCTTGGAACTCACAATGTGTACAGTACAGCCCGAGTATTTTTCCTTATTTTTAATTACCCTCGCATGAGTATTTAGACCTTTAAATTTTGGAAGAAGAGATGGATGAATATTTAATATTATTCCTTTAAAATTTTCAATAAAGGACTTTGATAATATTTTCATAAAACCTGCAAGACAAATTAATTCAATCTTATTTTTTTTTAATTCAAAAAGTATTTTTTTTTCAGATAAATTTTTATTTTTAAAATTGAATATTTTTTTTTTAATTCTAAAAATTTTTGCAAATTTTAAACCTTTTGACTCAGTGTTATTTGAAATTATCAAATTAATATTAATGGGTGATTTTTTAAGTCTTGAAAATTTTATAAGAGCTTTTAAATTACTTCCTTTTCCTGAAATAAAAACTGCAGTTTTAATTTTATTAAATCCAGTTAATAGAGCCATTAAGTTTAACTTTATTTTTTCCTTCAGAAATTTTTCCGATTACATAAGGTTTAAATTTTTTTTTAAAATATTTTTTGACTTTATTCAAATTTTTAGGATTGATTATTATACAAAAACCAACACCACAATTAAATGTTTTAAGCATTTCTTTGTCAGTTATTCCATTCATCTTTAACCATTTAAAAATTTTATAGGTATTAATTTTATTTAAATTTATTTCAGCGACTAAATTTTCAGGAATGACCCTTTTAATATTTTCTGCTAAACCTCCACCTGTAATATTTGCACATCCATTAACTAAATTTTTATCTAATAGCTTAAGTACTTCTTTAACATAAATTTTTGTTGGTTTTAGAAGCTCTGTTTTTAGAAATTTACTTTTTTTGATATTAATTTTTTTTTGATTTAATAAAAATCTTACGAGTGAAAAACCATTTGAATGAAGTCCACTTGATGGAATAGATAATATTAAATCATTTTTTTTAATTTTATTTTTATTTAAAATTTTATTCTTCCCAACAACACCAACTGCAAATCCTGCAATATCAAATTTGTCTTTTTCATATGTACCTGGCATCTCAGCAGTTTCTCCACCAACCAACTCACAATCAGATTCCTTACATCCCTTCACCACTCCTTTAATAATTGATTTTAGTTTAATTAAATTAATTTTGTTGATTGATATATAGTCTAAAAATAATAGAGGTTTTGCACCCTGAACAATTAAATCGTTCACGCTCATTGCAACTAAATCAATTCCAATTGTGTCATACTTATTAAGAGTATTTGCAATTTCTATTTTAGTTCCTACTCCATCTGTGCAGGCAACAATTTTTGGTTTTTTTATATGTTTTGGAATATCTGATATAGAACCAAATCCACCTATATTAGAAAACTTTTTTTTGCCCTTTTTTTTTGTTGATACTGATGAAATGAATTTTATAAAATTGTCTGCCGCATTGATATTCACTCCACTTTTTTTATATGTAAATAATTTTTTATTCATTATTATGTTTTATGAAATTTAATATTAAAATATCTAATTTAAAGAAACTATATAATTTTTTTTGGTTTCTTGCTTTATTATATATTTTTTTTTTCATATGTAATGCTAAGGCAAACACATTTACCATTAACGATATAGAGATATCCACACCTTTCGAAATTAATTTTAATAAAAATAAGATAATCGATGAGGGTTTTATACAAGCTTTTAATGAATTAATTTTATCAATTGCTAAAACGAAAGATCAAAAAAAACTTAAACAAACATCCATAGCTAAAATTAAAAGTATGATAGAAACTTTTTCTATTAATGAAGAAAAATTTATAGATGAAATATATTTTTTGAATTTAAATGTTTCCTTTAGTAAAAAAAAAGTTTTTGATTTACTTGAAAGTAAAAATATATTTCCTTCATTACCTACAAAAAAAAATATCTTTTTTATCCCAATAATATTTGATCAAAACAA
>CABYXQ010000040.1 GCA_902522915.1 uncultured Pelagibacteraceae bacterium | reverse complement strand
GGTAATCTAAAATTTTTTAAGAATATATGATGTGGATACTATGAGTTGTTTTTATTAAATATAAATCAATTAACTTTTAGATTGTAGAAATTCTCTTTGTTATTCTTGAAACGTTTCTTGAAGCATTCTGTTTTTTAATAATTCCGGTCTTTGCGACTTTCATTAACTCAGAGTTTAATTTTGGCAAGAATTTTAGAGCCTCATCCTTTTTTTTACCCTCAATGAGAAGGTTCATTTTCTTTAATGCATTTTTAAATTTGCTTTTTCTAGCTTTATTTACAGCTGTTTGCTTGGATATTCTTCTAATTCTTTTAATTGCTGATTTTGTGTTTGCCATAATTTCAGGGGTATAGCTTGAGAATTAAAAGTGGTCAATAAAATAATTGTTTATTTTTGACAAGAATCACAAAAAAATGTTGACCTATTACCCATAATTTTTTTTTTAATAAAATTAGTGCATCCCGAGCTTTTACACTTCTTTCCCTCTCGTTGATAAACTTTAAAATTTTTCTGAAATCCTCCTCTAGATCCTGAGGTATCTTTAAAATCTCTAATACTAGATCCTCCTTTGCTTATTGCTTTAAACAGAATTTTTTTAGAATTTAATATTATTTTTTTACATTCTTCTTTAGTTAATGAACCAGCTTTTCTAAATGGATTTATTTTACTTAAAAATAAAGTTTCGCTTGCATAAATGTTGCCAATTCCTGATACAAATTTCTGGTCAAGTAAAAAATTTTTTATATTTTTCTTCTTATTTTTTAAAAAATTACATACATATGCAGTGTTAAATTTTAAACTAAGTGGTTCTGGACCTAAATGTTTAAATCTTTTTTTAAGTTGCTTATCATCTTTTATAAATTCAAAAAAACCAAAACGTCTTGGATCATTATAAATTATTCTAAAAGTATCAAATATTATTTCTATATGGTTATGTTTTTTTGGAAGAAATGGTGAGTGGTAAAAACTAGTATTTGTAATTTTATTAATTTTTTTATTCTTTACGATATGGATTGTGCCTGACATGCCCAAATGTATCAGGCAATAATTACCTTCAGATAAGTAAATTATTAAATACTTAGAAAATCTTCCTACTTTAATTATTTTTTTTTTTTTAAAGAAACTGGCGAAGTTTATAGGTAATTTAAATCTTAGATTTCTATTTCTAATAATTACATTTTTAACCTGTTTTTGTTTAATTTTTTTGTTTAAAGATTGTCTGACAATTTCTACTTCTGGTAATTCTGGCATTTCACACTATATTCAATATATATTTTTTTTTATGCAACAATATCTTCAAAATAAAAAAGGGCTAGTAAAAGGTGTATTTGATCAAGTCTACAGTAAATATGATTTGATGAATGACTTTATGTCTTTGGGAATTCATCGATTTTGGAAAAAAAATCTTATTAATATGATGAAACCATCATCAGACAAAAAATTAATTGATGTTGCATGTGGTACAGGTGATATTGGTAAACTTTTTTTAGATAGCACTAATAAAAATAACAAAATTACTTGTGTTGATCCAAATGAAGGAATGATCAATGAGGGAAAACAGAAACTATCTAAGTATAAAAATATTGAATGGATAATTTCTTCGGCAGAAAAAATACCATTCGCTAGCAATACTTTTGACTTTTATACTATCAGTTTTGGATTAAGAAATACAAAAAATCTAAATAAATCACTTTCAGAAGCTTATAGAGTATTAAAACCTGGAGGCCGTTATTTATGTTTAGAGTTTTCTAAAATTCAAAATTCCAACCTTGATTTAATTTATAAAAATTATTCTAAGTTTATACCTAAGATAGGAAAATTTATTGTTGGCAAAAAAAAACCATATGAATATTTAATCAAAAGTATTGAACAATTTGTCAATCAAGACGAATTAATTGAATTAATGATAAAAAATAATTTTAAAGAATGTTCTTATAGAAACCTTTCTGGAGGCATTGTTTCAATTCATAGTGGATGGAAAATTAAATGATAAAAAAACTTTTTACTCTTTTAAAATTGGGAAGAAAAGTAGCTAAGTCTGATATTTTAAACATTACTTCAAAATTTAAAAAACCACCTTTAGCAATAGTGATATTATTTAAATTTTTATCAATTTCATTTTCAAAAAAAGAAAAAAGTGATTTAAAAGAAAATGAAGGTGAGAGATTATCTGCTTCTTTAGAGTCTATGGGAACTACCTTTATAAAGCTTGGGCAGTTCTTAGCAACTAGACCTGATATCATAGGTGAAGAACTGTCTAATAAGCTAGAGAATTTACAAGATCGCTTACCGCCATTTTCAATAAGTAAAGCAAAAGAAATTATTAAAAATGATTTAGGAAGCGATACATATAATTCTATAATAGATTTAAGTGAACCTATTGCTGCGGCATCAATCGCTCAAGTGCACAAAGCAAAGATAAATGATAACGGAACAATTAAAGAGGTGGCAATAAAAATCTTAAGACCAGATATTAAAAAAATATTCAACGAAGAAATTGATGCCATAATGCTTTTTGCATTTATTCTTGAGACTTTTATAAAAAAAACTAAAAGATTAAAGCTTGTTGAGGTTGTTTTTTTATTAAAAGAAATAACAAACCTAGAAATGGATTTAAGATTTGAGGCTGCTGCAGCTAATGAATATGCTGAGAATACAAAAAATGATGTTGGATTTATAGTCCCTCAAATTTATTGGAATTTTACAAGCGAAAATGTGATGACATTAGATTGGATTGATGGTGTCTCAATAAGAGAAACTGAAGAGTTAAAGAGACGAAAACTTGATACTAGCAAGATTGCTGAAGATATTATTCAACATTTCTTAAGGCATGCAGTCAGAGATGGTTTTTTTCACGCTGATATGCATCAAGGAAATATTTTTATTAATAATGGTGGTCAAATAGCTCCTATAGATTTTGGAATAATGGGTAGATTAGATAAAATTAGTAAAAGATTTTTAGCAGAAATTTTATTTGGTTTTATTCAAAGAGATTATAAAAAAGTAGCAGAAGTTCACTTGGTAGCTGGATTAGTTCCTAATAATGTTCCAATTGATGACTTGGCTCAAGCTCTAAGATCAATTGGTGAACCTATTTTTGGACAAGCAGTGAAAGATATATCTGGTGGTAAATTATTGAAACAATTATTTGATGTTACTGAAAAATTTAACATGCAAACTCAACCTCAACTTTTAATGTTGCAAAAAACAATGGTGGTTGTTGAAGGTGTTGCAAGAAAATTAAATCCAAATACAAATATATGGACTACATCTAAACCGGTTCTCGAAAAATGGTTAAAAGATACAAAAGATCCAATTAATAATTTTAATGAGACAATCAAAAATACCTCCGAAGTAATTAAGCGATTACCTGAATTTCCAGAGATCATGGATAAAGCAAATCAAGCTTTAACTTATTTAGCAAGCGGGCAAATACCTCAAAACTCAAATTCATACACTTCATTGAATAATAAAAAATCTGAAATGGTTGCTTTTAGAAATCAATCTATTATTGGATTATTAGTTCTTGTAATTTTTGGACTATTGGTATTTTAATTCTTCAAATGAAAAATCTATTAAATAAAAAAATATTATTTATTATATGTGGTGGTATTTCTGCATATAAAAGTCTTGAAACAATAAGACTTTTTAAAAAGAATGGAGCTGAAATAAAAACTATACTTACTAAAAATGCAAAAGAATTTGTCACTCCACTTTCGGTAGCCTCTCTTTCTCATGGTAAGGTTTATAGCGATTTATTTAGTATAGAAAATGAAGCAGAAATGGATCACATATCACTTTCAAGATGGGCTGATATAATTATAATTTCACCTGCAACAGCAAATACAATTTCGAAACTAGCACTAGGTACAACGGATGATCTAGCATCAACTGTGGTTTTGGCTTCAGATAAAAATATATACTTATCTCCAGCAATGAACGTAAGAATGTGGGAACACCCAACGACAAAAATAAATCTTCGAAAACTTAAAGATTTTGGATATAAAATAATTGGACCAGAGATTGGAGATATGGCATGTGGAGAATATGGTGAAGGTAAAATGTCAGATCCGATAACTATTGCTGAAGAAATAGATAAATATTTTTTAACAAAAAAAAATAATAAAAAATTTAAAGCTTTAGTTACAGCAGGACCAACTAATGAATATATTGATCCTGTTCGTTTTATTACAAATAAATCAAGTGGCAAGCAGGGATATGAGCTAGCTAAATCTTTATCAAAAGAAGGTTTTGATACTACATTAATATCCGGTCCGACTAATCTTAAAACTCAAAATGACATTAAACTCATTAAAGTAGAAACAGCTGATGAAATGTTAGTTGCAACTCAAGAAAGTTTACCTGTGGATGTAGCTATTTGTTCTGCTGCAGTATCTGACTTTAAAATTAAAAAAAAATATGAAAATAAAATAAAAAAACAAGAAACTTTAAATTTAAATTTAGAAAAAAATATAGATATTCTAAACTACATATCTAATCATAATTCTAAAAGACCTAAACTAGTTATTGGATTTGCAGCAGAAACAAATTCAATTGAGAAAAATGCAGAGAAAAAATTAAATAAAAAGAATTGTGACTGGATAATTTCTAATGATGTGTCAAATAAAGATATCGGATTTAATTCAGATTATAATGAAGTAACAATTCACTATAAAAATAAAAGTATTAAAAAAGAAAAGCTTTTGTATAAAGAAAAATCTGAAATATCTAATGAAATAGTTGATAGAATAATTGATCAATTAAATTAATGGCAAAAGTTCTTATCAAAAAGTTAGATCCTTCGGTTGAATTGCCTGCTTATAAAACAGGTGGTGCTTCAGGAATGGATTTAATGGCCTTTATTAAAGAACCAATAACTCTTAAGCCTAAATCTTCATGCTTGGTGCCCACAGGACTTTCGGTGGCATTTTCTAATGATTTTGAGATCCAAATAAGACCAAGATCTGGTTTAGCAGCAAAAAATAATATAAGTGTTTTAAACACGCCAGGAACTATTGATAGCGATTATAGAGGAGAGCTTAAAGTAATTCTTTTCAACCACGGAAATAATGATTTTTTAATCAATAACAAAGATAGAATAGCACAAATGATTTTAGCTCCTATAATGAAAATTGAGCTTGAACAAACTAATGATCTTCCTGAAACAATTAGAGGAGAAGGTGGATTCGGCTCAACTGGAAAATGAGCACAAAGTTAAATAAAAAAGAAATTGAAAAGTTTTCAAGACAAATTATTTTAAAAAATATTGGAACCTTAGGACAAAAGAAAATCTTAAGATCTAAAGTATTAATAATTGGGATGGGTGGCCTTGGATGCCCTGCAGCTGATTTTTTAACTAGATCTGGTATTGGCACACTTGGTATAATAGACCAAGATAAGGTTAGTCTTTCAAATTTACATAGACAAAGTTTATATAGTGAAAAAGATCTAAACCAATCAAAAGTTAAAGTTTCTAAAAAAAAATTAAATATAATAAATTCAAAAACAAAAATTAATATTTTCAATTACAAACTAGATAAAAAAAACTTTAGAAAAATTATTAAAAGTTATGATTACATAATTGATGGTACGGATAATTTTGAGAGCAAATTTTTAATTAATGATTTTAGCAAAAAATATAAAAAATTTCTAGTAACTGGTGCAATAAGTAAGTTTGATGGTCATATTTTTACTTTTAACTTTAAAAATAAAGATAATCCATGCTTAAGAGATTTTTATCAAGAGGAAACAATTAGTGATGAAGTTTTAGATTGTGAATATGAGGGAA
>CABYXQ010000039.1 GCA_902522915.1 uncultured Pelagibacteraceae bacterium | reverse complement strand
TATCTTTATCCTTTTCAAGAGAATTAACTATTTTTTTTAAGGTTTTATTAGTTTCTGCCCTTGCACCGACACACCATCCTTCAAATATAACAACATCTGGTCTTTTATCTATTTTATACCAACTCTTCTTTGGAAATCTGTCATCAATTGCTTTATTAAAAGTTGGTAATTTAATCATTTTGAAATTTTTACTTTTAGCTTTTCTAAAAAAGTTCAGCATCATCTGAATGTCATGGGTACCTGGTACTCCTCTAATCATTAACATAGGGTGAATTTTTTTAGATAAATTTAATCTTTCTTTTCTAGTTTTATAAAAATCATCAATAGATATTTTAAAAACATTAAGTTTAAAATATTTTTCTAATATAATCTTTATAATAGAGCTAGTAGTTGTCTTACCAGTTCCTTGTCCACCAGCTAAACCAAGAAAATAAGGTTTTTTATTTTTTCTTTTATTAGCTATCCAAAAACATACTGGTATTAGAAAAGATCTTATCATCTTTTCTTTATTTCTAAATTTTTCTTTTTTTGTCTCTTGGGATTTTATAAATTTAAAACAATCTTTACTAACCTTTTTATAACACTCGATAACTGTCATTTTTCAAATATTATTTTTTTTTATCAAGCGCATGGTTTTCACCATCATTAACTGGAACATTTTCAATCTCAAATGGTTTTATGCCATCAACACAAGCAATATTTACACCATATATTTTTGGATTGCTTCTGGGCCTGTTATGAGTATGGATACCGCAAATCTTACAAAAATAATGTTTAGCAGCCTTTGTATAAAATTGATAAAGTGTTAAAAGCTGCTCACCTTTGGTTAGTTTAAAATCCTCTGGCTTAACTACTCCTATAATATATCCTTTTCTTTTGCATATAGAGCAATTGCAACGCATAACTTTTTCAAATCCATTTTCAGGAACATTCACTTCTGCTTCTATTCCACCGCAATGACATGCCAGTTTTCTAAACATTAAACCTCCTATTGGCTTTTATTTTTTTTTATTTTTAAATAATTTTTAATTCTATTAAGACTTTCTTTGGGCCAGGTTACTTTTGGATCATACATTTTTTCAAAACAATTAACATTTTCTGACAGGTTTAACCATGGATCTTTATCTTTTATAAAGATATGTGCTTGAGGTGGAAACTTATCTGGATCTTCTAAAGTTTTTGTTCTAACATTTAGTCTACCTACTGCTGTGTCGTAATCAGTATAGACATAGGTTCCACATTTAGTGCAGAAAAACGCCCTGGATGCTGCACCACTTCCTGCAGTAAGTTTAGCTGAGGAAACTTCACCTTCAACTTTTAAAGTATTTTCTAAAACACTTGAATTTACTACGTATGAGGATCCTGTTAAAACTTTACAATCTTTACAATGGCAAGCTTGTGTGAACAAAGGTTTCTCTGTAATTTGATATTTTACCTCTCCACATTTACATCTGCCCTTTATTGATTGATTGTTTTCCATTTTCAATATTGAATTAAACTATCCTTAGTTAAAGTTATCCACAATAGCACAAAATATGGTTTCGATGTTCACGTTTTGATTCACTTTTGATTCAGTTACAGACTCAAAATACAACCTCTTGAGTGTATTGTATAAATAGTCTATAAATTAGAACAAAACAAGAACATGAAACTAACAATCCCTTATTATCTACATAAAGCAGGTGCTGGTTTTCCTTCTCCTGCTACCGATTATATCGAAGAAGATATTGATCTAAATATGCATTTAATAAAAAATGTTCCAGCAACTTTCATCATAAGAGTTCAGGGTAAATCTATGATGGATGTTGGGATTAATGATGGAGACTTATTAGTTGTCGACAAAAGTTTAAAACCAAAAAACTTTTCAACTGTGATTGCAAATGTTCATGATGAGCTTGTAGTTAAAACTTTAGTTCAAGAAAGAGATAAAAAATTTTTGACCTCTGGATCTAAAGAATTTTCTGACAGAATTTTAATTAACGAAGAACAAGATATTTTCATTTGGGGGGTTGTTACTTATGTCATCCATTCTACGTACTAAAAAAATAGCATTAATTGATTGTAATTCTTTTTATGTTTCCTGTGAAAGATTATTTAACCCTAAAATAAGAAAAAAACCTGTTGTAGTTTTATCTAATAATGATGGTTGTATTATTTCAAGATCTAACGAAGCAAAAGCCTTAGGTATAAAAATGGGAGAACCTTACTTTAAAGCTAAAGATATTATTCTTAAAAATAAAGTTGAGGTATTTTCATCTAATTATTCTTTATATGGAGATCTGTCTAGAAGAGTGATGCGAACACTTAAAAGATTTAATTCAGAGATAGAAGTTTATTCAATTGATGAAGCGTTTTTGGATTTATCGAATTTTCCTGACAATGAAGTAGAAAAAATTGGAAAAGAAATTAGAGAAACAATTTTACAATGGACTGGTATTCCAACTAGTATTGGAATTGCTAAGACAAAAACTTTAAGTAAAGTTGCAAACCATATTGCAAAGAAAAAACTATCAGGTGTTACAAGTTTAATTGGGGTAGAGAACTTAGACCCTATTCTAGAAAAAGTTGAAATTAATGATATATGGGGAGTTGGAAGACAGTTAACTAAGTTTTACCAAAAGCATGGAATTTATAATGCTAAGCAACTTAAGAATAAATCTAACACATGGATTAAAAAATCATCGAATGTTTTAAGTTCAAGGACTGCAATGGAGCTTAGAGGTATTTCTTGTATTGGATTGGAAACAACTACAACTAAAAGAAAGAGTTGTGTTGTTTCAAGATCATTTGGAAAAAGAATTGAAAACTTTCAGGAATTAAAAGAAGCAGTTGCAAACTACTGTTTAAATGCATCTGAAAAAATTCGATCAGAATCTTTGGTTGCAAAAGCAATTACTGTATTTGTTAGAACGAGCCCTTTTCAAAGAAACTTTGGCTATTATTCAAATGCAAAGACTGTTGATTTTCCAATTGCAACAAATAACAGTATCGAAACAGTCAAAACAGCAGTTTCAATACTTGAGAGTATTTTTAAAAATGGCTATCGTTATCAAAAAGCAGGTGTAATGCTTACAGGATTGTCTAATGCTAGTGATAAGACAAATTTATTTACATCTAAAAAAGATGAAAAGATAAATAGCCTGATGAGATCAATAGATAATACTAATCATCGATACGGAAGATCTACTTTGAGTGTTGCAAGTGCTGGGGTTCATAAAAAGTGGAATATGAGAAGACAGTATTCTTCCAAAATTGATACAGCTGACTTTTATTGTTTGCCAACGATTAGAGCTTAGATCAAAAACACTATAGCCCACCAGATGAAAATAAAAATTTGGCAACATCTTCAACACCAATTTGTTTTTTCATCTGACAAAAAACATAAGGTAAGCCATTACGGGCCTTTTTTACATCTTCTTTCATGGTCTCAAGATTAACATCTACATGAGGAGCTAAATCAGTTTTATTAATAATTAATAAGTCTGACTTTTGTATAGCTGGACCACCTTTTCGAGGAATATCTCCACCCATTCCAACATCAATAACATAAATAGATAAATCTACTAATTCAGGACTAAAAGTTGCTGCTAAATTATCTCCACCAGACTCGATTAAAATCAAATCAAGATCAGGAAATTTTTTTTTCATATTTTCTACGGCAAGCATATTGATAGAAGCATCTTCACGTATTGCGGTATGCGGACAACCTCCTGTTTCAACACCTTTAATTCTCTCAAGGGGTAAGGCTTGAACTTTCATTAAAAATTCTGCATCTTCTTTTGTATAAATATCGTTTGATATTACTGCCATAGAAATTTTATTTGATAAAAATTTACATAATTCAGCTGTCAAACTTGTCTTACCAGCACCTACGGGTCCTCCTATTCCAACTTTTAATGGTCCATTTATATTTTTCATGTTTTATAAATTCGTGTTTTCAAATTTTCATGCTTGATACTATAGATATCACTATTAAAACAAATTCCACCTAGGTCTTCTAAATTTAAATTTTCACTTTCTTTTTCTATTTCTCTTATTAAATCATAAGTTTTTATAATACAGTCCTGTCCAATTTTTTGTCCAATTGGTATATGTTTAATACAAACATTTATTAGATTTGATACAAAAGATTGTAAATAAGATACTAATGTTAAGTTAAGTGGTATATTAAAATGTTTAGCTGCTTTAGCAACTGCAATTGGATATGCAGTATTTTCATGAATTTTTAAATCCCAACTATCAGCCAAAACTTTTCTAAATGCGTTACCCATTTCAACAGACTCTATTTTTCTTTCTTTGGATGGGCAAAGAGAAAGGGCTAATTCATTTAGCTCTTCTCCTTGATAGGTATATTTCATTAAAATTAAATCATTTTTACCAGTTCCATATTTTAAGATGCATTTTAAATAATCCAAAATATCCTCTTTTGATTTAATTAAATTATCATTAATCATTGCCTCTAAACCATGAGAATATGAAAAACTTCCAACAGGAAATGAAGGTGAAAACCAAGTTTGAAGAATTTGTAAAACTTCTTTTAAATCTTTTTTACTTTTTATTTTAGTGTTTATGGCTATGGGTTCTACCAATTCCATATGCTCCTCCCTCTGGTTTAAAAGGTCTTAAAACTTTCTTAACCTTTCCGCCTAATTTTAATATCATTTTTCTTATTACCTCATCATACTGAATAAAAATTCTATCTTTTTCAATTTGGCATGGCATATGCCTATTTCCAATATGCCAAATTAATTGCATTAAATTTTTTCCTTTTATTTCTAATAAACTTTCTTTTTTGTTTTTGATTAAAATCAAATTTCCACTTTGAAGCCTAAAAGCTTGATTTTCTGAAAGTGATTTTGTCTCTGGTAAATTGACTAAAAATTCAAAACCATTATCTGAAACAAGTTTTTTTCTTCTTAAAAATCTCTCATCATAAGATAAAGATATGTGATCTTTTGCTTTATTTTTGGCTACTTTATTTACAATTAAAAAACAATTATCCATAAGTTTAAAACATAAAATATCTTTGTGCCAAGGGAAGTTCTTCAGCCGGTTCACAGGTAATTATTTCACCATCAGCTTTTACCTCATATGTCTCGGGGTTAACCTCAATTTTTGGACACTTATCATTTAAAATCATATCTTTTTTAGAAATATTCCTTGTATTTTTTACAGGTAATAAGTCTTTTCTTATGCTTGCATCTTTTAATGAATTCTTTTCAAGAGCTAATTTACTTGTGAAAATTACAGAAGATTTTTCTAACGAAGTTCCAAATGATGAAAACATTGGTCTAGTATACACTGGCTGTGGAGTTGGAATTGATGCATTTGGGTCTCCCATTTGAGCGCAAGCTATACTTCCTCCTATTAGTATCATTTCTGGCTTTGCACCAAAAAATGCTGGGTCCCATAAAACTAAATCTGCACGTTTGTTTTTTTCAATACTACCAATATGTTTTGAAATTCCATGAGCGATTGCAGGATTAATTGTGTATTTTGCTAAATATCTTTTAACTCTAAAATTATCATTGTCTCCTTCTTCCTCAGGTAAACTTCCTCTTTGAACTTTCATTTTATGTGCAGTTTGCCAAGTTCTTATTATAACTTCTCCAACTCTACCCATGGCCTGACTATCTGATGCAATAATTGAAAAGGCACCCATATCATGAAGAATATCTTCTGCTGCGATTGTTTCTCTTCTTATTCTACTCTCGGCAAATGCTACATCCTCTGGAATAGATTTATCAAGATGGTGACAAACCATTAACATATCTAAATGTTCTTCTATTGTATTAACTGTATATGGTCTTGTAGGATTAGTGGAAGAAGGAATAACATACTCTTCTCCACAAACTTTAATTATATCTGGTGCATGTCCACCACCAGCACCCTCTGTATGAAAAGCATGTATAGTTCTTTTGTTAATAGCTTTGATAGTATTTTCTACAAACCCACTTTCATTTAAAGTGTCTGTATGAATCATTACTTGCACATCATTTTTATCAGCAATATTTAAACAATTATCAATTGCCCCAGGAGTGGTTCCCCAATCCTCATGTAATTTTAAAGCTGAGGCTCCAGCTAGAATTTGTTCCTCAAGACCTTCTGGCAATGAGGAATTTCCTTTTCCTGCAAAAGCTAAATTCATAGAAAAACCATCTGCAGATTGAATCATTCTTTGTATATGCCATGGTCCAGGTGTGCAGGTTGTTGCAAGTGTTCCATGAGCTGGTCCAGTTCCTCCTCCAAGCATGGTTGTAATACCTGAGTGCAAAGCGTCATCAATTTGTTGAGGACATATATAATGGATATGACTATCAAAACCTCCAGCTGTTAAAATTTTTCCTTCACCAGCAATTATCTCTGTTCCCGGACCAATAATAATATTTACTTTAGATTGAGTATCTGGATTGCCAGCTTTACCGATTTCAAATATTTTTCCATCCTTTAAACCTATATCAGCTTTATAAATTGCATTCACATCAACTATTAAAGCATTGGTGATAACTGTATCAGCAGCTCCTTTTTTTCTACTAATTTGTGATTGACCCATCCCATCTCTAATTACTTTTCCACCACCAAACTTTACTTCTTCACCATAGGTAGTTAGGTCTTTCTCAACTTCAATAAATAATTCAGTATCTGCAAGCCTTACTTTATCTCCTGTAGTAGGCCCATACATATCTGCATAAGCTGCTCTAGAAATTTTTACCATTATAAACCGCCCATAACTTTCTTATTGAATCCATATATTTTTTTTAACCCATTTATTTCTATAAGCTCAACATCTTTAGATTGACCTGGTTCAAATCTCACGGCAGTTCCTGATGGTATATTTAATCTTTTTCCATACGATAATTCTCTATCAAAATTTAAATGCTCATTTGTTTCAAAAAAATGATAATGACTTCCAACTTGTACAGGTCTATCTCCAGCATTAGAAATTTTAATCTTAGTAACTTTGGAATCTTTATTTAAGTCTATTTCCTCGTTTTTTGTAATTACTTCACCTGGCTTCATAATAATTATCACCTAATAGGTTTGTGCACTGTTACTAGTTTAGTTCCATCAGGAAAAGTAGCTTCTACCTGAACTTCTTTCACCATATCTGGAATGCCTTCCATGCAATCTTTTTTTTTAATAACATGAGCTCCTGCCTCCATCAATTCTGCAACACTTTTACCTTCTCTAGCTCCCTCAATTACAAAATCTGTTATTAAAGCTATAGCTTCTGGATAATTTAATTTTATACCTTTTGACAAACGATTTTTAGCAACAATTGCTGCAAGACTTATTAAAAGTTTATCTTTTTCTCTAGGAGTCAGTTTCATTTATATGTTCCATATTTTTGGTATTTTTGAATCTTCAAAAAAATAAGTCAAA
>CABYXQ010000038.1 GCA_902522915.1 uncultured Pelagibacteraceae bacterium | reverse complement strand
ACACTGATGATATTAATGAGCCAAAAAATACAATTTACGGTGCTATTGGTTTAAGCAAAAAAGCCCATGCAATAATCAAAAATATAGACCTCACTGAAGTAAAAAAAAGTGAAGGAGTGATATCAGTAGTTACTCAAAGTGATATCCCAGGCAGAAATGATGTAGGTCCAGTTTTTGAAGGTGATCCAATTTTTCCAAAAAAAAAAGTAGAGTTTTTTGGTCAGCCACTATTCGCTGTAGCTGCTACAACTACAGAACTTGCTAGAAAGGCAGTATTAAAAGCCAAAGTTAACTATAAAGATTTAAAACCAGTTATCACAATAAAAGAAGCTTTAAATAAGAAGCAATTTTTATTTAAACCTAGAAAAGTTAAAAAAGGTAACCCTTCTAAAAAAATAAAAAATTCAAAAAACAATTTAAAAGGAAATTTTACAACTGGAAGCCAAGAGCACTTTTATTTAGAGGGTCAAGCAGCTTTTGCTGTTCCTAAAGAGGATGATAATTTTTTAGTCTATAGTTCAACGCAACATCCATCAGAAACACAACAATTAATTGCAAAAATGTTTAATCAAAAAAGTAATTCAATTAATGTTGAAGTGAGAAGAATTGGAGGCGGGTTTGGGGGAAAGGAAACAAATTTTATGACAGCGTGTATTTGTGCGTTGTTGGCAAAAAAATCAGGACAGCCAGTCAAACTAAGATTAGATAGAGATGATGATATAATATTGACTGGTAAAAGACACGAATTTTTATCTGAATATGAAGTTGGTTTTAATGATGAAGGAATTATTGAAGGATTAAAAATAAACTTATCCTCAAATTGTGGAATGTCACCTGATTTATCAGCTGCAATAAATGAGAGAGCTTTGCTTCATATAGATAATGCATATTATATTTCAGATATTGAGGTAACAAATAATTTATGCAAGACGAATATTCCAACTTCGACTGCATTCAGAGGCTTCGGTGGAAATCAAGGGATGATGGCCATAGAAAATATTATAGATAATATATCAAGGTATTTAAAAAAAGATCCTATTGAAGTCAGAAAGAAAAATTTTTATCAAAAAGATAAACGAAATGTAACTCATTATGGAATGACTATTGAAGATAACGTTATTAACGAAATATTTAAAAATTTAGAAAATAAATCTAATTATAAGAAAAGATATTCAGATATAAGAAAATTTAATGAAAAAAATAAATTTAAAAAGAAGGGTATAGCTATTACACCGTTAAAATTCGGTATTTCTTTTACAACAATTCATTTAAATCAAGCTGGAGCACTAGTTCATATTTATACTGATGGCAGTGTGTATTTAAATCACGGAGGTATTGAAATGGGCCAGGGGACTCATACAAAGATTGCTCAATTAGTAGCGAATTCTTTAGGATTACCATATAGTTTAGTTCATATTTCATCAACAAATACAGCTAAGGTTCCAAATACTTCAGCTAGTGCTGCTTCATCAACTACAGATCTTAATGGAGCTGCAGCATTAAATGCAGTAGCAAAAATTAAATTAAATTTAGAAAAATTTATTAAGAAAAAATATAAGATCTATAATCAAGAGGCAGTTTATAAAGATCAATATATAATATTTGGAAATAGACAATTTGAATTTAAAAGTATAATTCAAGAGGCATATTTAAATAGAATTTCTCTTTCATCATCAGGCTTCTACTCAACACCAAAAATTAATTTTGATAAAAAAAAATTTAGGGGAAGACCTTTTTATTACTTTTGTTATGGTGCAGCTGTTTCGGAAGTAACTATAGATACATTGACGGGTGAAAATATACTGGAAAGAGTGGATATTTTACATGACGCAGGAAAACCAATAAATCCAGCGCTAGAACTAGGTCAGATAGAGGGAGGTTTTGTGCAAGGACAAGGTTGGCTAACAATAGAGGAATTGAAGTGGAAATCAGATGGTCAGATTACAACTTTTTCTCCATCAACTTATAAAATACCTGCAGTAAGTGATATTCCAAAAAAATTTAATGTAGAAATTTTTAAGGAGGGATTAAATAAAGAAAAAGTTGTTAATAAAGCAAAAACAACTGGCGAACCCCCTTTGATGCTAGCCATGAGTGTTTTTTATGCAATTAAAGATGCAGTTGCTTCAGTTGGAAATTACCAGTTTGCACCAGAACTTAATGCACCTGCAACCCCTGAAAGAATTTTAATGAGTATTAACAAAATTAAAAATAAAATAAAAAATTAACATGGAAGATAAAAAAAAATTTATGGCAAAAGCCATTGAACTTTCAATAAATAGTGCGAATACTATTGGTGGTCCCTTCGGAAGTGTTATAGTTAAAGATAATAAGATTATTGCAGAGGGTTCAAATAAAGTTACTTCTTTAAACGATCCAACTGCTCATGGAGAAATAGTAGCAATTCGAGAAGCCTGTAAAAATTTAAGTACTTTTGATCTTTCTGGATGTGAGATTTATACATCTTGTGAACCTTGCCCGATGTGTCTTTCAGCAATTTATTGGTCAAGATTAGATAAAATATATTATGCAAACACAAGAGAAGATGCAAAAAATATAGATTTCGATGACTCGTTTATTTATACAGAAATTCCAAAAAAAATTGATGATAGGAAAATTAAAATGGTACAAATGCTTAGAGATGAAGCTTTAAAAGCATTTGAAATTTGGGATAAAAAAGTAGATAAAATAAAATATTGATGGAATTTTTACCTTATACAATAAAATGGTTAGAAGTCATTTTAAGATGGGGCCATGTATTATTCGCAATATTATGGGTAGGTAATAGTTTTTTATTTAATTACTTAGATAATAATTTAAATAAAAATATAACAAGTGATGATATCGATGGTGAAGGATATCTGATGCATTCTGGTTTTTTTTACAAACTTTCAAGGTTAAAAACCTCGCCGCCTCAGGATTATTTAAATAGATTGGTAATCTTTAAATGGCAGAGTTATTTAACTTTTGTTACGGGAATGTTGCTCTTAGTTGTAATTTATTATTATAACGCTGGTGTATTGATGGTTGATAAACGTGTTTTGTTAATGCCTCCTAGTTATGCAGTTATTATCTCGCTTTTATCATTAATTGTTTTTTGGTTTATTTATGATCTATTGTGTAAATCGAAATTGATTGAAAATAATATATTATTTATTTCTACAGCAATCATTTTATTAGCAGCTGTTTCTTTTGGTCTAACTAAGTTATTTGGACCAAAATTTGCAATTTTAAGTGTTGGATTGATTATAGGTACCAATATGTTTGGCAATGTTTTCACAGTAATTATACCTAATCAAATGAACATAATTAGTAGCAGCGAAAGAGGTGAAAAATTTGATATGAGCCTTTCATTAGCAGCTAAACAAAGATCAATTCATAATAATTATTCCACTTTTTTAGTTTTGTTTATAATGCTTTCTGGACATTCAAGTTTCTTAGTTTATCACCAATATAACTGGTTAATATTATGTGCGTTAGCAATTATTTCTGGAGTAGCGAGACATTATTTTAATTTAAGAGGAAGAAACATTCACAGGTTGTATATTTTAATTTCTTCAATAATAGCACTTATCGTTCTTGCAGTTTTAGTTTTATTATTTAAATAATAAAATATTAAAAATTATGACTGAAAAATTAATTATAAGCTGGGATGAATACAATAAGAATGTAGAGAAATTGGCAATTCAAATTCATGATAGTGGTTATAGGCCAACAATATTAATTGGTATTATGCGTGGAGCAGCACCAATGATTGATGTGTTAAGTAGAATATTTAAACTAAAATGTGCTTATCTTGCTGTTGAGTCCTATAGTGGTAAAGGAGTAGAGGATGAACAGGGCGAGATTGTTTTTTCTAGAGAAATGAGTTCAATCGCACCAAGCATGGGAGGCAGAATTCTTTTGTGTGATGATTTATCTGATACAGGGATTACATTTAATAAAAGCATAGATTGGTTAAAAAAATATGATCCAATAAAAGATAAAATAGAAGAAATCAAAACCGCAACATTATTCAAAAAAAAGAAATCAACTTTTGAACCAGATTTTTGTGCAAATAAGCTTCCTGATAATCCTTGGATTGTACAACCTTTTGAAATCTATGAAGAATTAAGAATTGAACAAATAAAAAAAAAACATCAAGTATAAAAAAGGCCAGTAAAAAAACCGGCCTTTTAAATTTTTATAATTTGTAAACTTAATTAGGTATATCGCCCTCAACACCTTTTACATAAGTCATCATTCCTGCAAGCATTCCATCATCAGCAGTTTTACCATCAGCGACCATTAAATTACCTTTTTGGTCATAAATAGGTCCAGTAAAAGCATGAACTTTACCTGATGCTAAATCTTTTTCGAGTTGATTAACCTTAGCTCGCACATCACTAGGAATAGCAGAGTCAAGATCAGATATAACTACCATACCATCACCGATACCATGCCATGTGTCCTTTTGATTCCATGTTCCATTTGCTACAGCTTTAACTCTTTCAACGTAGTAAGGTCCCCAGTTATTCTCAACTGAAGTCAATACTGCTTTAGGAGCGAATTTATCCATGTCACTAGCTTGACCAAATGCGTAAACACCTGCTTTTTCAGCAATCTGAACAATTGCAGTACTATCAGTGTGTTGAGCAATTATATCAGCACCTTGATCAATTAAAGCTTTAGCTGCTTCAGATTCTTTACCTGGGTCATACCAAGTAAAAGCCCAAACAATTTTTGTTTTGATATTTGGATTTACTTTTTGAGCTGCTAAAGTAAATGAATTAATTCCTCTTATTACTTCTGGAATTGGAAAAGATGCTACGTAACCAATAACATTAGATTTTGTCATCGATCCAGCGATTGTTCCCAAGATAGCTCTACCCTCATAGAATCTAGCTGCGTATGTTGAAACATTTGGATGTTCTCTTTTATATCCAGTAGCATGTTCAAATTTTACGTTTGGAAACTCTTTTGCAACTTTGTTAGTTGGATTCATATATCCAAAACTAGTTGTAAAAATAACATCGTGGCCAGAATTAGCTAATTGTCTAAGAACTCTTTCAGCATCAGCACTTTCTGGAACACCTTCCACATATGTAGTTTTATATCCGGCAGCTTCTACAGCTTTTCTTCCTACATCATGCTGATATGTCCATCCATGGTCACCAGTTGGACCAATATAAACAAATGCTGCTTTAACATCTTTTGCAACTGCAGCTACAGTTAATGTAAACAAAAAAACTAGAGAAGAGACGAAAGAACGAATAAATATTTTATGCATAAATTTATTTCCCCTGTTTAATTTTTAATATCTGAAGCTTAAATTAAATTATCCAAAAAAAAATAATTATTTTATAATTAATTGTCTTTATAAAATGATTTACCCAATGAACTTGGTGTACTTAGTCTTATTTTTCTACTATCACGTGAAATTACAACCAATACCACTATTGTAACAATATAGGGTAGAGCAGTTAAAAATTGTACAGGGATTCTTACACCTACTGCTTGCATATGAAATTGAATTATTGTTAATCCACCAAAAATCATTGCACCAATTAAAATTTTAATTGGGTTCCATGTAGAAAATACAACTAATGCCAATGCTATCCAACCTCTACCACCCGTCATGTTTTCTATCCACTGTGGAGTGTAGATCATTGACAAATAGGCGCCAGCAAGTCCACACATTGCTCCACCATAAAGTATGCATGAATAACGAACTAATTTAACATTTATACCTTGGTTAGATGCCGATACTGGAGAATCTCCTACAGCTCTAACAATTAATCCTATTTTCGTTTTTTTTAAAAAATAATTAGTAATAAAAGGTAAAGCGAAAGCAAAATAAAATACAATTGAGTGACCAAATAATATTGGGCTTAAAAAGGGTATTGTTTCTTTTAAACTTTCAAATAAAACAGGGAACTCCTTACCAGGAATACCAACAAAGTTTTTTCCGATCATTGCGGATATTCCTATTCCAAATATAGTTAATGCTAGGCCTGTAGCCACATGATTTGTTATTAAAGTTTGGGTTAGGAATGCAAAAATAGTAGAAATTAAAATTCCAGCTAACATTGCACCAATAACCGCTATAAATAAACTTCCTGTAACTGTCATTAAAGCGAAACCAGATATAGCACCAATTATCATCATTCCTTCAACACCTAAATTTAGAACTCCAGATCTTTCGGTAATAAGCTCACCACAAGACGCTAAAATTAAAGGTACAGCAGAAGCCATGATTGATGTAATTATTAGTCCAACGAAATTTATGTCAATCATCAATTTTTTGAACCTGTAAATTTAATTTTAAAAAAAAGTAAATAATCTGAAGCTAGAAGAAAAAATAAAATCATTCCTTGAAATACTTGGCCTGTGTATTTTGGAATTTGCATAAATATTTGAGCTGTTTCTGCTCCCAAATAAGTAATTGCTACAATTAATGATGCAAAAATTATTCCAACTGGATGTAAACGTCCTAAAAATGCAACTATTATTGCAGTAAATCCGTAATCTGGAGATACTTCTCTGTGAAGTTGACCGATTGGTCCAGTTATTTCTCCAACTCCAGCTAGACCAGCACAAGCACCACTAATTAAAAATACTAGAATGATCATTTTCTTACCTTTGTACCCAGCATATTTTGCTGTTTTCAAACTAAATCCAGAAACCTTCATTTGAAAACCTAAATAAGTTTTGTAAAAAATAAACCAGCTTACAACAACAGCAGCTAAAGCTAAAAAAATACCAGCATGAATTCTTAATCCTTCAAATAAGATAGGAAGTCTTGCAGATTCACTAAATTGTCTAGTTTCTGGAAAATTAAAACCTTCAGGATTACTCCATGGCCCAACAACAAGGTAATCCAAAATTAATTTTGAAACATAAACCAACATAAGACTAACCAAAATTTCATTTGTATTAAAATAAGTTTTTAAGATTGCAGGTATTGATGCATAAAGCATTCCTCCAATTGCACCAGCTAGTATTACTATTGGAAGAATATAAAAACCTTCTTGGTTATAAAAAAGTAAAGCCACACCTCCTGACACTATAGCTCCAAAAGTTAATTGACCTTCCGCCCCAATGTTCCAATTATTACTTTTAAAACAAAAAGATAATCCTATAGCTATTAAGCAAAGAGGAGTTGCTTTTAAAAGTAATTCACTGAAACCATACATATCTGCAATTGGAACTATGAAAAAAAACTTAAGAGCTTCAAAAGGTTTAAAACCTAAAACATAAAAAATTAAACCACCCGCAAATAGTGTAAGAATTATTGCTAAAACTGGTGTAAGAAAAAATATTGTTCTTGAGGGTTGATCTCTTTTTACGATCTTAATCAATTTCTCCTCCTCCCATTAGTACTCCAAGTTTTTCAGAAGTAACTTCTTCGGCACTCATTATTTTTGATAACTTTCCTTTATGTATCACTGAAATTTTATCACTTAGTTTAAGTAATTCGTCAGTATCTGTAGAGATCAATATTATTGATTTGTTTTGTTCATTAATTTTAATTAGTGTTTCATGAATGTAATTTATAGCTCCGACATCTAGGCCCCATGTTGGATTGA
>CABYXQ010000037.1 GCA_902522915.1 uncultured Pelagibacteraceae bacterium | reverse complement strand
AAATTATAGGTGTCAAGTAAGCTGAATTGTTATAAATAATTACAAATGACTGCCAATACTAGAAATATAAATAATTTTTTTTATATTTTTGTAACAGCTCATCTTTTGTTTTGGACACTGGTTCCATCTTTAACTAATTACAATTTACCATTAGATACGATTGAGGCTTTAGCTTGGGGTAGTAACTTGGATTGGGGTTTTAATAAACATCCTCCTATGAGCGCCTTCTTTCCAGAAATTTTTTTTCAGATATTTGGAGCTCAAGATTGGGCTTATTATTTACTTAGTCAAATTTTTGTTATTATTTCTTTTTATTTTGTTTTTAAACTTTCTAACGAAATTTTAAATAATAACTTGTTAAGTCTTATTTCAGTTCTTCTTATAGAAAGTATTTATTTTTATAATTTTACAACACCTGAATTTAACGTAAATGTATGCCAATTACCCTTTTGGTCTTTAACGGCTTATTATTCATGGAAAATTTATAGTGGAAGAAATATTAAATTTACAGATTGTTTTTTAGTTGGATTATTTGCAGCGCTTGGTTTTCTATCAAAATATCTGTTTATTTATTTGCTAGTTTCAATTGACCTTTTATTCCTTTATTTAATTTTTATAAAAAAAGAGATAAAATTTGATTTTAAGTACTTAATTACTCTTGAAGTTTTTTTAATTGCTTTGGTTCCACATTTAATTTGGCTAAACAACAATGATTTTATTACAATTACTTATGGCCTTGCAAGAACTGGTCTAGAGCAATCTAGTATAATTGATCATATTAAATTTCCAGTTATTTTTATTTTAAAACAAATAGGAATACTTATTCCTTTTTTATATTTAATTTTTTTATTAGTTAAAAAAATTAAATTTACATTTAATCTAAAGGATAAAAAATTTTTATTTTTGTTAGCAATTAATATTTTACCAATTATTTTAATGTTTTTAACTTCATTAATTACTGGTTCTAAGATCAGAACAATGTGGATGACACCTTATTATTTATTTTTTGGAACTTTTTTTGTTTATTTATTTCAAAAACAAATAAATACTAAAAAATTAAAATCATTCATCTATGGATTTATCTTTTTATTTTTTTTATCCCCCGTGCTTTATGCTTATATCTCCATATCTCAAGATGATAAAAGAACAGATTACCCGGGGAAAGGTATTGCTCTTAAAACCCAGTATGCTTGGGATAAACAATTTAGCTCAACAATAACCGTTGTATATGGAAATGAGTGGAATGCAGGAAATTTATCCTATCATCTTAAATCACGACCTAAGTGGGAAGGACCTGTTGAAAGATATAAGCTTGATCAATTGAAAGATTACATGTGTCTTGATAATGTTTGTGTTGGATCGAGATAGTTTATGAAAAAATACATAATTTTAGTTCCTATTTATAATGATAGAGAGTCTTTAAAAACATTAATTGACAATATTAATGAGGAGATAAAAGGTTTAAATGTCGAAATATCAATTGTAATTATTAATGATGCTTCATCACAACAAATTATAGATAATTACGAAAATACTGAAAACATCAATTCTATAGAAATAATCAACATGAAACAAAATAGAGGTCATGCACGATGTATAGCTTCAGGTTTAAAATATATTTTTGAAAAGAAAGAATTTGATTATGTAATTCCTATGGATGGAGATGGCGAAGATAGACCTGAGGAAATTAAAAATTTTATTGAACTTTCAAAAGAGGCAGGTGATAGATCTATAGTAGGTGAGAGAGTAAAAAGATCAGAAGGTTTATTTTTTAAATTTTGCTATCAATTTCATAAATATTTAACTTTAGCATTTACTGGACAATCAATTAAATTTGGTAATTTTAGCTGTTTATCAAAAATAACAGTTGAAAAAATGTTAAAAGAAAAAGCCACATGGAGTAGTTTTTCTGGTTCTTTAAAAAAAGTAGAAAAAAATTTAATAACCACATCTTCAACAAGAGGATCAAGATATTTTGGCCCATCTCAAATGAGCTTTTTTAATTTATTAAAACATTCTCTTTCTATTATTAGTGTTTTTAGAAAAACAGTTATTATTCGTTCAGCTTTATTTATAGTTTTTTATATCCTGTTGATAAAAAGTAATGCTTCAATAATAACTTCATTACCTTTAGTTTTGTTAATGATAATGATTTATTCAATTTCTAGTTTAGCGTTAAGAGAAAATATGGATGAATTTGAAAAATCTTTAGAAAATATTCTTGATATAGAAAAAATTAAGTCTTGATGAAAAAATTATTATTTATTTTTCTAACTTTAATATTTTTAACTAATTTCGCAAATTCTCAATCTAGATTTGGTGAATTGACTGAAATTAGAGATGAAAAAATGCGTGGTAAAAATAACCAATGGGTTAGACCTCATCCGGGACCTTTTATTTGGAATCATATTGAGAAAGAAAAAGGAAAGTTTACTTGGGAAGAAACAGATAAATATGTTATTTATGCTCAAGAACATAATCAAACAATTTTAGCAACTATCTGGCCTTATGCAAATTGGGAGCAAAAATCTTGCAAAAGAAAAAAAGCTAAAAGTCCTTTTGGAAAACGTTTTACAAAATATTTAAGTAAGCCTTGTTCAATGGATGATTATAAAAATTTTCTTGTAAAATTAGTAGATCGTTATGATGGCGATGGTTCAAATGATATGCCTGGATTAAGCAAACCTATAAAATACTGGGATGTAATGAATGAGCCAGAGTTTAAAATGTTTTTTAAAGGAAGTAAGGAAGATTTTATTGAAATCTTTAATTTCTCATCAAAAGTGATCAAAGAAAAACAACCAGATGCAATAATTGTCATGGCTGGGGCAGCTGGAATGTTTCCAGAAAGTAAAAAATATTGGAAAGTTGTCTTACCAAAAATTAAAGATAATTTTGATATTGCAAATATTCATCATATAAGTGGTCCTGACGGTCAGTGTGATAAAGAGCTTTGGGTAGATGAGTTTGCAGAATTATTAAAAAGTGTAAATGTAAATAAACCAATTTGGTTAACCGAAGCCATGACATGTGGTCCTCCAGTGAGAGCTTGGGTAAAAGCATTTTTAAATGGAGCTGAGGTGATTATTGATGTTGGTGTAAACGCTCCAGGAAAAAAAATGAGCAAAAAAGGTAGAAAAAAATTAAATGAATTTATTGCTGAATACGATGGTTTTACATCAATAAAAAGTATTTCAGAAAAAAAAATAGAGTTCACTTATAAAGATGGGTCTTCAAAAACTTTAGAATTTTAGATAGGTTATTTTTAACTTTCTCTTATTAAAATCCAACTTCAGGTTGCTAGATTTTGTTTGAAAATTAGAGTAAGAAATATTTAATTATGTCAGATATTTATGTCACTTGGGAAGAGTATAATAAAAAGATTGAAGAATTAGCTGTCAAAGTTTACGAGGACGGATGTAAGTTTAATCAAGTTATATGTATTGCAAAAGGAGGACTTCGAGTAGGAGATATTTTTAGTCGTTTATTTGATGTACCTTTAGCAATTATGTCTGTTGAATCTTATAAAAAAGGTACTGGAGATATTATAGATCAACAAGGTCAATTTACTTTTTCACGTGATTTAGCAAAAACAACTCCAAACCTGGGGTCTCATGTTTTGCTTGTAGATGATCTTGCAGATTCAGGTAAAACTTTAATTAAAAGCATAAAATGGCTAGAATTATTTTATGGTTTTTATTTAGATGAAAAAATTAAAACAGCTGTTCTTTGGCATAAAGAACAGTCAAAATTTAAGCCAGATTATTTTGTCGAGTCTTTAAAAGGTTCTCCATGGATTCACATGCCTTTTGAAAAATACGAAACTACCAATATTAAAGATTTCAAAATTTAAATAGTGAATAAAATTCGCAATATTCTTTTTATAATGGCAGATCAATTAAGGTGGGATTATTTATCTTGTTATGGCCATCCTCATTTAAAAACTCCTAATATAGATAACTTAGCAAAAAAAGGAGTTCAGTTTGAATCTGCATTCGTACAATCGCCAGTATGTGGTCCCTCAAGAGCATCTTATTACACTGGAAGAACAGTTTTTAGTCACGGCTCAACGTGGAACCAAGTTCCGCTTCCAATAGGTGAATTAACTATTGGAGACTATTTACGTCAATCAGGAATAAGAACTGGTGTTGTTGGTAAAACACATATGAGACCAGACTTAGACGGAATGAGCAGACTTGGTATTACTAAAGACACTGAAATAGGATTGCTTATTAGTGAACCTGGTTTTGATCCCTATGAAAGAGACGATGGCCTTCATCCAAATAATCAAATTAAAAACTCTAAAAAAACTTTATCTTATAATGAATGGTTAAATAAACTTGGATATGATGGACCAAATCCATGGAATGATTGGGCGAATTCTTCAGAAGGTGAAAATGGAGAAATTTTAAGTGGTTGGAGATTAAGAAATTCAAATAAAGCAGCAAGAATTCCTGAGAAACATTCTGAAACAGCTTTCATGACTAATCGTGCAATGGAATTTATTGAAGATAGCAAAGATAAGCCATGGTTTTTACATTTATCTTATATTAAACCACATTGGCCTTATATGGCACCAGCACCTTATCATAACATGTATTCCCCTAATGAGTTTTATCCTGTTCATAGAAATGATGCAGAACGAAATAATGATCATCCGGTTTACAAAGCATTTATGGAGAACAGTATTTCAAAAACTTTTTCAAAAGATGAGGTTAGAAATACAGTTTTATCTGGATACATGGGATTAATTAAACAAATAGATGATAATTTAGGAAGACTGTTTAAATTTTTGGAAGAATCTGGCCATATGGAAGATACTATGATTGTATTTACCTCTGATCATGGTGATTACCAAGGAGATCATTGGCTAGGTGAGAAAGAATTATTTCACGAACAGTCTGTTAGAGTTCCAATGATAATTTATGATCCAAGTGAACATGCAAACAAAACTAGAGGGACTAAAGAAAAAAGATTTATTGAAGCAATAGATTTACTTCCAACTTTTTTAGATGCAGTAGAAAGCAAAGTTAGCAAACATAGATTGGAAGGAAACTCTTTAATGCCAGTAATTAAAGGTGAAAATCCTAAAGACTGGAAAGATTTTGTTTTTAGTGAGATTGATTATTCATTCAATGAAGCTCGAAAAATTCTAAATTTAGGAGCATCTGATGCAAGAGCTTTTATGATCAGAAATAATGAATGGAAATATATTTATTATAAAGGTTTTGAGCCTCAACTATTTGATTTAAAAAACGATCCAGATGAATTTAATGATTTAGGTCAATCCAAAGAACATTCAAAAATAAGAGACGAGATGAAAGAGTTGCTGCTTAAAAGAATAATAGATAGAAAAAATAGAGTTGCAGCTACTGACGAGTTTGTGACCAAAGAAAGAGATTATACTAAGGATGATGGTATAATGATTGGTGTTTGGTAATTGCTAAGGCGTCATCAAACTTGGCAAATATAAACATATTGCAGGAAAAGCAATAATCAAAGCAAGTCTAATAACATCTGTAATTAAAAATGGAACAGTTCCAAACCATATAGTTTGAAGAGGGGTGTTTTGCATCACACCTTTAATGACAAATAAGTTCATTCCAACTGGAGGTGAAATTAAACCAAATTCAACAACTATTACTGCAAAGATACCAAACCAAACAGGATCAATTCCTGCATCAACGATTACTGGGTAAAAAACAGGAATAGTTAAAAATAACATTGCTAAAGAGTCCATTACAGTTCCAAGTACTAAATAAATAACGCAAATGACTAAAATAATTCCTAAAGGTGTAAGCTCTAAGTGATTTATAAAATCAACCACTGCAAAAGGTAACTGAGTTACAGTAATTAAATAATTAAAAATACTTGCTCCGATTACAATTAAATATAAAGAGCCAACAGTTTTTATTGTTGTCCATAGAGCTTCTTTTAATAATGTTAGAGTAAGTTGACCTCTAGCCAAAATAAATAGCAACACTAATACAACACCTACAGCAGCACTTTCAGTTGCAGTAAAGAAACCAAGGTAGAGACCACCCATTATTATTGCAAAGATTAAAAAAATTGGAAAAACTTTTGTAATTGCCGCAACTCTTTCTTTAAGTGGCATCTTATTTCCATGTCCACCATGTGAAGGATAGATTATTAGATAAACCCTTATTGCTATCATATACAAAATCACAGCTATTAGTCCTGGTATTAACGCAGCAAAGAAAAGTTCCTGAACAGATTGTTCGGTTAAATATGCATAAATTACGAGAATTACACTAGGAGGAATAATAATTCCAAGGGTTCCACCTGATGCAATTGAACCACTTATCAAAGCATCACTGTAACCATGCCTTTTCATTTCGGGTCCAGCCATTTGAGACATTGTTGCAGCCGTTGCAATTGATGAACCACATATCATTCCAAAGCCTGCGCATGCACCAACGGTTGACATTGCTAGTCCACCTTTATAGTGACCAACAACTGCATAAGCAGCATCGTATAAATTTCTTGATAAATTTGCGCTGTTTGCAAGATTTCCCATTAAAACGAAAAGAGGAAGAACTGATAAAGTATATTTAGATACTGCATCAAAAGGAGCAGTACCCAATACAAAAATAGCAGGATCAAACCCAGAAATTAATGCAAAACCTGTAAAACCAACAAGCAACATTGCAATACCTATTGGAATATTTAATACCATGAGGATTAAGACTGCAGCAAAGGCAATACCACCATTAATTATTGGATCCATTTCCATTATATATCTTTTAAGTTTGAATTAGTTTCAGATAGGGCTTTTATAAACCAAACAATAATTGCAAGCACACTTAACCACATTCCAAATGCTGAGATAAAATAAAATGGATAAAAGTATAATTCTAAATCAAGAGTAACTCTTTCATTACCCATAAATTTTATTGAGGTTTTGGTTGTAGCATAAGCCATTAACGACATTATTATTATCATTAATATAAATTTAAGAATTATTAGATACGTTTTAAATCTACCTAAATTTAAATTATTAATAAAATCAGCTGATACATTTGCATTTAAAAAAAATGCTCTAGGCATTGCTAGAAATGCAACTATTGCCATGCCAATTTCAACTAGTTCAATCGTACCAGTGACTGGAGAATTTAAAAATCTTCGTCCAAAGACATCACAAAATGTTAAAACTGATAATAACAAAAGTATAATTCCAGAAGCTATCGCTGAATAATCAAATATTTTGTTCATTTTTTATTTTTTTAAAAATGTATCTTCAATTTTGCTAAACATTAGCATATAAGGTTTCTTTTAAACAGAAAGTATTAATTATGAAATTCATTTCTTACAAACACAAATCAGAATCAAAATTTGGCATTATAGATAACAATTCAATTACAGATCTAACTGGCAAGATATTGGGAGCAGATACTCTAAAGGATCTAATTTTCAAAAATGGTATTTCAGAAGCAAAAAAATTTGCAGAAGCAAACCCTGGTAAATTAAGCGTTAATGATGTTGAATATTTACCAGTAATTCCAAACCCAGGTAAAATTATTTGTGTAGGTCTGAATTATAGTGAACATGTAAAAGAAACAAATAGAACGATTGAAGAAAATCCTGTTATCTTTCATCGTTTTCCAGAAAGTCAAACTGCACATTTGCAAGCAATTCAAAGACCAGTTGCTTCTGATAATTTAGATTTTGAAGGTGAAATGGCAGTAATTATGGGCGAGGCAGGAAAACATGTTAAGCCCGAGGATGCTTTGAAACATATAGTTGGATATTCTTGCTATAATGAAAGTACAATTAGAGACTGGCAAAGACACACAAGGCAGTTTGGTATGGGAAAAAATTTTGAAAAAACTGGAAGTTTTGGTCCCCACATGGTTCTTGCCGAAGATATAAAAGATTATAAAGAACTTACTCTTGAAA
>CABYXQ010000036.1 GCA_902522915.1 uncultured Pelagibacteraceae bacterium | reverse complement strand
ATGGGGCATGTTGATCATGGTAAAACTTCTGTATTAGATGTTTTAAGAAGTGCTAATGTTGTTTCAGGAGAATTTGGGGGAATAACTCAACATATTGGTGCATACCAAATTGAAAGCCAATCTAATAAAATAACATTTATTGATACTCCTGGTCATGCTGCATTTACAGAAATGAGAGCTAGAGGATCAAAATTAACTGATGTTGTTGTACTAGTAGTTGCTGCTGATGATGGGGTTAAACCTCAAACAGTAGAGTCTATTAAACATGCTAAAGCAGCAAATGTACCAATTGTTGTTGCTATAAATAAATGTGATTTACCAGATGCTGACCCTCAAAAGATTAAAAATCAATTACTAGAACATGAATTAATAGCTGAGGATTTATCTGGTGATACCTTGATGGTAGAAATATCTGCTAAAACAAAATTAAATCTAGATAAATTAGTTGAATCAATAATTCTTCAAGCTGAAATTCTAGACCTTAAAACTGACTTTGAATCAAAAGCAACTGGAATTGTTTTAGAATCAAAAATTGATATTGGAAGAGGACCTGTTGCAACAATAATTGTAACTACTGGAACTCTAAAAAAAGGTGATTTTTTTGTGAGTGGATTAAGATGGGGAAAAATTAGAGCAATTATTGATGATAAGGGAAAAAATATTGATGAAGCATCACCATCTACACCGGTTGAGATATTGGGAATTAACGGTGCTGCTAAAGCAGGAGATGATTTTATTGTTTTAGACAATGAAAAAGAAGCTAAAACGTTAAGTGAGAATAGAGCTCAAGAAAGCAAAGAAGGAAAAAATCCTTTAACATTTGCAACTCAAGACTCAGCATTTTCAGATAATTCAGCAGAAGAATTAAATTTAATTATTAAGTCGGATGTTCATGGATCATCCGAAGCAATTAAAAATGCTATAAGTCAGATTAAACATGAAGAAGTTAAGCCAAAAATAATTTTAGCTGATATTGGAATGGTAACAGAAACAGATATTACTTTAGCAAAGGCTTCAAATGCAGTTTTAATCGCATTTAATGTTAAACCAAGCAAGGAAGCAAAAAAATTAGCGGAAAATGAAAAAATTAAAATATTTTCATATAATATTATTTATGAGGTTTTAGATTATATTAAAAAAAGAATGTCAGGATTATTAGCTCCAGATGTTCAAGAAAAAATTATTGGTACAGCTCAAATTTTAGAGATTTTCAAGGTTTCAGGCGCAGGTAAAGTTGCTGGATCGAAGATTATAGAAGGTGAAATTACAAGCTCTTCACAGGTCAGGATAATCAGAGATGGAGCAATAATTTATACTGGAAAAGTTGGAACTCTATTTAGAGAGAAAAACCAAGTAAAACAGGTTAATAATGGGCAAGAGTGTGGAATTACGGTTAAGGATTATATGGATTTTCAAAAAAACGACACAATAGAAGCTTTTAGTGTTACATCTACTGAAAGGTCAATCTAATGGCAGATAGAATAGGAAAACCAATCTCACAAAGACAGCTTAGAGTTGGTGAGATGATCAAGCAGTCTTTAAGCATGATTTTTATAAGAAATGAGGCTAAGGTGCCCAACTTAGAAACTAACACTATAACAGTTACCGAGGTAAGAATGAGTCAAGATTTAAAAATTGCTAAAGCATATGTACTTCCATTAGGAGGAAAAGATGCGGAGGAAATAATTAATGTTTTGAAAGAATACTCATTTTTAATTAGAAAAATTTTATCACAAAAAGTAGATATGAAATTTTTACCAAAATTACTTTTTAGAAAAGATGAGTCTTTTGAGTATGCGGAAAAAATAGAAAACTTAATAAAACAAACAAATAAATAGGAAAAATAAGGCATGAATAAAAAAGCACAAGAACTAGCAATGCATGAAAAAGACACAGGATCTTCCGAGATACAGATTGCTTTGTTAACAGAGAAAATTGAAACTCTCTCTAAACACATTAAGCAATTCAAAAAAGACAAACATTCGTCAGTTGGATTGTTGAGAGCGGTAAATAGGAGAAAAAAATTGTTGGAATACCTAAAGAAAACAAAAATGGATTCTTACAAAAATGTACTGTCGAAATTGAATTTAAGAAAATAAAAGTCAAGATAGATAGAATGGAACGAAACGAACGAAACGAAATGGAAATGAAATGTTTAAAGTACACAAGAAGGAAATAGAAGTAGCAGGAAAAAAAATAAGTTTAGAAACAGGTAAAGTAGCAAGACAAGCAGACGGAGCAATCATCGCAACATGTGGTGAAACAGTTATTCTAGCAACAGTCGTAGGAGCAAAGAAAGTAAACCCAGATATGGATTATTTTCCTTTATCAGTTAACTACCAAGAAAAATATTATGCAGGCGGAAAAATCCCTGGTGGATATTTTAAAAGAGAAGCAAGACCAACTGAAAGTGAAACATTAATCTCAAGATTAATTGATAGACCTATCAGACCTTTGTTTCCTGATGAATTTAAAAATGAAGTACAGTTGTTACCAACAGTAATTTCATATGATAAAGAAAACCAACCAGATATTCTAGCAATCACCGCGTCTTCAGCAGCGTTAGCAATTTCAGGGATGCCTTTTATGGGTCCTGTAGGAGCTTCAAGAGTAGGTTATGTTGACGGTAAGTATATTCTTAATCCTTCAAAAGAGGAGTTAGAAAATTCAAGTTTAGATTTAGTTGTAGCGGGTACTAAAGATGCAGTGCTTATGGTTGAATCTGAAACATCAGGTTTATCTGAAGAAGTAATGTTAGCAGCAGTTAAATTTGGTCATGAAGGATTTGTTCCAGTAATTGAAATGATAGAAGAACTTGCAAAAGAGTGTAGAAAACCAGAGTGGACTGTTGAGAAAAAAGATTTGTCTGAAGTTAAACAAAAACTTGAAGAAGCTTTTACAGAAGATCTTAAAAAAGCTTTTGCAACAAGAGATAAGCAAGATAGATCAAATCAAATTTCAGAAATTACCGATAAAGCTATAAAGCTTTTTGAAGAAAATGAAAATTATTCTGATCTTGATGTAAACTCTCAGCTTAAAAATTTAGAAAAGAAAATTGTTAGAACTGATATTCTTAAAAATAAAAACAGAATTGATGGTAGAGGATTGTCTGATGTAAGACCTATCTCATGTGAAGTTGGTGTTTTACCAAGAACACATGGTTCTGCTTTGTTTACAAGAGGAGAAACACAAGCAATTGTTGTAACTACCTTAGGGACATCTGATGATGAACAAAGAATTGAAAGTTTAGATGGTCTTCAAAGGGAAAGATTTATGCTTCACTACAATTTTCCTCCTTTTTCAGTTGGTGAAACTGGAAGAATTGGAACTGGTAGGCGTGAAATTGGTCATGGTAAACTAGCTTGGAGAGCAATTAACTCTTCATTACCCTCAAAAGAGGCGTTTCCATATACTTTTAGAATAGTATCAGAGATTACAGAATCTAATGGTTCTTCTTCTATGGCTACAGTTTGTGGAGCATCTTTAGCATTAATGGATGCTGGTGTTCCGATCAAAGAACCAGTTGCTGGTATTGCAATGGGTTTAATTAAAGAAGGTGACGATTTTAGTGTCCTATCAGATATTTTAGGTGACGAAGATCATTTAGGTGATATGGACTTTAAAGTTGCTGGAACTAAGGATGGAATAACCTCCCTTCAAATGGATATCAAAATTACTGGTATTACATTTGAAATCATGGAACAAGCATTAAGCCAAGCCAAAGATGGAAGAGTTCATATCTTAGGTGAAATGAACAAAGCATTATCAGCTTCAAGAGAAAATGTCGGAAAACACACTCCAAAAATGGAACAAGTTAATGTTGATAAAAAAGACATTGCTGCTGTAATTGGAAAAGGTGGAGCTACGATTAGAGAAATTGTTGAAAAATCAGGTGCAAAAGTTGATGTTAATGACGAAGGAGTTGTAACAGTTGCTGCTCCAGATGAAGAGTCTAGAAACATTGCAATGCAAATGATTAAAGACATTACTGCAAAAGCTGAACTGAATAAAATTTATTCAGGTAAAGTAATGAAGATTATGGAATTTGGTGCATTTGTAAATTTCCTAGGAAAACAAGATGGACTTGTTCATATTTCAGAACTTGCAGATAAAAGAGTAGCTAAAGTTACTGACGTTGTCAAAGAAGGTGATGAAGTAAAAGTAAAAGTAATTGGTTTTGATAGAGGTAAAGTTAAACTTTCTATGAAACAAGCTGCTGCTGAATAATTAATAACTTAAATTTAATTCTAAATCCCTAGGAAGAAAATCTTAGGGATTTTTTTGTATTATGCCTAGTTTCAAAATTCTCTTAATTTATGGAAAATAATTTAGACTTAAATGCTATATTTTCCAGAGATATTTCTCTATTCGTTTTTTTGCACTTTCAAATATATTTGGAGAAAATATTTTAGTTTGACCAAATAATTTATAATTTTTAATTTATTCCTTTATTAGAAATCTAAAGGTTAAATCTATAATTCTAGATATATTTTTAAGAGATATTTTTAGGATCTGGCATCCCAACCTTGTTATATCCAGCATCTACATAGTGAATTTCACCAGTAACACCGTTTGCAAGGTCACTTAATAGATATAATGCTGAATTTCCAACATCATGAATATCCACGTTTCTTTTTAATAACGAATGGTCTTCATTCCATTTATATAGGAATTTTGCATCACCAATAGCAGATGCTGCTAATGTTTTAATAGGTCCTGCACTTATAGCATTAACTCTTATACCTTTAGCACCTAAATCTCTTGCTAAATACTTGACACTAGACTCTAATGCAGCTTTGCAAACACCCATTACATTATAATTAGGAATAGCTTTATTTGCTTCGTAGCTTAGAGTAATTAGACTCCCACCTTCTTTCATTACTCTAGAGGCTTCTTTTGCAACTTCAGTAAAAGAAAAGCATGAAATTAACATACTTCTTAAGAAATTTTCTCTAGTTGTATTTAAATACTCGCCAGATAATTCTGATTTATCTGAATAAGCAATAGCATGGACTACAAAATCGATTTCACTCCATTGAGATTTAACATTTTCAAACAATTTTGTCACATCATCTTTTTTTTCTACATCACAGCTAAAAGTAACTTTCGAATTTAATTTTTCTGCTAAAGGAATAACTCTTTTCTTTAGAGCATCCCCCAAATAAGTGAAGGCTAGTTCAGCACCAGCTTCTGCAAGTTTCTGTGAAATGCCCCAAGCAATAGATCTCTCATTAGCAACACCCATGATCAATCCTTTTTTACCTTTCATCAAACTCATAAATTACACTTTTTCAAAAATTAAAGTAGCATTGGTTCCACCAAAACCAAAACTATTAGACATAACTGTATTTAAAGTTGCACCAGTTTCTGTTTTAGCAACTATTGGGAATTTTTTAGCCTCATCATCCATTTCATTTATGTTAGCAGATCCTGTTATGAAATTATTTTTCATCATAATCAAACAATATATTGCTTCGTGTACTGATGCTGCTCCTAAAGGATGACCTGATAAAGATTTTGTTGAACTAATTTTTGGAATTTCATTTCCAAAAGTTTCTTTTACTGCATTTAATTCTGTAATATCTCCAACCGGAGTAGATGTTCCGTGAGTATTTATATAATCAATTTTATTTTTTGATGTTGCCATAGCCATCTTCATACAACGGACTGCTCCTTCTCCTGATGGAGCCACCATATCGTATCCATCTGAAGTTGCTCCATAACCAGTTAATTCCGCGTATATTTTAGCACCTCTTGCTTTGGCGTGTTCGTATTCTTCAAGCACTAAAACTCCACCACCACCTGCAATTACAAAACCATCTCTAGTTTTATCATATGCTCTTGATGCGGTTTCTGGAGCGTCATTATATTTTGAAGATAAAGCAGTCATGGCATCAAACATTGCAGTCATCGCCCAATGGATTTCTTCACTACCACCTGCGAAAACAACATTTTGCTTGCCCATCTGAATTAACTCCATAGAATTTCCAATACAGTGACCACTTGTTGCACAAGCAGAACTCATAGTGTAATTAGTTCCTTTTATTTTAAACGGAACCGCAAGTGTAGCTGAAGCCGTACTAGCCATTGTTCTTGGAACAATGAATGGTCCCATTAATTTTGGAGTTTTAGCTCTAGTCTTATCTGCTGCCAAAATTACATTTTCAATAGAAGGGCCTCCTGAACCCATAACAATCCCAGTTTTAAAATTACTAACTTCACTTTCTCCCAATCCAGAGTCTTCAATAGCCTCTTTCATTGCTATGTAGTTATAAGCTGAACCTGAGCCCATGAATCTTATTGTTTTTCTATCTATATAATCTTCAAGTTTTATATTTGGTTTACCATGAACATGGCTTTTTAAATTATGTTCCTTATATTCTTCACAAAATGATATTCCTGAATTACTATTAAGAAGTGATTGATGTACTTCTTCTTGATTATTTCCTAAGCAGGAAACTATTCCTAAACCTGTGACAACTACTCTTCTCATTATTTAAACAATCCTACTTTTAAACTATCAGCTGAATATATTTTTTTATCATCTGCTAAAACAACTCCATTGGCTAGGCCTACAGTTGTGCCTCCTGGGGACATAATCTTTTTCATATTAATTTCATATCGCACTAATTTTACATTTTGTAGAACTTCACCTGTAAATTTCACTGTTCCAACTCCTAAAGCTCTTCCTTTTCCAGGGTTTCCTAGCCATCCTAGATAAAAACCTACTAACTGCCACATTGCATCAAGACCTAAACATCCTGGCATAACTGGATCTTGTTTAAAGTGACAGTCAAAAAACCAAAGATCTTTATTGATATCAAGTTCAGCTTTTAAACATCCTTTATTAAAGGCTCCATTATTTTCATTAATCTCAGTTATTCTATCAAACATGAGCATCGGTGGAAGTGGTAATTTTGCATTTCCAGGACCAAAAAGTTTACCATTTCCGCAACTTATAAGATCATCAAATGAGTATGAATTTTTTTTCATAAAAATTGAAAGCTCTTAATACTTGATTTAGCAGCAATATAATATACAAATAGTTTAGAATTGTTATAAAAACCATGAATTTAAATACTGATTTTGTTGATAAATTAAGAAATTCGGGATTAAGACCAACAAAACAAAGGTTAAAAATTTGCGAAATATTGTTTGATAATGATAAAACCTTTCATTTTTCGGTAAAAGATTTATCAAAAATAATTAGTCAAAAATTAGGTGAAAAAATATCATTAGCCACAGTTTATAATACCGTCCATGCTTTTGAAAAAAAAGGATATCTTAAAGAGATATCAATCAATTCAAACCAAACTTACTTTGATACAAATACTTCATCTCACCATCATTTTTTTGATGAAAAAGAGAAAAAACTTATTGATTTAAAAAATGAAGATGTGGACCCAATAAATATAAAAAAAACTATTCCAGGAAAAAAAATCAAATCCATTGAAGTTTTGGTAAAATTAGATCCAGACAACTATTAAATTATTAGTTTATAATCATTCTAAACTATTGACTTCTACTTTAGAATGATTACAAGCTATAAATTTATGAATATTCCAGAAGTAACTTTTAAAACAAGAATTGGGGACAATCAAATATTAGGAGGTGGTTGCTCAATAGGGGGCCATTGGCAGGATATAACTACAAATGAAATATTTAATAATAAAAAAATCGTCTTGTTTTCATTGCCCGGAGCATACACTCCAACCTGCTCTTCTCAACAATTACCTGGTTATGAAGAAAAATATGAAGAATTAAAAAAATTTGTAGATGAGGTTTATTGCTTATCAGTAAATGATGCATTTGTAATGAATGCTTGGTTTAGAGATCAAAATATAAATAAAGTAAAACCCATTGGTGATGGGGAGGGCTTATTTACAAAAGGAATGGGTATGTTGGTTAATAAGCCGAAGCAAGGATTTGGAATGAGGTCTTGGAGATATTCTGCATATATAGAAAATGGTAAAGTTTTGAAAATTTTTGCTGAAGAGGGAAAAAATAATGAAAGCAACGATAAAGATCCTTTAAAGATTAGTGATGTTGACACTATGTTAAGTTATCTAAAAAGATAATTTTACTTAACTTTACCCCAGATATTTTTTTTATTTATCCATCCTGAGTATTTATCAGTTTTTACATTACACCAACTGGTCTCACATTTTTTTATAATTATTAGCCTACCTGCTTTAATCAGAGCAATTGGTTTAGCATAAGAGGAAGGTTTTTTAAATAGAACTTTATCTTTAAGAGGAATTACAGAGTTCACTGGTTTTAACTGAGATAAATGAATCCATCCACTATTATTTTTTAAATCAATTATTCTTCTCCAATTTTCTTTTTTATCAATTTGCTTTATAGGAAGATTGATTTTTTTATAAATATATTTAACTTCAGACTCAAAGCTGGGTCCATAAC
>CABYXQ010000035.1 GCA_902522915.1 uncultured Pelagibacteraceae bacterium | reverse complement strand
AGATCTAGCAGCAATTTCACCTTTGTGAAGAGTAGGGTAAATAACTCTTGCTACATTTTTATGTTTTCCTAAAAATGCAACGGCTTTTTCAGCGTTAGAGCAGTGTTGTTTCATTCTTAAAGGTGCTGTTTCAAGACCTTGAATAATACCCCACGCATTATCTGGCGCTAAAGGCGCTCCAAGATCTCTTAGCAAACACACTCTAGCTCTTACTGCAAAAGATACATTTGCACCGGTCAATTGAGGCACAACTTCACCCCATTTAGCTCCACCATAACTCATATCTGGTTCATTAAAAAGAGGTTGTCTTTTAGGATCAGCTGTCCAGTCAAAATTTCCTCCATCAACCAAACATCCACCTATAACTGTTCCATGACCACCAATAAATTTTGTTAATGAATGTACCACAACTGCTGCCCCATGATCTAATGGTTTGCATATTACTGGTGAAGCAGTGTTATCCATAATTAATGGTATATTATGCTTTCTTCCAATATCAGAAACTTCTTTAATTGGAAAAACTCTTAAATAAGGGTTTGGTAAAGTTTCAGCATAAAAACATCTTGTTTTTTCATCAACAAGCTTCTCAAAGTTCTTTGGATCAGATGGATCTGCATACCTGCATTCAATACCAAGTTTTTTAAGAGTGTGAGTAAATAAATTAACAGTTCCACCATATAAGTCTGTTGAACTAATAAAATTATCTCCTGATTGACATACATTTAGTATTGCAAAAGTTGATGCTGCCTGACCTGACCCAACAGTAACTGCTGCCAAACCATTTTCAAGTGCTGCAACTCTTTTTTCAAGTACATCATTTGTTGGATTCATAATTCTTGTATAAATGTTACCAAATTCTTTTAACGCAAATAAATTGGCTGCGTGTCCAGTATCATTAAATTGGTAAGATGTTGTTCTATAAATTGGGACTGCTACGGCTGTTGTTGCAGGATCACTCCTGTAATCACCACCATGTAATGCAATCGTTTCTGGATTTTTACTCATATGATTTTCTCCTTTTTTTTTATATTTAAGAGTAACAGGCTCAGTAAAAAAGTTCAAATAAACTTAAAAAATTATATTTTTGTAAAATAATAGATAATTTGAAATGTAAAATTAAAATTTCGCTTTAGAAGGGTAATTTGTTGTAATAAAATCTTTTAATACTTTTAAAACTCTATCAGCCTCTTCAAGGAGCATCATATGACCACAATTATCAATAATATCTACTTGGCTACCTTCAATTAAATTAGCAAGTTTCTTCCCTTCTTTAACTGGACACATTTTGTCGCCTGTTGCAAGTATTGATAAAGTTGGAATTTTAATTTTTTTTGCTGCTTCAAATCCATTTTTATAATTATCACAAGCTCTGAAATCTACACCTAAAGTGTCTTTTATAGTTCTTGATTTTGCTAACATGCCTCCAGTATTAATATGATATAAACCTGGAACAGGGTGACCTCCAAAATGACCAGCAGGTCCGTGAGCCCAATCCATCATTAAATCAACAGCCTTAGGGTCGTTATTTTCAGCAAGCTGAAGTAACTCAGGATTCATAGGTATAGCACCAGCACCTCCCATAAGACTTAATGTTTTAATTTTATCAGGGTATCTAGCTGAACACTCTATCGTAACTAAACAACCTTGAGAATGACCAACCAACGAAGCTTCTTTGTAACCCACAGAATCAATAACTCTACTTATCCAATCTGCCATATCTTCAATGGATTTTAAGCTTTCACCATCAGACAAACCATGTCCCGGCATATCTATGGCAAGACAGCTGTATCCATGAAATGCAAAATATCTAGTTTGTAAAACCCAAGTCATGTGAGTCAAACCACTTCCATGAACAAAGATAATTAATGGTTTCTTTTTATCAAATGGTCTGCCACCTGTTGAAGCGTAAACCTCGTGGTTATCTACTTTAAATTTCATTGATTTGAGACAAGTCTTGGTTTTCTTGCTGCTCTAAAACCAATTTCAAAATCGTTTTTGATATCATCAATATCTTCAATACCAACTGACAATCTAATCATATCATGAGATAAGCCTGCAAATTTTAATGTCGCCTCATCCATTTGTGAGTGAGTTCCTGATGCAGGATGTATAACTAATGTTCTGGTATCTCCTACATTAGCAAGGTGAGAAGCAAGCTTAACATTATTGATAAATGCTACTCCAGCGTCTTTTCCACCTTTTATTCCAAAAGCTATCATTGATCCTCGTCCGTTAGGTAAAAGTTTTTTTGCAAGTTCATGATCAGGATGATCAGGAACACTTGGATGAGAAACCCAAGCAACACTCTCATGATTTGATAAATATTTAACCATCTCTTCAGCATTGGCACAATGTTTCTTCATTCTAACTGATAAAGTTTCTATACCTTGTAGAACGTTCCATGCATTTTGAGGACTTAAACAAGGTCCAAAATCTCTCATACCTTCAGCCCTTGCTTTCATCGTAAATGCAGTAGGTCCAAATTCTTCAGCAAAAGACAATCCATGATATCCTTCATAAGGTTGTGTCATTGTTGGAAATTTGTCGTTCTGCATCCAGTCAAATTTTCCTCCTTCAACTATAATACCTGCCATTGATGATCCGTGACCAGCCATCCATTTAGTTAAAGAATGAACCACAATGTCAGCACCATGCTCAAAAGGCTTGCACAAATATGGAGTTTGATAAGTTGCATCTACCATTAAAGGAATTCCAGCATCATGAGCAATTTTAGCTATCTCGGGCATATTCATAAGTTCGTTTCCAGGATTTCCAACTAACTCACCGAATATACCTTTAGTATTTTTTTGAATTGCTTTTTTAAATCCTTCTGTATCTCTTGGTTTCACAAAAGTACATTTGATTCCAAATTTTGGAAGAGTTAATCTAAATAAATTAACTGTTCCACCATATAGTTGCGAAGAAACTACCAAATGGTCTCCAGCTTCACATAACGTCATTACAGCCAGAAATATTGCACTCATTCCAGAGGATGTTGCTAAAGCAGCAGTGCCTCCCTCAAGAGAAGCAACTCTTTCTTCTAAGACAGCAACAGTTGGATTTGAAATTCTACTATAAATATGACCACCTCTTTCTAAATTAAAAAGAGCGGCTGCATGATCTACGTCATCAAAAAGATAAGATGTAGTTTGATAAATAGGAACTTGTCTTGCGCCAGCATTTTTGTGAGGTTGGTATCCAGCATGCAAACTCAAAGTATCAAATTTATATGTTTGAGGTTTTGTTCCTTTTTTATCTTTATCACTCATTATTTTTCCTTATTTAATTGATTAATTTTTATTGTATTTAAATTTTTTAATTATTATCAATATTAATATAATTTGACAACATGAGCTTTTATAAGTATTAATCCGGCATTCATGACAAAATTTGTTAAAAACAGCGACATAAAATCTAACTGGTATGAAATAGATGCCAAAAATGCAGTTGTTGGTAGATTGGCTACTGTAATATCTAAAATTATAAGAGGAAAAAATAAATCTACATATACACCTCATATGGATCATGGTGATTTTGTTGTTGTTAAAAATATAGAGTTAGCAAAATTTACAGGTAAGAAATTTCAAGACAAAAAATATTATAAACATACAGGCTATCCAGGTGGAATAAAGATAACAACTCCAGAAAAACTTCATGATAAAAAACCTGGTGAAACATTAAAACTTGCAGTAAAGAGAATGCTGCCAGGAGGTGTTTTAGGTAGAAAACAATTAACAAAACTTAAAATTTATGCTGGAAGTGATCACCCACATTCTGCACAAAATCCAGAAATTATTGAATTAGGTAAACTAAACAGCAAAAATATTTCTCGAAACTAATATGGAAAACATTCAAACAACAGCAAAAATACCAAAGTTGAAACTTGATTTTAAAGATAGTAAATACGCAACAGGTAGAAGAAAAACCTCTATTGCTAAAGTTTGGTTAAAAAAGGGTACTGGTAAAATATACGTAAATGGAAAATCATTTAGTGAATATTTTGCAGATGATAATCATAAAATGCAAATCACAAGACCTTTTGAAGTTATTAATCAAGCAACTGATTACGATGTGAGATGTAGTGTAAAAGGTGGTGGACCCACTGGTCAGGCAGGGGCAATGGTTCATGGAATTTCAAAAGCATTACTTATGTTTGATGAAAATTTTAAAGCTGCTTTAAAAGCAGAAAAACTTACCACCAGAGATTCTAGAGCTGTAGAGAGAAAAAAGCCTGGAAGAAGAAAAGCTAGAAGAAGTTTCCAGTTCTCTAAAAGATAATTTTTTTTTAAATTTTAACTGATATAATAAAAAAATGCCTAAGCTCAATGTATTAATTGCTGGATCGACTGGTTATATTGGAATTCAATTAATTAAATTATTAATTAATCATAAATATATTAATATAAAATATCTTTGTGGGAATTCCTCTGTAGGGAAAAAAATATCTAATTATGATAAATCTCTTACAAAGAAAAAATTACCAAAAATAGTTAAATTTAGTAAAAATCTTTTAAAAAATATTGATGTTATTTTTACAGCTTTGCCTAACGGTGAAGCTCAGGATATATCAAAACATTTGACCAAAAATATAACTCTAATCGATCTCGCTGCTGACTTTAGATTGGAAAACAGCTCAGATTATCTTAAATGGTATAAGCAAAATCATAGATCTAAAAATTTAATTAAAAAAAGTATTTATTCACTTCCTGAAATTAACGATAAGAATCTAAAAAATTATCAAATAATTTCATGCCCAGGATGTTATCCTACTTCAATTTTATTGCCATTGGCTCCTCTAATTAAAAATAAATTAATTAAAGTTAATAATATAATAATTGACTCTAAATCTGGATATTCTGGTGCAGGCAGAGCTGTACATAAAAAATATAAAAATAAAAATTTGTATGAGTCACTTAGTGCTTATGGTATTGGCTTTCATCGTCACAATCCAGAAATTCACCAAATGTTAAGAAAATTTACTAGAAAAAAAATTAATTTTAATTTTACACCTCATTTAACACCAATGTTCAGAGGTATATTGAGCACAATTTATGTTGATTTAGAAACTAATGTAACTCAATTAAAAGTTTTTAATAAGCTTTCTCAATTTTATAAGAAAGACAGTTTTGTTAAAATTTTAAAGCCAGATTCGTTAATAAGTACTAATGATGTTATCAATACAAATAATTGTTTTATATCCGTGTGCAAAACAAAATATAAAAATAAAATAATTATTCTTTCAGCAATTGATAATTTAATTAAAGGTGGGGCAGGTCAAGCTGTTCAAAATTTAAATATTAAATTTAATTTTCCACTTAAAACTGCTTTATGAAATTTTTGATTTTACTGTTATTTGTAATATTATTTAATAATTGCTCATTAAACAAAGATTCTCAATATTGGACCGTAGATGCAGTTAAAAAAAAAAATAATCAAATAAAATTATCAGAAATTTTAAAAAAAGCTGATGATATAACAACTATGACACCTTCCGAGTATGAGATTTATATAGATGACTATACAAAAAAAAGTAAATATCCAGATATTAGCAAATGAAAAATTTTATTAATATAGCAGTAGTTGGTCTAGGTCAGGTTGGTATTTATTTATTAAATGAATTAAATACAAAAAAAAAAGATATCGAAATTAAAACAGGGAAAAAAATTAATATCGTTGCAATTTCTGCTAAAAGCAAAAATAAAAAAAGACAATTTAAAATTAATAAAAAAATATTTTATAAAAACCCTTTAGAAATTTTTAAACATAAGAAAGTTGATATCTTATTTGAATCAATTGGTTTATCTGACGGAATTTCTAAAAAAATTGTTGAAACTGCATTAAAGAAAAAAGTTCATGTAATTACGCCGAATAAAGCTTTAATTTCGAAACATGGCAATTATTTAACAAAACTCGCAGAAAAAAATAAAGTTAATTTAGAGTTTGAGGCATCTGTAGCTGGTGGAATTCCAATTTTAAGATCTATTAAAGAAGGTTTAATTACAAATAAGATTTCTAAGGTTTATGGAATTTTAAATGGGACTTCTAACTATATTCTTAGTGAAATGGAAAATTCAAGTGAAGGTTTTTCTGAAGTTCTAAAAAAAGCTCAAAAACTTGGTTATGCTGAACCTGGTAACCCTAAACTAGATTTAAATGGTTTTGATGCTTTCGCAAAAGTAAGAATATTATCAGCTTTGGCTTTTAATAATAAAATTTCAAAACACAAATGTTTAATGGAAGGAATTGAAAAAATTGAATTAAAGGATATTAAAATTGCCGATCAACTAAATTTAAGAATTAAGCTCTTGGGAATATCTGAATTAAAAAACAATCAATTGTTTGAAGCAGTTCATCCTTGTCTTGTTAGTAAAAAATCATACATAGGAAATGTCAATGGTGTAATGAATGCAGTTATTTTAGAAGGCAAACCTGTTGGTCAAAGTATTTTACAAGGTGAGGGGGCAGGACCAGGACCAACTTCTTCGTCATTACTTTCAGATTTATTGTCAATACTAAGGGGTAATATAAAAAAACCCTTTGGAGTTTCTTTTTCAAAACTGAAATCTTTGAAACATTACAATGTTAATAATTATGTTAATTCTTTATACATAAGATTTGAAGTTAAAGATAAACCTGGTGTATTATCTCAAATAACTAACCGATTAGCCAAATATAAGATATCTGTTAAGAGACTTATTCAAACACCTGATAAAAAAAACAATAAGGCTACAATCGTAATTATTACACATAAAACATCTGAAATTAACTGTAATACTTGCATTTCTAAAATTAAAGATAATCAAAATATTCTTAAATCACCTATAGTAATAAGATTACTTGATTAATGGATATTTATTTAAAACTTTTTGAAGTTTTGTTTCCAGTATTTTTTATTGTTGGTATTGGAATATTTTTAGGTAAAAAAAACCCTAATTTTGATACTTCTTTTATAACAACTTATTCAGGAAATTTTGGAACTCCTGCATTAGTAATATTTGCGCTTACAGCAGGCAAAGTAACATTTGATGTATTTAGTGAATTCTTTTTTTATGGAATAATTTTGTTAACTTCATTTGGTATTGTTGGTTTAATATTTTTATTTCTTATGAAAAAAGATTACATAAGAGAATTGCCAACATTTATTTTACCTAATACTGGAAACATGGGTATACCTATTTGCTTATTCGCATATGGTGAATTAGGTATGGGTATAGCAGCTGCAATTTCCTCCCTTGTAGTATTGCTTCATTTTACTTTAAATATTTTTTTAGCTAAAAGAGCATTTGACTTTGAAACTATTTTTAAAAGTCCTGCATTTTATGCAATTTTAATTACTGTTTTGTTGTTATATTTTGAGCAACCAATCCCTCAATTCGTTATGAATACTGTAATGTTGTTAGCTTATGGTATGATTGTTATGATCTTGATGTCTTTAGGAGTTGCACTTACTCAAATGAAAGTTTTTTCATTTAAGGATGCCGTTATAACATCTACTGGAAGAGTTATATTGGGTCCTATTATAGGTTTTATGGTTATAAAAATATTTAATCTATCAGGAATAGCCGCTGGGGTTGTATTAATTCAATCTTCAATGCCAAGTGCTATATTGTGTTATTTAGTTGCTTCCATGTATTCTCCAAAAGATATTGTAGACAATATTTCTAGTACAATTGTTGTCTCTACACTAATGTCATTAGTGACAATTCCAATTACACTATTCTTTGCTTTAAAATATTTCTATTAAGAGCTATCCTTCTTTTATGAAGGCAATAATTTTAAATGCATCTGCTTGGATGATTCTTCCTGTAATGGATGCTTTTGCAAAACATTTAAGTTTATCTATGCATGTATTTCAAATTACATGGGCTAGATATTTTTTTACAGTTGTTTTTACTTTATCTTTAATGGTTGTTTTTTATAGAAACACTCTAGTATGGAGCACAAGACCGAAACTGCAATTGGTCAGAGGAATAATTTTAGCCTTTACAACTCTGTGTTTCTTTTATTCAATATCAGTAATATCTTTACCAAAAGCATTAACTTTAGCCTTTGTTGCACCAATAACATGCACAGCTCTTTCATCTATATTTTTAAGTGAGAAGGTTGGTATTAAAAGATGGTCTGCAGTTTTGGTTGGTTTTTTAGGATGTTTAATAGTTATTAGACCTGGTTTTATAGAGTTAAATTTAGCTACATTAGCAGCTTTGGCTTGTGGTATATGTTATGGTGTTTATTTAATAATAACTAGAAAATTAAGCACTTCAGATAATCCACTTTTAACACTATTATTTACAGGTGTAGTAGGGCTCATAATAACTAGTCTATTTATCCCTTCTGTTTGGGTTAATCCAACGTTCAATCAGTGGATTTTGATGTCTATAATAGGCCTTATAGCCTCTGTGGCTCATTTTTTGATAATTCTTTCTTTGAGATATGCAGATGCATCTAAATTAGCTCCTTTAGGCTATACAGAGATAATAACTAATATATTGATTAGTTATTATTTCTTTCATGAATTACCTGATAACTGGACTTATTTAGGTTTATTTATTATTGTTCTAAGTGGTCTATATATTTCTAGAAGAGAATA
>CABYXQ010000034.1 GCA_902522915.1 uncultured Pelagibacteraceae bacterium | reverse complement strand
ATCATTAATAGATAAAAGTGTTTAATACCAACGTTTTTTAAACACGTGAAAACAAAATTTAAAAATTTTTATGAAAATAAGTGAGAAGGGTAAGCGAAAATATTTTTAAAATGAGAGAATTTTAACTTTGAAATTGGCATTGATATCATTGAAAAGTAGAGCATTGCAGTTATTGAATATATGTTTTAAACGGCCATAGAGGTGCTTTATTTTGATATATTAAGATATATAGTACAACTGAAGGGTGCAATACACTATTTTTTCTAAAATAGTCTTGAAAATCATAAAATTGTTAATTTTATTAGTGTTTTTGACCATAAAATAGGTCTAAAAAGCCTCTAAATATCAACTTTTTCAGTTCTCAATAAACGTAGCTTTGTCTTAATCCCACCTTTACCTGAGTATCCACCTATACCTCCATCTGAGCGAATTACTCTATGACAGGGTATTTTTGGTGCATATGGGTTTTTTCCACATGCATTAGCTACAGCGCGGGCTGATTCTGGCCTTTTTATCCCAATTGCTACCTGTTTATAAGTTTTTACCTGTCCTTTTGGTATAGTTTTAAGGTATTTCCAGACTTTTAATTGAAATTTAGTGCCTTTCATCAATAAAAATTTAATATTATAAAGCAAACTATAAAAAAAACAGCTAAAATAGATAGATAAATCGTTTCTAATGTTTTTCCTGTTTTTTTATACTGAATAAAGCTTAGAATTACAAAACCAATTGAAGTTATTAGAAAATATATTGGTTCAATTACTCCGTCTATGCCCATTTTTGAAACTTATTTCATCCTAATTTTGTTTGCAATATCATTAATTGTCCTAAAAATGATTAATTATTTTATTTGACATTAGAAAACTCTTGATATATTACTATCGATAATTAATTGTTATCAATAGTAATAATATGAATGAACTAACTACAGACTTAAAATCGCTTCATGAGGCAACTTTAAATAATCTTAAAAGCTCTAAAGCAAATAATACATTAAGGGCATATAAATCAGATTTTAAAGATTTTGGAGCTTTTTGTGCTAAACATGGTTTAAATTCATTGCCATCTGAACCTAAAATTGTATCTTTATACTTAACTCATCTCTCTAAAAATTCAAAAATCAGCACATTAAAAAGACGATTAGTGTCAATTAGCATTATTCATAAACTAAAAGGGCATTATTTAGATACAAAACATCCAATAATTTTGGAAAATTTAATGGGAATAAAGAGAGTAAAAGGGAGCATTCAAAAAGGAAAAAAACCTATATTAATCAATCATTTAAAATCAATTATTAATGTAATAAATGAGCAAAAAATAGAAGATATTAAAAAGTTAAGAGATAAATCAATCATCTTAGTAGGCTTTGGAGGTGGTTTTAGAAGGACTGAGTTAATCTCAATTGATTATGAAGATCTAGAGTTTGTTCCCGAGGGAGTAAAAATTGCTATCAAAAGATCAAAAACTGATCAATTTGGTGAAGGAATGGTAAAAGGACTCCCCTATTTTACCAATGATAAATATTGTCCCGTGATTAATCTTAAAAAATGGATAGAAATTTCAAAAATAAAATCTGGACCTATTTTTAGAAGGTTTTCAAGGGGATCATTATTAACTTATAAAAGATTAACTGATCAATCTGTAGTTTTAATTATAAAAGAATATTTAAATTTGGCTGGTATAGATAATAAAAATTTTGCTGGTCATAGCTTAAGATCAGGTTTTGCAACAGTAGCAGCCGAGTCTGGTGCTGATGAAAGAAGTATTATGGCTATGACAGGTCATAAAACAACGCAAATGGTTAGAAGATATATTAGAGAAGCCAATATATTTAAAAACAATGCACTAAATAAAGTAAAGATATAATCGAAAATAAATATTCAAAAAAAAAGATTTAAAAAAATTAAATTGATATCCAAGACTCAGGCCAAAAATTAACATTTTTAGATGGGTTAATATTTTTAGGTCTAATACATATTTTACTCTCATTATTAGACAACCAAGCGCCCCACCAGCTAAAAGTCGACGGACCAACAATGAAATATTTACACTGTGTTAATAAATAAAAATCATTCAAGATTTTATTTTCTGAATTAATCACATATAGAAATTCATTTGTTGGAAAATATTTTTCTAGACCAGTAAAATCATCACTCCACAAGAGAAATTTTGGATTATTTACTTTAGATTTAATAAATTTAATTGATTGATAAATATAATCTACAGTTTCAGCGACAAAATTCTGTGATTTATTAATTGAATATCGATCAAACTTATTCCGTATTCTTTCAGAGTATCGATTTTGCCTAACACTTATCGAGACAACATTATGTTTATTAATAAAATCTTGGTATTTATTATTACTTATATTATTTTTAAAAGAGAATTCATTTAAAAGATCTTTTCTATAATCTAAGAAATATTTTTCTGACTCAAAGTTTCCATCAACATAAAATGTGTCATTAAAATTATCTAACTTAATAGAAGTAAATTTTGTTAATTTATTTTTATATTTTGATTCAAATAAAAAAGATTTTTTTTTTTTAAAAAAATCACATTTAATTTTAACTTTTCTTATAAAATTTCTATAATTATTGGAAAATATCCAGTTAGATGGTGCTATTTTAGATGATATATTAAAATTATTAAGCATGAATGATCTAATATTATTTTTATAGTATCCACTGTATGGATCTAAACGTAACTTTAGATTAAATTTTTTTGAAATAGCATACGCATTTGCATACATAAATAGTTGATTTCCCAGTCCTTCAGAGATCTTTGCAACAATTATTCTGTTCATTAAATTAAATTTTGTAATAAATAAATTTAAATTTATTAATAATATAATCAATAAACATTCCAAAATTCATCTTTGGATTATTTAATGGTCCATTATAAGCATTTAACCCATCGCCTTTTAAATAATATTTTCTAAAATACCTTGGATTAAAACCATATTTTAGAGTGAATGTTTTAGTGCCATTATTCAGTTTTATTGTACCTTTTCGAGTTGTTACAGAACTAAAATGATATACCTTGAATTTTGAAATTGTTTTAAAAACTCTAACATTTTTATTCCATAACTTCATACAAAAATCTGGGTCAGAACCATCACCAGGATTAAATTCCTCGCTAAATCCACCTATACTTTTCCATAAATCTTTATGAATCAAATGAGGAGCCCAATGAGATCCTTGTAAATCTTTACTAAAGTCATTTTTGCAGAATTCATCAAATTTTGCTTCATCAAAGTTTTCAGGTGTTAATCCACAGTCAAAATTTATAAGTCCACTATTAACTGATACATTTGTACCAGTTAAATAATATAAATTATTTGGAAATTTTTTAATTTCATTTTCTAAATGTAAATCCCAGTTTTTACAAAAAAACATATCATCATGAGCATAAAGAATATAATTTGAGTTAACCAACTCAGCTGCTTTGTTCAAAGAGCTGCATAAACCAACATTTTTTGTGCTGTTTGTAAATAATAATTTATTTTTTTTTGCAAAATTAAGAGTACCATCTGAACCATCATTAATATGTAAAATTATTTGATGATCATACAATGAATTTTTTTTAACTGAATATAAAAAAAAATTAAGATAATTAAGATTGTTAAAAGTGGGTACAATTATAGAAATTTTCATTAATATAGAGTAACGTCTTTACCAAGTGATTTGTCTATAATATACTTTGTAGTTTTAAGTTCATTAAACAATTTAAAATATTTTTTACGTCCAGCCGATGCTATTTTAGATCTTAAATGATCATTTTTTTTGTAAAAATTTATTTTATTTGTTAAATCAATAATATTATCATACATTACTATTTCATTCCTATTAAACATATCATTTAGTTGAGTTTTTTTATCGACAAATGTTAGCAATCCATTTCCCATTAAAGATGCAATTCTGTTACTCGAATAATGTTTAGTTGGTAATCCTCTACTTAGATTTAATCCCATTTTAGAATTAATTAGCGCCTTATAAAAATCATTACCCCATATTGGTTCTTTATTTTGAAAACCGTAAAAATCATAATCAATATTTTCTAATTTTTTAATAAGATTATTTAAAAAATGTATTCTTGAGTCATTTTTACCTTTTTTTAAAGTTGCCCTGTTAACTCCATGACTCATGGCATAAAACAAATCTTTAATTGGTTTCTTATTTGAGACGTTAAAACACTCAATATTTTTATCAACCGGTATAAATAAAAAATGAAGATTTTTTATATTAATTTTTTGTTTTTTTAAAACACTTGGATTAGTTGTAATAAAATTATGATCTACAATATCAGAGTATTTATTAATATTTTCTATATTTTTTTTTGAATAATTTAAACTCTTCATAACTGGATCTTCATTCCACTGTGAAATAATTAAATTTTCATTTAAATTTTTAAATTCTTTAATGGTTTCTGCGTATATATTTTGTGTATGACCAAAAAAAATTAAGTCAGGATTGTAGTTTTTTGATGTATTAACCAAATAATCTTGAAATTTACTAATATTTTTTGTTTGGAATATATTCCTATTTTGTCTAATGAAATCACGATCACTAATTTCCAGAACATCGTGACCATTTCTAATGAAACCATTTGTAAATTTCTTTCCTAATGAAATGTTATAAAGTCTATGAAAATTTTTTTGTCCTGTATTGTAAATGTTTATTATTCTTAATTTATTTCTTAAATAGTTCAGGCTAAAACTTTGTAATAAACTTTCTCTTATTTTGTCTATAAAATCTGAATTAGCTTTAACCAAATGCTTTATATTTTTGAAACCATTGTATTGAATTTTTTTTCTAAGCTTCACATTGAGGATTAACTTCTTAATTTCTTTGTATAATTCTTGTGAATTTAATTTTTTAAGTATAATACAGTGATTAGTAGTTTCGGGCAAACCACCTCTATTTGATATAATTGTTGCACATGCTCTTGAGGATGATTCTAGTGCTGTTCTTCCAAAAGGTTCTTCCCATCTGGATGGTACTACGGCTATTTCTGATCTATTTAAAAAATTTAAAACTTCTTTATGTTTCAGAAAACCTAATTCCTGATGATTGTTGTGATTTATTGTTGGTCTTTCTCTATCTTCGTCACCAATAGAATAAGCTTTCCAATCATTGAATTCATCAAGTATTTTAAGTATTGATTCTTTATAAATATCATAACCTTTTGATATATTTAATTTACCAACAAATATGATTTTTTTCTCTTTTTTATTAATTTTTTTTACCTTGTGAATACTTGGGTAAACAATTTCTGTTTTATCAGAAAGTTTTTTATCTAAATCTATAAAAAATCTATCTTGAACCCACTTACTAACAAATATAATTTTATCCAAGTTTATAAGTAAATTTAATCTTTCTTTTGAAGATTTTGATCCATTCATGCTTAATGGATCGTTGTGAAAATATAAAATATATTTTGAATTGATTTCTTTTTTTAAATAATTAAATATTAATGGTCTATTATGTATTTCTATAATATCAAAATTTTCTTTTTTAATTTTTGAAATAATATTTTTACAATATTCTTTCGTGGTACTTGATAATTTAGATTTTAGATTGCTAATATTAATATTTAGATAGTTTTTTGTTAAGAAATCTTTTGTACTAGTGTTACCAAATATAAAATTAGTATCTTTAAATTTTGAAAATTTAAAAAAATCACACACCCATATAGCTGCAGCTTGTGCTTTAGAGAATGTATAATTTTCCTTATAAGGAAGTATTGTTGCTATTTTCATAAATGATTTATTATAATTCTTTTAATATGGATAGCCTTTTTTTTCTATCTTTTTTAAGATTATATTCAAAAGATAACGCTTTTGATTTAGACAAAAACCTTTTATTAAATATAATTTTCCATTTATATCCTCTTGTAGATTTTGCTCCTCTTGATGAATTATGTCTTTTAAGCCTATCTTTAACGTTAGTAGAGTAGCCTACATAACTTCTTTTTTTGTATCCATCTAAAGTTTTAAGCATATAGACATAGTGATACATATAAATTTAATGGCGGTCCCTGGGGGAATCGAACCCCCCTTTGCAGGATGAAAACCAGCTGTCCTAACCGATAGACGAAGGGACCTTTGAATGATCTTTTATTTTAAAAGTTAATATTTATCAAGCCTAATTAGTTTTTAATATAATGTCTTTGATATTTAATTGTACAAATTTTTTATTGTTCCAATGATTTTCATTTATTTCAGCAATAATATTAATTTGTTTTTTGTAATACAAAAGATATTGAGCTATTTGGGTATCTGCGCAGTTAAAACATATTGATCTTATTGAGGAACCTTTAATTGGTTTAAGTATTGCGGAGATATGTTTGTCTTTTAATAATTTTGATTTAATAATTTTAAAATTTTCAATCAAAAATAATGGCGATTTATTTCCATTTCCAAAGGGACCAATTTTATTAATTTCATCCATAAATTTATTATTTATTGCTAAAGACGATATAGCTGAGTCGTATTCATTGCAAAATTTGAAGTCTTTATTCATTTTTAAATAATCTTTTTGTATAAAATTATTTAAAAGTTCAACTTTATCTTTTTTAATAACAAAACCTGCAGCCATATTATGCCCACCACCCTTTTCAATAATTTTTTTATCAATTAATAATTTAATTACGGTTCCAATATTATAATTAGTGGTTGATCTAGCAGATCCTTTTAAAATATTTTTTGAATTCGTTATTACTATAGCTGGTTTATTAAATTGGTCCTTTAATCTTGCTGCTATTATACCTATTAATCCTTCATTTAAATTAGACTTATAATAAATAATTACATTTTTATTTTCTTTTTTAATTTTTTCAAAATTAATCTCATTTAAAATAATTTCTTCTATTTTTTTTCTTTGATTATTTAATTTAATTAACTCAATGGATTTTTTTTTGACTAACTTAGGATCATTTGATGTTAGTAGTTCTGTAGCATAATTTGAAAATCCAAGTCTACCACCTGAATTAATGATTGGACCTAACAAATATCCCAAATCTTCAATAGTTATTTTTCTATTTATCCCAATTTGATTAAATAAAATTTTAAATGCAAGATTATCTTCTATATTAAATTTTTTAATGACATTTTTTGCAATCATCCTGTTAATTTTTCTTAGTGGCATTACATCACAAACCGTTGCTAGTAAGACGTAAATTAATAAACTTGATAATTTAAAATTTGATTTTTTTTTTTTTAATAAAATATCTAAAAAAAAATATGTTAAAGTTGTGGCACATAAATAATTATGTTTCATATAGCTACTATTTTTTTTAGGATTAATTATAGAATTTGATTTTGGATAGGGTTTATTTATTTCATGATGATCAATTATTATTGATTTAATATTATTTTCATTAAGAAAATCTATAGCTTTATTTGATGTGGAACCGCAATCGACCATAATTATTAGCTTTGGTCTATTTATAATTAATTTTTCAAAAAGTTTCTTAGTTGCTCCGTAACCATCATGTTCTCTATCTGGAATATAGTAAAAATATGGTTGATTAATATGCTTAAAGTATTTTACCAATAATGAAGTAGCTGCCGTACCATCAACATCATAATCACCTAAAACACATATCTTTTCTTTCTTATTTATAGAATCAATCAACAAATCTGATGAATAATTAAAATCAAAAGTATTTTTAAATATGTTCGTAACACTAAGTTCTTTATATATATTTGTGATCTCTTCTATATCGAAATTTCTTGAAACAATTAATTTTGAAATTATTTCATTTTGGTTAAAATCTTGTTGGATTTTATCTACTAAGTTTTTATTTACTTTTTTTTCGATCCAATTTTTACCAGAAATTGATATCATTCATCAATTGAATTTTTTTTTTTGATTATTTTTTTTAAATTAGCGCTTTTATGAGTAACTAAAGTTTCTGAGGTATAACTATTTTGATCTAAAACAATTCCATTTAATATTTCACTATTAGTAATAGCAGTTGCACAAAATATTGAGTCGCCTTTAATAATTTCATTTAAATTATATTTTCTATTTAAATCTTTGATACCCATAGACTCTGCTTCTTTAATATTTTTATCATTATCAAATATAAATCTACCTTGGAAGTGACAATCATAAGCATCTAAAGCAGATGCTGCAATTACACCCTCTGGTCCCCCACCAATTCCTAAAAACATATCAACACCATATTTTGGTTGAGATACATAAATAGCACCAAGAACATCACCATCGCTAATTAATTTCAAATTTACATTTAACTCTTTAAGTTCATCAATAATTTTTTTATGTCTTGGTCTGTCTAATAAACAAACTGTAAGTGATGAAATATCTTTATTTTTAAATTCGGATAAATTTTTAATATTTTTTTTTAGAGGGAAATCTAAGTCAATAAGTCCCTTATCAATTTTTCCTGTAGCTATTTTATCCATGTATGTTTCTGGAGCTTTAAACAAGTTTCCTTTTTCAGCTATAGATAAAACGGAAATACTTCCAGGTAAGTTATTAGCAACAAAATTTGTTCCTTCGACAGGGTCGATTGCTATATCAAAATTTAATCCATTTTCAGTCCCTACAATTTCACCAGTATAAAGCATAGGAGCTTCATCTAGTGTTCCTTCGCCTATGACCACTTCTCCCCTCATATCAATTTTATTTAATTCTCTTCGCATTGAGTCAACAGCTGCCTCATCAGCAGCGATTTTATCTTTTTTCCCAATTAAATATGAAGATGCAAGTGCTGCTTTTGATGTAACATTAATAAATTGATCAATAAATTTTTTATC
>CABYXQ010000033.1 GCA_902522915.1 uncultured Pelagibacteraceae bacterium | reverse complement strand
ATTTGTGAAATTATGAATGAAGATGGAACTATGGCAAGAGGCCAAGATCTTTTTAATTTTGCAAATAAGCACAAACTTAAGATAGGTAAAATTGAGGATTTAATTGCATATAGACTTAAGAGAGAAAAGTTAATAAAATTAAAAAAACAAAGTTATATTGATGTAAAAAATCAAAAATATATAATTAGAATTTATGAAAATTTACTTGATGGTTCAGAACATTTTGCATTAATTAAAGGTAATATTAGAAAGGGAATTACTCCAAGAGTTCGAGTAATTTCATCTAATGTAGTTCAAAATTATTTAATTAATCAACAATTACCCAACTCATTTAACAAAACTCTTAATTATTTTAAAAAATTTAATAATTGTGTGTTGGTCTTTATAAAAGATACTAACCTTAAATCAGTAACACAAACACTTAAAGACTACAAAAATAGAGATTTTTACAAAAAGGGTAATGATAAACTTATTAGAAATTATGGTATAGGAGCGCAAATAATTAAAGATTTAAAAATTAAAAATATGACATTAATTACAAAATCACCTAAAAAAGTTATTGGATTAGATGGTTATGGTATAAAGATTACCAAGCAAGAACTAATATAATGAAAAAAAAATTCTTAATTGTTATCGCGAATTATTACGAGGATATTTCAAAAGGTCTTCTTGATAGTGCATTAAAATTAATTCCTAAATCAAATATAATTAAAATTATTAAAGTCCCTGGTGTTTTTGAAATACCAGTAACTATCTCCAAAAATATAAAAAAATATGATGCATTTTTAGCATTAGGTTGTGTCATTAAAGGTGAAACACCACATTTTGATTTTATTTCAAAAGCTTCAACCAATGCTGTAATGGATCTTTCAATTAGTAATAAAAAGCCAATTGGTAATGGTATAATAACTTGTTTAAATATGCGTCAAGCTATAGCAAGAAAGAAAAAAGGTGCTGAAGCAGCTAAAGCAGTTATTTCTGTTTTGTCTCAAAAATGAGAACTCATTTTAATCCAAAAAATAATCCTAGAGTTATTATAATTCAGAAATTATATGGAAAATTCTATAACGATGACAATAATTTAGACTTTCCAAAGCATAGATTTAAAAAATTTATTAAAGATATTGTTTTAGGCACTATTGAAAGAAATGAATTAATTCTTTCTGAATTAGACAATAAATTAGGAGATAAATTTGTTTTTGAAAATCTCGATAAAGTTTTTCAAACAATTCTTAAAGCCGCAACCTACGAGTTTCTCTATAAACCAAATTTGTCTATTAATATAATTATTAAAGAATACTTGAATTCTTCGAATTTTTTTCTTGAAGATTCTCAAACCAAGTACCTTAATGCATTATTAGATAGTATTGGTAAAAAATTAAGACCTAACAATGCATGAATTTGAGTTAATAAAAAAATATTTTTCTAAAATATCTTCAAATAATAAGTTTGCACTCAACTTAAATGATGATGTTTTTTTTGATAAAAAAAAAGGTTTAGTCATTTCTATTGACACATACATTGAAGGTAATCATTTTCTAAATTTTAAAAGCCCCAAGCTTGTAATTAAAAAAATTATTAGATCATCAATTTCTGATTTAATTTGCAAAGGTGTTGAGCCTAAATTTTATTTTATTTCAGGATCAGGTAACCAAAAGTCATTTTCTAAAAAAAATTTATTAGCTATTTCTAACTCTTTAAAACAGGAACAAAAAAAATATAATATCTCTTTATGTGGTGGAGATACTACCTATTCAAATAAATTAAGTTTTTCAATTACATCCGTAGGTTATTCTAAAAATATTGTTTATCGAAACAAAGCAAAACTTAATGATGATATATATGTTACAGGAAATTTAGGTGATAGTTTTGTAGGTCTTAAAATTTTAAAAAATAAAATTAAGTTTAGAAAAAGAGTTAATAATTATTTTATCAACAAATATTATCATCCCGATATTAAAATTCCTTTAGCTAAAAAATTATTAAAGTTTGCTAATACATCTATAGATATATCAGATGGTCTCATCGCAGATTTAGATAAAATGTTAAATAATCTTAATTGTACGTATCAAATATATGAAGATAAAATTCCAATTTCTAAATATTTATCAGAATTAATAAAAAAGAATAAACTTAAAAAATCTAAATTAATCTCAAATGGTGATGATTATCAGATTTTATTTACTGCAAGCACCAGCAAATCCAGAATCATTCAAAGAACATCTAGAATTTTGGACATCAAAATAACAAAAATAGGCAAAATCATATCTGGTAAAAAAAAATCATCTATACTTGATCAAAAAGGTAAGCAAATACTACTCAAAAACAAAGGTTATATTCATCAATTTTAAAAGTTAATTATTGTCTTTTTTAGCTTTTTTTGTATTGTCCGGGCTTAAAATTTAACAACCAACAACCTTAAGGTTTATATGAGCACAACTGTCGAGACTATACTATTATACACAATTGCAGCCGGTTTATTATCTATCGTTTATGGATTTTTTACTGGAAAAAATATTTTAAATTCTAGCGCTGGAAATGCAAAAATGCAAGATATCGCTTCAGCTATTCAAATTGGAGCAAAAGCTTACCTTGCTAGACAATATAAAACAATTGCATTAGTGGGAGTTGTGGTACTTGTAATAGTCAGTATTGCTTTTAGTCCAATGGTTGGTCTTGGATATCTTATTGGAGCAGCTTTATCAGGTATTGCAGGTTATGTTGGAATGTTGGTTTCTGTAGAAGCAAATGTCAGAACAGCAGAAGCTTCTAGAAAAGGTCTTGCACAAGGATTATCAATTGCTTTTAAATCTGGTGCAGTAACTGGTATGTTGGTTGCTGGATTGGCGTTATTATCAATAGCAGTTTATTATTATAGCTTATTAAAATTTAATATCGATGAAAGAGAAATTGTTAATGCTCTTGTAGCTTTAGGTTTTGGTGCATCATTAATTTCAATTTTTGCAAGATTAGGTGGTGGTATTTTTACAAAAGGCGCTGATGTTGGCGCCGATTTAGTTGGAAAAGTTGAAGCTGGGATTCCAGAAGATGATCCAAGAAACCCTGCAGTCATTGCTGACAATGTTGGAGATAATGTTGGTGACTGCGCTGGTATGGCAGCAGATTTATTTGAAACTTATGCAGTAACAATTGTAGCCACAATGGTATTATCTTCAATTTTTTTCCAAGGTGATATGAGCATGATGATTTATCCATTAACAATTGGAGGTGCTTGTATATTGACTTCAATTTTAGGAACTTTTTTTGTAAAACTTGGAAAAAATAAAAATGTTATGAATGCCTTATACAAAGGTTTCATTGTTTCAGCTTTATCATCTATAGTAATTTTATATCCAGTTACTGATCATGTAATTGGACTCACAAATGAATATTCTGTTAACGGTAAAACTTTTAATGGAATGAATTTATATTTTTGTGGAATAATTGGCTTAGTTATTACTGGATTATTAATTTGGATTACTGAATATTATACTGGCACAAGTTATAGACCAGTTAAATCAGTTGCTGCATCGTCAACAACAGGACATGGTACTAATGTTATTCAAGGTTTAGCTGTCTCCATGGAAGCTACTGCTGTGCCTGCATTAATAATTGTTGCTGGTATTTTAGTTACAAATTCTATTGCTGGTCTTTTTGGTATCGCTATAGCAGTCACCACAATGCTTGCATTAGCAGGTATGGTTGTTGCCTTAGACGCATACGGCCCAGTAACTGATAATGCAGGTGGTATAGCAGAAATGTCTAATCTTGACAAAAAAGTGAGAAAAACTACTGATGCATTAGATGCAGTTGGTAATACAACAAAAGCTGTAACTAAAGGTTATGCAATCGGATCAGCTGGATTAGGAGCCTTAGTATTATTCGCTGCTTACACTGAAGATATTAAACACTTTTCAAAAGAAGCTGGATCTAAATTAGAAGGCATAGTCGTTACTTTTGATTTATCAAACCCTTACGTCGTTGTTGGTCTATTAATCGGTGGTATGCTTCCTTATCTGTTTGGGTCTATGGGTATGCAAGCAGTAGGTAGAGCAGGTGGTGCAGTTGTTGTTGAGGTAAGAAGACAATTTAAAAAATTTCCTGGAATTATGAAAAGAAAACAAAAACCAGATTATGCTAAACTAGTTGATCTTTTAACTGTTGCTGCAATTAAAGAGATGATAATTCCATCCCTATTACCTGTATTATCTCCAGTAGTTTTATACTTCATAATTTTATCAATTGGAGGCCAAGTTGCAGCTTTAGCTGCTGTTGGAGCTATGCTACTAGGTGTCATTATTACTGGATTGTTTGTTGCCGTATCAATGACTGCTGGTGGTGGAGCATGGGATAATGCAAAAAAATATATTGAAGATGGAAATCACGGTGGTAAAGGATCAGAAGCCCATAAAGCTGCAGTTACAGGTGATACTGTAGGCGATCCATATAAAGATACTGCCGGTCCTGCAGTTAACCCAATGATAAAGATTACAAATATAGTTGCTCTTCTTTTATTAGCTGTTATCGCTGGCTGATTTCTTTACGTTTTTTGGCCCTCTCTCCGAGAGGGTCATTAATTTTTTGTCTCATACTAGACATAAAGTCATATATAAAAGATGATTTTCTAAAGCCTGCTGCAGTTGTTGCTTCCACAATTTTTATATTTTTCATATCATCTAAATTATAAAAATTTTTTTTTTTAAGAATTCCATAATCATTCAATTCAAGAACAAGTACATCGTTTTTGTAAATTTTCATTCTTCCAAAATTTTTTAATTCAGATTGAGTTTGTTTTCTTTCTATATAAATCCATACATCGTTATCAAATTTACTTTTAGTAGAAGGGTTACCTAAAATCATTTTTATATCATTTTTATTAGTTTCATTAACTTTGAGTAAAGCTTGTTTTTTCTCTAAAAATGGAACCCCATGATGTTTAACTACTTTTTTAAATGAACAATTTGCGACTATTAATGAAAAAAAAATTATATATAGTGTTTTAATCATGAATGAAAAATATATTTATATTTATAACAATTTAATAAATTACACTAGAAATAAAGATTTATACAAGTTTTTAAATCGTGAAGACAATTTTTCAGATCGTTTAACACTGTTTTTATTGCATTTTTCATTTTTCTTAAAAAATTATAAAAACGACGATAATAAGAAAATTTTACAAGAAATTTATGATTTTAATTTTAGACAATTAGAGTTAAGTATTCGAGAAATTGGTTATGGGGACCAGTCAATAAATAAAAAAATGAAAGTATATGTAAATTTATTGCATTCAATGATAACAGAGATACATTTTTGGGAAAATTTAACAAAAACAGAAAAATTAAAAAAGTTTTCTCTTTTTTTAAGTGATTTTAATAAAATTGAGCATTTGCTTGATTATTTTGAGGAATTTAATGACAAATTATCAAAAAAAACTTTGAATTCTTATTTAAAAAGTGTAAGTAACGCATAATTATGGCTGTTCCAAAACGAAAACAAACCCCTTCCAGAACAGGTATGAGAAGAGGGCAAACAATGAAATTTTCAACTAAAAATATAGTTGAGGATAAAAAGTCTGGTGAATATAGGCTTTCACATCATTTAGATTTGAAAACTGGCATGTATAAAGGCAGACAAATTTTAGACCCAAAAGATTAGTATAAAAACCTGTAATGTCTGAACTTATTAAAATTGCAGTAGATGCAATGGGTGGTGACGGTTCCCCTAAAAAGATTATAGATGGCATAATACTAAATCATCAATCAAACAAAAAAAATTTCTTTAAAATATTTGGTGATAAAAAAAAAATAAGCGAAATAATCACTAGTAAAATTAGTAACGATTTTTATGAAATTATCCATACAGAAAACAAGGTTGAAAGTACAGATAGTCCACTAGAGGGTGCTAAGAGAGGTAAAGACACTAGTATGTGGCTTGCTATTCAAAGTGTAAAAAATAAAGAGACAGACATAGTTATTTCTGCAGGTAATACTGGTGCATTATTAGTAATTTCAAAATTAAATTTAAGGATGATACAGAATATAGATAAACCAGCTCTTTCAGCTTTATGGCCAAATAAAATAGGAATGAGTGTTGTATTAGATTTAGGTGCAAATATTGAGTGTAGCTCAAAAAATTTATTTGATTTTTCAATTATGGGAGCATCACTCTTTACATCATTATATCCAGGAGAAAAACCCAATGTTGCGTTATTAAATATAGGATCAGAAGAGCTTAAAGGAAACGAAATAATAAAAGAAACATATCAAATTTTGCACGAAAAAAAATCTGTAAATTATAATTTTGCAGGATATATAGAAGGTAATCAGTTAATGAATGGAGATGTAAATGTTATTGTTTCTGATGGTTTTACAGGTAATGTTGCATTAAAAACTGCAGAAGGAACCGCTAATTTCATCACTAGCGAACTTAAAGAAGCTATGACAGGTTCAATATTAGGCAAAATTTCATCTTTTTTAAACATTGCAAACTTAAAAAAATTTAAAAAGAGATTAGATCCTAGATTGTATAATGGCGCTATTTTTATTGGTTTAGATTCTCCAGTTGTTAAAAGTCATGGTGGAACTGATTTCGTTGGTTTTTCTAATTCCTTAGACGTTTGTCATAGAATTGTAAAAGGTAATTTGATAGAAAAGATTAAGCAAAATATTTAAATAATGAGAATAAATTTAACTAAAAAAGACTTAGTTAATTTAATATATATGCAATTAGGATTTTCAAAACAAATTTCTGAAAACTTAATTGATGATTTGTTGTCAACAATTGTTGCTAATATAAAATCAGAAAAAAAACTAAAATTATCTAAATTTGGTACTTTTACTATAAGACAAAAAAAAACCCGAATAGGAAGAAATCCCAAAACAAAAGAAACAAAAATGATATCAAGCAGAGATGTTGTTCTATTTAAACCATCAAAGGAATTTAAAAACTTTGTAAATCTAAATAATAATGGACAAAACTGATAGTGCTTACAAAACAATTGGTGAAGTTGTTAAAATACTAAAACTAAAATCTAATAAGAAAGGAATTTTACCGACCCACACTATTAGATTTTGGGAAAAACAGTTTAAACAAATTAAACCTAAAATTCTAAATGCTAATAGGCGATATTATGACGAAAATACTATTAATCTACTTAAAAAAGTTAAATTTTTATTAAAGGATCAAGGTATGACTATTAACGGCGTAAAAAAAGTATTGAATGGTGAAGTTTCTTTAGAACTTGACGAAATTGCAAATAATTCTATAAAAGCTGATAATCTTAAAATTAAATTAAATAGGATTTCAAAAATAATAAAAAATTTGAAATATTAAAATAATATGGCAAAAAAAACACATGTAAAAGTTAGATTAGTACCCGAAACTAAGCCAGATAGTTCTTTTTTCTATTATGTAAAAAAACCAGCTGGTGGTGAAAAAGCTAAAGTTAAACTATCAGCAAAAAAATATAATCCTGATACCAGAAAACATGAAATGTTTGTGGAAAAAAAACTACCTCCACACAGTAAATAATTATTTTTTTTTAAAATTTTTTTTCTCGAAATCTATGTAAGACCAAATCATATTTTTCCAAATTCTATGAGTTATTTTTGGATCAATATTTAGCTTTTTTGATTTTAATTTGATTTTTTTTAAAATAAAATTAATTCTTTTTTTATCAACTATCTCTTTTTTAAGAACTTTTAGCTTTAGAACTTCTTTCACTAAATCTGTTCTATATTTAATTAAAGATAAAAGCTTATTATCTAGTTTATCCAGTTTAATTCGAATTAAGTTTAATTTTTTTCGATTTTTAGGCGACATTTATACAATTGGTTATTAAGATAATTATTATATTTATTAGTTATGTTTGTAAACATTGATCCATATACCAAGTTAATTAGATTATGGCTAGTAAGCATTTTTTTATTAATTTTACTAATAATAGTAGTTGGAGGTTTAACCAGATTAACTGACTCGGGTTTATCCATTACTGAGTGGGAACTGTTTAAAGGAATTTTACCACCATTGAACTCAGATAAATGGAATTTTTATTTTAGTGAATATAAAAAAATACCCGAATATAAAGAAATTAATTTCAGTATGACTTTGAATGAATTTAAAGTCATTTATTACTGGGAGTATGCTCATAGATTGATTGCTCGTCTAATAGGTTTATTTTCAATTATTCCATTAATTTTTATATATTTTAAGTTTAAAAATAAATTAACTAAACATTATAAATATTTTTTAATTTTTGGTTTAGTCTGTTTTCAAGGTTTTTTAGGATGGTTTATGGTAAAGAGTGGATTAGTTGAAAATACAGATGTTAGCCACTATCGCTTAGCATTACATCTCTCTGTAGCATTAATTATTCTTACATTGACTTTTTGGTTTATTTTAGAAAATTTTAATGTAGTTAAATTTGTTAATAAGATAGATAGCAAATTTTTAACATTATTTTTTATTCTTATTGTAGTTCAAATTATTTTTGGAGCATTTTTAGCAGGTTTAAATGGTGGTTTGTTATTTAATTCTTGGCCAGATATGAACGGTAAATTTTTTCCTGATGATGCTTTGTATCAAGATTTGTATAACACTAATTCTTTAAATAATCCATCTGTAGTTCAATTTTATCATCGTTTAATTGGATATTTTTTAGTTATTTTTTTAATACTACTCAACTATTTTTGTTATAATTTAAAGATAGAGCCTAAATCTATTTTAATTTTTAATATTGCTATAATTTTGCAAGTAATACTTGGGATTTTAACACTTTTAACTGGTGTAAAAATTTATTATGCATCTTTACACCAGTTAGGATCTGTTTTTGTGTTAACTAGTTTTATATATATTTACTATAAAAATACTAACTAACTGCTTTTAAACCAGGTTTACCAGACTCGTTTAGAGCTTGATCTAGATCGCCAATAATATCATCTGGATGCTCAATACCAATGGACAATCTAACATATCCTGGTGTA
>CABYXQ010000032.1 GCA_902522915.1 uncultured Pelagibacteraceae bacterium | reverse complement strand
ATTCTACCAAATAAAAAAAATTTTTTTTTATCTTCTTCATATAAACATTCTTTGGTTTTAGCTAAAACAGGAAAGGGATAAATTTTTCCATATTCCTCAAATTTTAATGTATCGTTACTATAAGAAATATTGATGTTATCTAAATTTGTAGAATTTATTCTTGATTTTATTAACTCTGCTCTCTTTAAGAGATACTCGTCATCGTAAATAAAATATCCAGCTCCTGTTCTTGTAATCTTATCTGTTTTTGAATTGTCTTTATATATTGCGGTATTATATTCAGATAATTTTTTAGAATATAATTTTAAAAAATCTTCTAGAAATTTTGGTTCACTATAAAAATTCAAATAATAAATATATTTTTCAATAAATTTACTATTCAATTGGTCATTATCAATTTTTAAAAATTTTAAGTACCATTTCTCATGATCACAGATATAACTACAATCAATTCTGTTGACATCATTTTTATCTTTTAAAAAATCCATAATAATAAAATTATTAAATAAACCGTCATTTTTATGTAAATCAAAACCTATTGGTTCAAATAAACCTGCTGTTGGATTGTAATAAAGCTTTACACTTTTCAACAATGACCCATGATAACTGCCAGTCAAATCCATAATTGCAAAATATTTGGCCCACTTATCAACATCAAAATAATCATTTGTATTAAAATTTTCCTTTTTAAAGTTATTTAAAATTGAAAATAAATTTTTGATTAACTTTGGATACTGACTAATCCAAAAAGTGTCTGAATAAAGTTCATATTTTACGTTCGGAAAATATTCGCCCAGTTCATCTTTTAAAGAAAAAATTGGCCCATTTCTTTTTCCTTGCCTCTCAACTAACTCTTTAGAAAAACTTTCTTCTACTGCATAGACACCTAAATTACGATCATTTAAATATAAATTTACAAAAAAATATTTTATTTTTAACAAACCAGCATAACCAAGTAAATTATGAAATAAATATTCGTATGTATAATTTCTTGTAATAGGTTTTTGGATAGAAAATTCTTCCATACCCCATAATCTTTTTGATCCTCTTATGTCAATCTTATAAGAAGTTTCATCCTTTTTTTTCCAATGAATTGGTCTTACCCCTTTAGTTCTTAATTTAATATTATATTTTTCATCGCCAAATTTTAAAATTGCAGGATGAAAAACTTTTTCTCCATCAGTTAATTCTCCTCCTTTTTGAGATCTTAGTTTTCTTTGTAACTCTAGACCTAAGATACTCTCTTGATTTATTTCCAAATATACATTTTCTAGTTTATTAGAAGTAAAATTATTTATTATATTTAAATTTATAATCTCTAGATAATTGAGTGTATTTCTCAGATCAAGACCAACATATCTCTTAAAAACTTTATCATTTAGTTGCATAAATACATTAAATGGCGAATAAGATTTGCTCAAACCACTTGAAAAATAATAAATTATTATCCATATCATTAAAATAGATGATAGAATTCCAATACCAAATATAATTTTTTTAAAAAAATTAAATAAAACTTTTAGAAATTTAATCTCTAATATTTTTTTTTTATAAATCAATTTTTTTACTTAATTATTTATTCGTAAATTCCAGATCTTGAAAAAATTTGAATTTTGATATCCTTATTTTTTGAAGTTATTTCTTCAACATTTTTAATCAAATTATCTAAATTATTTTTATCTACATCAAACCAGAAATTAAATTGCTTAACTTCATTATCTGATGAAAAAGATTTTAAATTTAGATAGTTCATATCTTTTTTTAACTTTTTAATTAAGGTTTCACTATTTTGATTTTGACCAACAATTTGAATTTGCAATATATTGGTTGACGCTTCAGATATATTATCTAAATTTTTTTTATCACTATAAATTTTTCTTAAATATAAAATAGTAATTGTTATAAAAGTTGCAATAATTGCTATAAAAAATTGATTTGCTCCATTTGCTAGTCCTATACCTATAATAAAGAATAAATATACTAATTCTTCAGGTTCTTTTATGGCTGCTCTAAATCTAACTATTGATAAAGCTCCAACTAATCCTAGGGATAAAGCCAATGAAAATTTAATGACTGTAATAACTAAGGTAGTAATTATTGCTAATGGAACGAAAATTTCAGAAAAATGTTCTTTATCATTTAAGCTCTTAGAAATTTTCACATAAGATAATTTAATTAAAAATGCTAAAATTGTTGAAAGAATTATTGCAGTAATAAAATTTCCTATACTTATATCTACGCTTGAATTTAGAAAAAAATTTTCTATCTGTTGTTTGCTGAAATTAGAAACTGAATTATTTTCCATAAAAGTTACTTTTTAACATTAGTATAAGGTGACCCATTTTACAAATCTAAAAATTAAGTTTCTATCCAACCGCCACCAAGCACTCTATATCCCAAATTATCTTTACTATAAAAAACGCAAGCTTGACCAGGGGAAATTCCATCCTCCATAAGTTTTAAGTTTACTTCAGCTTGATTTTCATTAATTAAGTTTATCTTTGCATCTAAAAGTTTCCCAGTAGATCGTACTTTGACAAAAATATCTTTATCAAATTCATTTTTATCTGCCAAAAAATTCACGTTTCTTAAATAAATTTTATTTTTACCTAATTTTTCTTTTGGACCAACAATAATTTCATTTTTTTTTGAGTCTATTTTAAGCACATAAAGTGGTTCTTTATCTGAAACCTTTATGCCTTTTCTTTGACCTATTGTAAAATTTACTATTCCATCATGAACACCTATTACTTCTCCAGTTTCATTTTTTATATTTCCTTTTTTATAAGCATCTGGTCTAAATTTTTTAATGACTGACGCATAGTCACCATTTGGAACAAAACATATGTCTTGACTATCAGGTTTATCAGCCACATTTAAGTTTAATTCTTTAGCAATATTCCTAGTTTCATTTTTCATCATTCCGCCTAAAGGAAATCTTAGATAATTAAGTTGTTCTCTTAAAGTATTAAACAAAAAATAGCTTTGATCCCTATTATCATCAATTGCTCTATACATGTTAGTTTGATTTTCTTTGGTTATACTTTTTACATAATGACCTGTAACTAGAGCATCAGCTTTTAAATCTTTTGAGACTTCATAAAGATCTTTAAATTTTACTGTTTGATTGCACTGGACGCATGGTATAGGGGTCTCTGCATTTAAATAACTTTCAACAAAATTATCTATAACTCCTTTTTTAAATTTATCTTGATAGTATAAAATTTTATGTTCTATATTTAATTTATTTGCAACACGTTTTGCATCCATTATATCTTGTCCAGAGCAACATTGTTTGGATGCGGCTACCTCTTTATTATCATCATAAAGTTTTAAAGTGATTCCTATAACATTATAACCCTCATTTTTCATAATCCCAGCAACTGTTGATGAGTCTACGCCTCCAGACATTGCAACAACAAGAGTTGTATCAGAAGGTTTTTTGGCAATCCCAATTGAATTTAATTCTGCATTCATAAGGTGGTATTTATACTTATTTACAATATAAGTTAAGTTAAATGATTTTAGATTATGAACCAGGTGACAAAGTCACTAATCCTAATAAAAAAGAATGGGGTATTGGACAAGTTCAATCTATCATTGGTGAAAAAGTGACTGTAAATTTTGAAAATGTAGGAAAAAAAGTAATTAATACTAAAAATATTGAATTAAAAAAGATTTATTAATTAATTATGGAAATAAAAAAAATTATTGAAGATTTATTGCAGACTTTTTTATTAGCTGGAGAGTTGTCTCTCTCATTAAGGGACAAAGGTTTAATAAAAGAAATTAAACTAGATAATACACCCGTTAGTAATGGTGATTTGGAAGTAAATAAACTTATAACAAAAAAAATTTTTGAAATAACTCCAGATATTCCTATCATATCTGAAGAAACATCAGATAATAAAAATAATTTAAAATTAAAAGACTTTTGGTTAGTAGACCCTATAGATGGAACTTATGATTATATAAATAACTTAGAAGAATTTACTATAAACGCAGGTTTAATTATTAATAATAAACCAGTAGCAGGTTTAATAAATGCACCTGCTAAAAAAAGAATGTTCTACTCATACGGTGAAAATAATGCTTTTGAATTAAGTAATGGTAATACAATAAAACTTGGTAGTTCTAACAAAAAAATTGATAGACCGATAAAATTTATTTCATATTCAAATAAAATTAAGCCAGAAATACAAAGGATTTATCAAACCATCGGTGTTAAAGAAAATATTAAAATGAAAAGTTCTCTAAAATTTTGTGTAGTTGCTTCAGGTGAATATGATGGTTATGTTGCAGAACCTAGAGCATACGAGTGGGATATTGCAGCAGGTCATGCAATATTAAAACACTCTGGTGGATCTATAACTGATTTTGATGGAAATGAAATATTGTATGGAAAAAAAGATCTTAAAAACCCAAGCATAATATTAAAAAGCAAAAATATATTATAATGGATGAACAACTAAGAATTATACTAATTATAATTGTTTCTGTTTCAATTTTTGGTTTATTGATCTTTGTTCTTGTTAAAAACTACATAAAAAATAAAATTAGCCATTTGGTTAAAGAAGATAATGATAAAAAATTAAAGTAAATTTATTATTTTCAGATATTCATCTTTTTCAATATCCATAACTTTTTTTGATGTTTCAAAATCAAAACCATTTCTTGCAAGTAAAGATATATCTTTTTTATAAAACAATGTTCTGTTATCTTCAGTTCTAGCAGGTCCTATTCTTTTTTTTTTACAAATTTTTATAGCTGAAAAAAAATCCTGATCTGAATTATTTTCTTTAATTTTATTTACCGTTTCTTTAATAAACTCATCATTAATACCTTTTCCTAGCAAATAATTTCTAATTTTATTAATTGAGTTACCTCTTTGGATCATATTTTTTGCCTTACTATCTGAATAAAATTTATCATTTATAAACTTATTCCTTTCTAAATCTGAAAGAACAATATCAATTAAACTATTGACATCTTTTTTTTTTATATCTGAGGAAGATAATTTCATATATTTTTTTAATAAATAGGTTTTAAGTTGCTGTTTTGATGGTGCGTATTTCTCAACATAAATAAAAGCAAAATTTCTCATTTCCTCTACTGTTACTTGGAGTGTTTTTTTTTTATTTCTTATAGGAATCATGATTAGATTTAATATAATATATTTAAATGATAGAACAAATTTACACTTTCTTCACAATTGAAACTCTTTATATGTGGATCAATATAGGGGTTTTGCCATTTTGGTTTATACTAATCTTTTTTCCCCAATCTCATATATCTAGGTTTTTTGTAACATCAATTTTTCCTTTTTTTTTATTAAGCGGTGCTTACTTATTTATTTTATATAAATCTTTTTTAGTTGGGTATGATTTTGATGGAAATTTTAACTTATATTTAGGATTAAATGAATTATCTAGATTATTTGAAGATAATTTATATGTGATGATGTTTTGGACTCATTTTGTTGCAATAAATTTATTCTTGGGTGGATGGATTGTTAAAGATGCTCAAAAGTTTTTAATAAACAAGGTTCTTTTGAGTATTCCTCTAATAATTACTTATCTAATTGGACCTATTGGTTTATTTATTTACTGGATAATCAGAATATTCTACGCGAAAAGAATTAATTTATATGAATAAGTTTTGTATAAAGCTAAATTATCTTGGAGTTATTTTTTTTTAGTGGTTCTGATAAAAAATCTATTGGATATTTTTGTTTTTCTATCTCTATAAATAAATTTTTAGATTTAAGTTCATCATTTGATAAATCATTTATAATATACCCAAAGACTAAATTCTTTTTGAAATTAAATGAATAATTTCCTGATGTAGATCTTCCAATAATTTTATCATTAATATAAATTGGTTCATCGTGAAGCAACAAAGGTTTTCCTGGTTTGCTTTCTTTTAAAGTAAACATCGCAAATCTACTTTTAATTTTATCCTTTTTAATTTTTTCAAGTGCTTGCTTTCCAATAAAATCTATTCCTTTTTTATAGCTAATTGTAAATGATAAACCTGCTTGATATTGATTTTCTTCAGGTGAAATGTCGTATCCCCAATGTAAAAAACCGCTTTCCATTCGCATAATATCCATTGCGTGCATACCACAGTTTGAAAGATTAAAATCTTTACCTTTGTTAATAATAGTCTCATATATTTTTTTTGAGTCTTTAAAACGAATATATAATTCATAACCCAATTCACCCACATAAGATAATCTTTGAGCCCAAATCTTTATACCTTCTATAAAAATATATTTACCTGTTCCAAATTTAAATTGATCATTATCGAAATTATCTTTGCTTAAAGTTTTAATTAAATCTCTGCTCTTTGGACCAAATAAACCTAGCACACACAAATCGTCAGTAATATCTTTTAATTCGATATCTTTTGAAAGATATTTTTTAATATGAAATTTATCTCTTTCTCTAGTTGCTGCAGAACTTATTATTCTAAAATTATTTTTTTCGATACATACTACCGTTAAATCTGTTTCAATTCCTCCATCAGGATTAAGCATATGGGTATAAGTGCACTTTCCAGGTTCATTTTTAATATTTGCTGTACAAATTTTTTGTAAATCTTGGTGCGCTTTGTCAGACTTTATTTCAAATTTAGAAAAAGGTGTTAAGTCAAATAACCCAACGTTTTTAATAGTATTATTAGTTTCATATTCTGCAGATGGGTACCAACTTTGATAATTATAACTATACTCATATTCAGCTCTTTCACCATCTAAAGCAAACCACATTGGACGTTCATATCCACCTGAAACACCAAAACATGCTCCAAAACTTTTTAAATTTTCATGATATGGTAATGTTTTAATATTTCTAGAAGTTTTGTGTTGTTTGAATGGCCAATGCATTCCATACAAGTCGCCCAAGGTTTCAGTTATTCTTTTCTTAATAAAGCCTAACTCTGAATGAAATTTTTGAAATCTTTTAATATCATAACTAAAAATATCCTCATTAATATGACCATTAATTAACCATTCTGCTGTAACTTTTCCGACTCCACCGCTGCTGCCAATTCCAATACTATTTAGCCCACAACAAACAAAAAAGTTTTTAATCTCAGGCACTTCACCTAAAAGAGTATTAGTGTCTGGGGTAAAAGACTCTGGGCCAGAAAAAAACTTTCTAATACCAGCTGTTTTTAAAACTGGAAACCTTTTTACAGCAGAATTCAAGTAAGGTTCAAAATGTTCAAAATTTTCTTGAAATTCACCAAATGAAAAATCTTCAGGAACAATATTTGTTTTATCCCATGCAGGAATGGAATTACCTTCAAAAATACCAACTAATATTTTGCCAGCGTCCTCTTTAATATAAGTCCTGTTATCAAAATCTCTTATAACTGGTAAAGTTTTAGAAAGATTTTCTATTGGCTCAGTGATAATATAAAAATGTTCTGCTGGATAAAGTGGAATACTAACTCCAGCTTTTTCACCAACTTGTCTTGACCACATACCAGAAGCTAAAACTATATATTCACATTCAATTTTTTGACCATTTACTTTTACAGCTGAAATTTTTCCATTCTTAGTAAAAATTTCGTCAACAGGGGATTTTTCAAAAATTTTTGCTCCTTCTGCTCTTGCTGCTTTTGCTAACATATGAGTAACACCTGATGGATCAGCAGCACCATCACCTGGTATTAATATTCCACCTATCACCTCATCAGTATTAATAATTGGATAATCTTTTTTTATAAGTTCTTTATTCAATATTCGTACATCAACATCATAAAGTTGTGCTGTTGTTGCTTGTCTTCGAAGTTCTTGTAATCTAGCTTCATTTTGAGCAATTGAAAGTGCTCCGTTCAATCTTAGGCCTGCTGAATGATCTACCTCTTTTTCCAATTTTTTATACAAGTCTAATGTATATTTTCTTATTTTAGTAATAGCTGCTGTTGGTCCTAATTGACTAACAAGTCCTGCTGCATGCCAAGTTGTTCCTGAAGTTAACTGATCTCTTTCTAAAAGAAGTGTATCTTTCCAACCAAATTTAGCTAAATGATAAGCAACCGAACAACCAACTACCCCTCCTCCAATAACAACAACTTTGGTGCTACTTGGTAGTTTTTTTTCCATTAAATTAATTTTTGATGGCTTCTCCTGGTTCAACATACGTATGTCCAAAAGTGTCAGCAACTGCTTTATAAGTCACGTGTCCCTTATGAACATTTAATCCAGCTAAAAAGTTTTTATCTTCACTTAAAGCTTTTTGATAACCATTATTTGCAATTTTTACTAAATAAGGCAAGGTTGCTTTATTTAATGCAATTGTTGAAGTTCTTGGAACCCCGCCGGGCATATTAGCCACACAATAATGAACAACATCATCTACTATGTAAGTTGGTTCGCCATGAGTTGTTGGTTTACTAGTTTCAACACAACCACCCTGATCAATTGCTACATCAACAATAACTGATCCTCTTTTCATTGATTTAATCATTTCTTTTGTGACTAATTTTGGTGCTTCTGCTCCTGGAATCAAAACTCCACCTACTAATAAGTCTGCTTCAGATACTAATTTTTTTAAATCAATATTGTCGCTTTGTTCTGGAATAATTTTATCTCCAAAAATTTTAACTAATTGTTTTAATCTTTCTTCAGATTTATCTACAATATGGACCTTGGCTTGCATGCCTGTTGCAATGATCGCAGCATTTTCTCCAACAACCCCTCCACCTAAAATTACAACTGTACCTCCACTTACACCGGGAGCTCCACCTAATAAAAGACCCCTTCCTTTTTGATTTTTTTCTAAACAATGTGCTCCAGCTTGAACCGACATTCGACCAGCTACAGCACTCATAGGTGCTAACAAAGGTAGTCTACCATTATCATCTGTAACAGTTTCATAAGCAATACTTATACTTTTACTTTTAATTAAACCTTCAGTTAATTCTTTAGCTGCTGCAAGATGTAGGTAAGTATAAACAATCTGATTTTCCTTAATCATATCTACCTCTATTTTTTGAGGCTCTTTAACTTTAACTATAATGTCTGAGTCATTAAAAATATCTGAAGCATTATTTAAAATTTTTGCTCCTGCATTTATGTATTGATCATTTTCAAATCCAGCTTCAAAACCACTATTATTTTCTATTAAAACTTGGTGCCCTTCTGAAACTAGGGCTTTTACACTTTCTGGTGTTAAACCAATTCTATTTTCTTGGGGTTTGATTTCCTTAGGCACTCCTATCTTCATTACCGATATCCCTCTTTTTTTTAAAACTTATTAGTTTTTTTGGTTTTTTTGATAGTTTGTTATACCTATTCTTAACTTATCAATTATCTCATCAATATGTTTTTCTTCACAAATAAATTGTGGAGCAATAATTAAACAGTCTCCAGTAGCTTTAAAGTTAACACCTGCTTCATAACACGCTTTAAAACAATCAAAACCAGCTTTTCCTGGTTTAATATTTAATTTCATATCTATTCCACCCATCATTCCATATCCTCTTATATTATCCACTGACTCTAGATCCTTAAGAGAAAATAGACCTTTTTGAAAGTAAGGTGCTAGATTTTTCGCTCTATTAAAAATATCTTCTTTTTCAAAAATATCTTGAACTGCTAATGCTGCTGCTACAGCTACCGGAATTCCAGAATAAGTATATCCATGAAATAATTCAACTGATCCCATTGGTGAAGCATCCATGACTGCATCATAAATTTTATCATGACAAGCAACTACACCCATAGGAACAACTCCATTTGTTGTAGCTTTAGCCATTGTCATTAAATCTGGTGTTACACCAAATTCATGTGCACCAAATTTTGAACCCGTTCTACCCCATCCAGT
>CABYXQ010000031.1 GCA_902522915.1 uncultured Pelagibacteraceae bacterium | reverse complement strand
GCCATGAGAAATTATAATCTTATTTTCCTCTAAAACATTGTTTGAGTCATTTTTTCTTAACTGAACTCTGATTCTCTCAATTAATACTTTAATAGAAAATCCTCCAGATTTCTTAACGAAATCATTTGCACCAAGTTTTAAACCAAGCAGTTCATCTATTTCATCATCTTTTGATGTTAAAAAAATTACTGGCATAGAGGTTTTTTTTCGAAGTTTCTTAAGCAGCTCTTCTCCATCCATTTTAGGCATTTTAATATCAATTATTGCTAAATCAGGTGGCGTTCTGGTCAAACCAATTAGTGCACTTTCACCGTCAATATACGTTTGAACTTTAAAACCCTCTTTTTCTAAAGCAATACTTAAACTAGTTAAAATATTTCTATCATCATCTATCAAAGCTATAGTTTGTTTTTGCATAACTTATATAAAAATACTAAATTGTTCTAAATTGGGCAAACTAATTAATTTAGTGAAGCATTCCCCAATTATCTCCAACATTAATATCAACTGTTAATGGTGTAGAGAAAGAATGATAGTCACTTTTAGTTACACCTGTCATTTCTTCTTTTATAAGTTTGACCATTGCATTTTCATCATTTTTTGAAACTTCAAAAATTAATTCATCATGTATCTGTAATAAAATTTTAGATTTAATATTTTTTTGATCTTTCAATTTTTTTTCTAATCTAATCATTGCTAAACGCATAATTTCTGATGCAGATCCCTGGATAGGTGCGTTAATAGCAGCCCGTTCCTGAAAATTTCTTACATTAAAATTTTTATCGTTTATTCCGTTGAAATGAGATCTTCTTCCAAAAATATTATTTACGTAACCACTTTTTCTACAAAATTTAATTGTGTTGTCCATGTAAACTTTAATCTCAGGAAATTTGGAAAAATACGACTCCAAAAATTCTTCAGCTTCATAGTTAGATACATTAATCTGTTTTGCCAAACCGTATTGAGAAATTCCATAAATAATTCCAAAATTTATAGCTTTAGCCTTTCTTCGATGATCTTGATTAACTTTTTTAATATCTATGTTAAAGATCTGACTAGCTGTTAATGAGTGAATATCTTCATTATTTTTAAAAGCCTTTTTAAGCTCTTTAACATCTGCAAGATCAGCTAAAATTCTCATTTCAATTTGATTGTAGTCTGCTGAAACTAATAAATGACCCTTTTTAGCTGTAAAAGCTTTTCTTATATCTTTCCCATCTTCAGATTTAATAGGAATATTTTGTAGATTAGGATCACTTGATGCTAATCTTCCAGTTGTGGTAGCGGCAAGTAAAAATGACGTATGAACTCTTTTAGTTTGGGGATTAATATGTTCTGGCAGTGCATCAGAGTAAGTATTTTTTAATTTTGAGACCTGTCTCCAATCTAAAATTAGTTTAGGAAATTTATGTCCTTTAAATGCCAAATCTTCTAGAACACTTGCGTTTGTTGCAAAACTTCCTTTTTTAGTTTTTTTCAATCCTGCAATTTTAAGTTTATTGTAAATTATTTCACCTAATTGTTTAGGTGAAGCAATATTGAATTCTTTTTTTGAAATTTTGAATATTTCTTTTTCTAGACTTTTAATTTTCTTATCAAATTTTAAAGATAGTGACTTTAAAAATTTACTATCAACCTCAACTCCTTCCATTTCCATAAAAGCAAGAATTTTTATTAATGGCTTTTCAAATATTTCATAGATATTAATTAGTTTTTCAAGTTTTAAATTTTTTATAAATTTTTTATATAATCTAAAGGTAATATCAGCGTCTTCTGCTGCATAATCTTTAGCTTTATCAATATCGACATCACTGAAATTAATTTCTTTTTTTCCTGTACCTACTATTTCTTTAAATGAGATTGTTTTATGTCCTAAATGAATTTCTGATAATGTATCCATATTATGTCTATTTTTTCCTGCATCCAAGACATAAGACATTAACATTGTATCTTCCATCGATGAAATAGTTATCCCATGTTTAAATAAAACTATGAAATCAAACTTTATATTCTGACCAATTTTTTTAACACTAGTATCCTCTAACAAAGGTTTAATTTTTTTTATAACAATATCTTTATTTATACATTTTGAAGACTTATGACCAATTGGGATATAACAAGCTTTACCAATTTTAGAGCATAATGAAATACCAATTAAATTTGCTTGATGTGGATCTAATGAACTTGTCTCTGTATCAACAGCCACCTCCCCTATTTCTTCCGCTTCTTCAATCCATTCATCTATCTGATTAACATCGGTGATCAGATGATAATTTTTATTACTTATAGGTTTTTGCTTTTCTAAAGTTTTAGCGTCAGAGGAAGTGCTTGATAATTTTGGTTCACCATAAATTGAAATAGCAGAACTTAAGAGTCTATTAAACTCCATTTCTCTTAAAAACTTGTATAACTTATCTTTATCTATATTTTTTAACTTAAATTCACTTAATTCTTTATTTATTGGACTATCATGTTTTAACGTAACAAGTTGTTTGCTAATTAAAGCCTTATCTTTATTTTCTATTAATGTTTCTCTTCTTTTATTTTGTTTAATTTCATGAGCAGACTCTAAAAGTTTCTCTAGGGTTCCATATTTATTGATAAGTTCAGCGGCTGTTTTAACTCCTATTCCTGGGACGCCTGGAACGTTATCACTGCTATCGCCTGCAAGAGACTGAACGTCAATTACTTTTGAGGCATCAACACCAAATTTATTAATTATATCTTCCTCTGAAATAAATTTATTTTTCATAGGATCGAAGATACGAACACCTTTCTTATATAGCTGCATCAAATCTTTATCTGAAGAAACAATCGTAACTTTTGCACCTTTTTTTAATATTTCTTCTACATAAGTTGCTATTAAATCATCTGCTTCATAGTTAGGAAGATCTACTGAAGGTAAATTAAAAGCCAATACAGATTTTCTAATATATTCAAACTGAGGGGCTAAATCATCAGGTGCTTCTGATCTATTACCTTTATACTCACTATATATTTCATTTCTAAAAGTCTTTCTTGCTGAATCAAAAATAACTGCGAAGTGAGTTGGCTTTTGTAAATTTTGGTCTGATTTCGAATCTTCTAAAAGTTTAAAAAGCATACTGCAGAATCCGCTAACAGCGCCTGTTGGTAGACCGTCACTTTTTCTAGTTAAAGGTGGTAATGCATAATAAGCTCTAAAAATATACCCTGAGCCATCTATTAAGTAGAAGTGATCTGTTTTTTTAATTTTATCCATTAAATATTATTAAATATTACAGCTGTAACAAAATCTGTATATAAAAAAAATAACAATTATATTAATCTAAAACTATTTATATCTAGATTATTGAAGAATTTCAGTGTATCTTTACATTATGGAACTTACTAAAAATATTTCACAAACAAAAATACTTAAATCTTTATTAGCTATAGTGCTTGGCTCAATAGCTTTAACTATTTCTGCAAAGATTAAAATCCCTTTTTATCCTGTTCCAATGACTATGCAAACATTTGTGGTTTTATTTTTAGGAATAAGTTTAGGATATAAAATTGGGTTAGCCAGTGTTGCATTATATTTATTTGAGGGAATTATGGGATTGCCTGTTTTTTCAAATTCACCTGAAAAAGGTGTTGGATTAGTATACTTTACTGGTCCTACTATGGGTTACTTAATTGGTTTTTTAGCTGCCAGTTTGTTAGCTTCAAAAATCAGTATGAAAGATAATTTTTTATTAGTTTTAATTAAACTTATAATTGCAACTTCCACAATTTATATTTTGGGTTTATTTTGGCTAGGTACAGTTATCGGTTGGGAAAAGCCAATTTTTTCTTTAGGCGCAAAACCTTTCCTATTAGCTGAAGCATTTAAAATAATACTATTAGCTTTAATAACAAAAAAGATTATAAAAATTAGAAATTTTATCTAGGTGATCTTTTAGAAAGAATTCTTTGTAAAGTTCTTCTGTGCATTTTAAGTCTTCTTGCAGTTTCTGATACGTTTCTATTACATAACTCAAAAACTCTGTGAATATGTTCCCATTTTACCCTATCTGCAGACATAGGATTTTCTGGAGGGGCTGCTTTTTTTTCAGGATCAGCTAGTAATGCTTTCTCGACATCTTCGGCATCAGCTGGTTTAGCGAGATAATCTATAGCTCCTTCTTTAATTGCAGCAACAGCAGTTGGAATATTTCCATACCCTGTCAGCATAATAATTCTGCTATCATTATTTGTTGACTGAATTTCTTTTACAACCTCTAAGCCATTTCCATCTGCAAGTCTTAAATCTACAACTGCAAAACCTGGTTTTCTAGCCTTTACTGACTCGACTCCCTTTTTTACACTCTCAGCTTGAAAAACTTCAAATCCTTTTTTTTCCATAGCTCTAGCTAATCTCTCCCGAAAAGGGTTGTCATCATCAACCAATAATAGAGATTTATTCTCAAAATCATTGATATTTTTGAATGCAATTTGTTCTTTCATATTCCTTATGTGGTTATTATTTAGTTTAATTCAATAGCTATTATTTACTTTACATTATTTGTCGATTCGCTTAATTGGAGGAAATTTTAAAGTTTTTTAGAAGTAAAAAGCTTTTTTTTGTTAAATTTTTTTTTGGAGGCATTTTAAATGCAAAAATTTAAATCAGTTGTAGAACTTGTAAACCAACTGAAACCTGAAAAACCAGTTTATTGTATCAGAAATAAATCTATAGATTCTGCTGTTAAATACTTTGTTAATAAGTTTCCTGGTAAAATTTTATATGCAGTAAAAACTAATCCACATCCTTTAGTAATTAAGCAAATTATAGAAAGTGGTGTAGAACAATTTGATGTTGCATCTATCGAAGAAATTAAAAGCATAAGAAATTTTAGTAAATCTGCTAAATGCTCATATATGCACACTGTAAAAAGTAGAGAAAGTATTAAAGAAGCTTACTTTAAATATGGGGTTAAAACTTTCTCACTAGACACTAAAGATGAATTAATTAAAATTATTGAAAGTACAAATAAAGCTAAAGATTTAGAATTATTTGTTAGAGTTGCAGTTTCAAATGAACATGCTGAAATAGATTTGTCGAAAAAATTTGGTGCATCAATCTCTGAAGCAACTGGATTGTTAAGACTTATTAAGCAATATGGGAAAAAAATTGGTTTGAGTTTTCATGTAGGTTCGCAGTGTATGCATCCAATTTCGTACAGCAATGGTATCAATGATATTGGGAATATAATAAAAAAAACCAAAATTATTCCTGATTTTATTAATATTGGTGGTGGATTTCCAACAATCTATCCTGATTTGATACCACAATCTTTAGATAACTATTTTATTGTAATTAAAGAAAGTTTAAAAAATTTAAAACTTGAAAAATTACCAGAAATTATTTGTGAACCTGGCAGAGCATTAGTTGCTGAGAGTGGCTCAACAATAGTTCGAGTAAATTTAAGAAAAAAACAAAAACTTTATATTAATGATGGAACATACGGTACTCTTTTTGATGCAGGGACTCCCAATATTGTTTTTCCATCTAAAATGATAAAGGATAATTCTAATAAAATTATTTCTAAAAAATTAACAGCTTTTGATTTTTTTGGTCCAACATGTGATAGCATGGACTATATGAAGGGTCCGTTTTTACTTCCCAACAATATAAAAGAAAATGATTACATTGAACTTGGGCAGCTTGGTGCTTATGGATTGACATTTAGAACAAAATTTAATGGATACTATTCAAATGAGATTTACGAAGTTGAAGATAAACCAATAATGACTATGTATGATAAAGATATTAATAAAGCTACTTTAGTTGCTTAATGTCAGATCCAAAGAACTTAGGTCATAATAGTAAAAAAGATTTTTTAAAAAAACCTGTAGAACATATAGACATAACTTCATTCGACTCCAGAAAAATAATTTCATCCATGGAGAAGATGTCTTTTGTTTCAAGAGAGACAGCTAACGCTGCAAATATTTATAATGAAATGTTAAAAGATAAAGATTGTACAATTTTTTTAACATTAGCTGGGTCTACATCAGCTGCCGGATGTATGAATATTTATAAGGATCTTGTAAAATATAACATGGTTGATGCAATAGTTGCAACCGGCGCTTCTATTGTAGATATGGACTTCTTCGAAGCACTAGGTTTTAAACATTATCAAGGATCACAGTTTCAAGATGATACTGAATTAAGAAATAATTATATAGATAGAATATACGATACATATATCGATGAAGAAGAGCTTCAAATGTGTGATAAAATTATATGTGAAATAGCAGATGAATTAGATCCTAGGAGTTACACTTCCCGAGAATTTATTTATGAAATGGGGAAATACTTGAAAAAAAACTCAAAAAAAAAAGGATCTTTAATTGAAACAGCTTACGACAATGATGTTCCTATATTTTGTCCGGCCTTCACAGACTCAAGTGCGGGATTTGGTTTAGTAATCCATCAAGAAAAAAATCCAAAAAAACATTTAACCATAGACTCAATAAGAGAATTTAGAGAATTAACTGAGATAAAAATTCAATCTAAAGGATCAGGATTATTTATGATTGGAGGTGGAGTTCCTAAAAATTTTATTCAAGATACTGTTATTTGTGCTGAACTGCTAGGTAAAGATGTAGAAATGCATAAATATGCAGTTCAAATTACAGTTGCTGACTCAAGAGATGGGGCTTGTAGTAGCTCTACACTTAAAGAAGCTAGTTCTTGGGGTAAAGTAGATGTAACTAAAGAACAAATGGTTTTTGCTGAAGCAACTAGTGTTTTACCTTTGATTGCAAGTGATGCATATCACAAAGGTGAATGGAAAAATAGAGATAGAAAAAATTTTTCTAAAATATTTAAATAAAAATATTTTGAGATGAAAATTCCAATATATCAAGTTGATGCTTTTACATCTGAGGTATTTAAAGGAAATCCTGCAGCAGTATGTCCCTTAAAGAAATGGTTACCTGACGAAGTTATGCAAAAAATAGCGCAAGAAAATAATTTATCCGAAACTGCTTTTTTTATTAATAAAGATGATTCATTTGATATTCGATGGTTTACTCCATTATCTGAACTAGATTTAGCAGGACACCCTACTCTTGCAACAGCTCATGTAATTATAGAGGAGTTAAATCTTAAATTTGATAAAATTATTTTCAAAACTAAAATTGGTGATAGTTTAATTGTTTCTAAAAATAAAAATCTATTAATAATGAATTTTCCTTCTAGACCTCCAGAAATATATAATAATATTGAATTGGTTTCGGAGGCTCTCAGAAAAAAACCTTTGGCACTTTTTCGTAATAGAGATGCTGTTGCAATTTTTGAAAATGAGGATGATATAAAATCTATTAATCCTAATATGGAAAAATTAAAAGAATTAGATTGCCCTGCAGTCATAGTCACTGCACCAGGAAATAAAGTTGATTTCGTTTCAAGAAATTTTGCCCCAAAACTAGGAATACCAGAAGATCCTGTAACTGGATCAGCACACTGTGAATTAATTCCTTATTGGTCTAAGATCCTAAATAAGAAAGAATTACTTGCTCATCAAATTTCAGAAAGAGGTGGAAAACTCTATTGTACTCATAACGAAGATAGAGTTAAAATAGGAGGTGAAGCAGTAACTTTTTTAAGAGGTGAAATTGAAATATAAAATAAAAGGATAAATAGTGAAATATCTTTCAAATAAAAAAGGATTTCTGGGAGTTGACAATAAATTTAATTTTAAAGAAAAAGTTGTAGTAGTTCCTTTTGGTCTCGAGAAGACCGTTAGTTATGGTGTTGGAACAAAAAATGGGCCTAAAGAAATTATTAAAGCATCACATCAAGTAGAGCTTTATGATGAGGAATTAAATTGTGAGCCTTATAAAAAGATAGGTATTAAAACATTAAAACCATTTAAAATAGATAAAAATATTAAAAGAGCATTAAATAAAATGTCTAAAATAAACCAGGAAATTTTAGACCAAAATCTTTTTCCAATTACTTTTGGGGGAGAACACTCAATTACACCAGGTTGTATTGCTCCATTTGTAAAAAAATATAAAGATATTTGTCTTTTACACTTTGATGCACATGCAGATTTACGTGAAAGTTATAATGGAGAAAAATTTTCTCATGCTTCAGCTATTAAAAGATGCTTAGATTATCCTAATGTTTCTGTTATTTCTTTTGGTATAAGAAATATTTCAAAAAGTGAAATTCCTTTTTTAAAAAAAAATTCTTCGCGCATTAATATATTTTGGGCAAAAGATAAAAGTAATTGGAATCTTAAAAAGTTTAAAAAATTAATAAAAAATAAAACGGTTTATCTAACTTTTGATGTTGATGGATTAGACTCAAGTATTATGCCTGCAACCGGAACTCCTGAACCTGGTGGTTTATTATGGGACGAAACTTTAGATATTATTAGAACAGCTGCGAAAAATTCTAAAATTGTTGGAGCCGATATTAATGAATTATCTCCTATTAAAGGTTTTGATTCATATAATTTTCTTGTAGCTAAATTAGCTTATAAAATTTTATCTTATAAATTTTTATATTAAGCTTTAACAGCTTTGAGAGTTCCTAATAACAATCTAAAAGGTATTAACATTATCAATGCAACAAATATCTTAACTGCCAAATCACCTAAAGCTAGTGTAACCCAAGGTATACCTGTTGCATAAAAAGATATTGAAAAAAATAAAATAGTATCAACAGTAGAACCTATAAATGAAGAAGTGAGAGGTGCTATAAACCACTTTTTTTTTCGTAATTGATCAAATATTTTCACATCTAATAATTGAGCAAGCAAAAAAGCAGTCCCAGATCCAATTGCAATCCTAACTGAAATTAAATCCCCAAAATTAGTTGAAAAAAACAAGGTAAAACTAATGCCTATAACAAATCCAATATATACAATTTTTTTTGCAATTAATTTTCCATAAGATCTATTTGCTAAATCAGTAATTAAAAATGCTATTGGGTAACTAAAAGCTCCATATGTAAGTATTTGTTCTAATCCATAATGTTTAATAGGAAATTGAACTAAATAATTAGAAGATAAGACAACAACACCCATTAAAAATGAGAGAAGTAAAAACAATTTATTCATTACACAGATTTGGCTACGGGCTTTTTCTTAAATGGTGATTTAATTAAAATAGCTTTTTTTAGTTTTTTTAATCTTGGAGATAAATTTTTATTTTTAACAGTTTTGATAAATTCATCAAAACTACCTTTTTTATCTACTGATCTAACGCCAGAATTACTTACAGTTAATTTTAAACTTCTTTTCATTAATTCACTTGTAAACTTAACTTTTTTTAAGTTAGGCAAAAATCTTCTTTTGGTCTTATTATTAGCATGACTAACATTATGACCTTTCATTGGTATTTTACCGGTTAATTCACATTTTTTTGACATAACAACAGTGCCTATATAAGGTGAGATATTGAATGCGTCAAGTTTTATAGATTTAAGATTGAGTTTTATTTCCTACAATTTCAGTGAAATTCTTGACCCCATCTCTTATTAATAATTCTTTTAAGTCTTTTTTTATAATACCTGCAATATTTGGACCTTTAAAAACCATTCCTGTGTAAAGCTGAACAAAATCTGCCCCAGCTAAAAATTTATCGTATGCTGTCTGTCCAGAGTCAACGCCTCCAACCCCTATAATCTTGATCTTACCTTTCAATAATTTATAGAATTTACTTATTAATAAATTTGATTTTTTTTCAATTGGTTTTCCAGACAAACCACCTTTCTGATGTTTTTGAATATCACTAAGTAAATCTCTAGATGACTCAGATGTGTTTGAAATAATTATAGCTTTTATCTCATTTTCTAAAAGAATTTCGGAAATTAAATTAATTTGATTTTCATCTATATCTGGTGAAATTTTTACGGCAATTGGAACTTTTGAATTTAAATTATTTTTTTCTTTTATTATAGATTTAAGTAATTCTTGTAATTTAGTCTCTTCGTGAAAATTTCTTAAATTTTCAGTATTTGGTGATGAAATGTTAATTGTTATATAATCTGCAACTCGATGAAAAGTCTTTAATCCAATTAAATAATCATTCATTCTATCATTGGAGTCTTTATTAGGGCCAATATTAATACCAAGTAATCCCAATTTACTATTTAACTTAATTCGATCTAAAACAACTTCAGCTCCATGGTTATTAAATCCTAATCTATTAATTAATGCTTCATCTTCAACAAGTCTAAAAACTCTTGGTTTTGTATTTCCATATTGTTTTAAAGGTGTAATAGTGCCAACTTCCACAAATCCAAAACCTAGTCTAAATAAAGGATTATATACTTCAGCATTTTTATCAAAACCAGCTGCTATCCCTATTGGATTTTCTATCTCTTTATCAAAAATCTTTGTTTTAAAAATTGGATCATTTTTATTTTCATCAAATACATTTGAAACTAAGTTAAATTTTAGTGATTGAATTGCTAAGCTATGTGCTCTCTCAGGATCTATTTTAAATATTAAAGGTCTTAG
>CABYXQ010000030.1 GCA_902522915.1 uncultured Pelagibacteraceae bacterium | reverse complement strand
TTAATAATGAATGCTTTGCATCGAGAGAGTGGACAAAGAAATTTTATTATCAACGGTTTAAAAAATGCTAACAGTGAAGATATTATTTTAATTTCGGATGTAGATGAAATACCAAATTTAGAAAATATAATTTTTGATAAAATAAAAAAAAAAATAATTTTTTTTAATCAAGATATGCTTTATTACAAATTTAATCTAAAATTACCAAATTTAACTTGGACAGGTACTAGGGGTTGTAAGAAAAAATACCTTAAAAGTCCCCAATGGATTAGAAATATAAAAGATCGAAAATATCCATTTTATAGATTAGATGCTTTTTTCTCAGAAAAGAAATTCATAAGTTGTGAGATAATTAAAAATGGTGGGTGGCACTTTACTAATATAAAAACTGCAATTGAAATCCAGCACAAGCTAAGATCGTATCTTCATCATATTGAATTTGACAAAAATCCCCTAACTATAGATAAAATAAATGAAATTATTAAAAACAAAAAAGCAATTTATGATTTAACTGCGGATAAAAGACAGGATAAATTTGAAGGTAGTAAGCTTGAAAACTACCCTTTAGATAAATTACCTAAATTTTTAATAGATAATTTAAATAACTACAAACAATGGATGGATTAATATGAAAGGATATTGGATAAGTTTATATTTAAAAGTAGAAAACCAAAATAACATGAAAAAATATTCAGAAGCAGTTGTTCCTTTAATTAAAAGTTATGGTGGAAAACCTATCATTCGCGGAGGAAGATATAAAAATTATGAGGGCAAAGAATTTCCAAGAACTGTGGTATGGGAATTTCCAACTTATGAAAAAGCTATAGAATGTCATGACTCAAAATCTTATCAAGAAGGATGGGCATTAGCGAAGGGTACAACAGAAAGATATATGCAGGTTGTGGAGGGATTTAATATTGAATAGGCTCTGGATCTATACTTCGCCATAAATACCATGTCGCTACCGAACAATATGGCGAAAATTTTTTTTTTAATAAATTTACGTAACTTTCAGGTGGTAAATATTTTTTTTTATAATTTTTTGAGATAGCTCTTAGTAAACCTATATCTTGAATTGGCCAAATATTAGAACGGTTATAAGTAAATAATAAAATCATTTCAGCTGACCATCTCCCAATTTGCCTTAATTTGGATAGGTATATAATTGCTTCCTCATCTGACATATTTGAAATAATTCTTGGATTAAATTTTTTATTTAATATTTGTTTTGCTAGACTTTTAATTCCTTTAACTTTTTGCCTACTAAGTCCACAGCTTTTTAATTGAGCTGTAGATATCTTGCTTACAACTTTAGCATTAATTTTATTTTTACATTTTTTTTTAAATTTTAAAAACACTGAATTAGCCGCTGCAACACTAATTTGTTGACCAATAATACTTTTACAAAGTGAAAAAAATACATCCTTTCTTGTTGTTAATACCGTTTCAGAGGGTGAATTATATTTTTTTATTAAAGAGGCCATTACTTTATCTTTTTTTGATAAATATTTTTTTGCAGTTCTCCAATATGTTGGGGTTTTATTCATGTCTTGGTCTTGATAATTCTTTATTTAAAACCATTTCTCTTCTAAAAATTATAAATGAAGAAGAAATCACCAATAAAGAACCTATAATTGTTTTGGTCGTTGGTACTTCATCCCAAATAAAATAACCAAATATTATTGCAAACACTAACGCCAAATATTTAAGTGGAGTAACTAAACTTACGTCAGAAAATTTATATGATTGTGATAACCATAAATTTGCAAGACCACCTAATATTCCAATCATTGACAATAACAATAAGTCAATAAAGCTTGGCATTATCCAATTTTGATAAAAAGTAAAAAAACTTAAAATCAATATAGATAAAGAAAAGAAAAAACTTATCAACCAAACAGGTTCAGTCGAAGATAATTGTTTTATAGCTATTGCAACATAAGATAAACCTAAACAAAAAATTATTGGATAAATATAATAAAAATTTAAATCACTTAATCCTGGTTCTGAAATAACAATAATTCCAATAAATCCTACCAAAACTGCTAACCACCTGTAAAAACCTACTTTTTCACTCAATAAGAATATTGAGAAAATAGTAGTAAATATTGGTGCTGCAAAGGAAATACTCACAACTGTTGCTAAAGGTAAGTTTCTTAAAGCAACAAATATAGATACTATAGCAATCAAGCCTGCAAAACATCTTTTGAAATGAAGTGAAGATCTATTTGTTTTATAAAAATCTAAATATCTATCTCTTGGGATAAGAAATAAGATTGGGATTATTCCACAAAACCCTCTAAAAAATAAGACTTGGCCGACAGGATAAGTATCGGACCACTTTACAATCACATCCATTAAAGAAAATGCACATACTGAAATGAACATGTAAAAAAAGCCTAATTGATTTTTTGAAAACATATGATTAACTTTAGATTAATTAACTTAATTATCAATGGAAATAGCAATTTTAGGACTTGGATGTTTTTGGGGACCAGAAATCAAATTTAGCAAAGTCAATGGAGTAATTAAAACTGAGGTTGGTTATTGTGGTGGTAAAAATAAAGAAACTAATTATGAGGAAGTATGCACTGGAGCAACAGGTCATGCAGAGGTTGTAAAATTAGATTTTGATCCAAACATTATAAGTTATGAAAAAATTCTTAACTATTTTTTTGAATTTCATGACCCAACTACTTTAAATTCTCAAGGACCAGATTTTGGAACTCAATATAGAAGTGAAATTTTTTATCTAAATGAAAAACAAAAATCAATTGCTGAAAAAATTATTACAGATAAAAATCTTAAATTATCAGGAAAAGTTGTAACCAAAATAAGTTTAGTAAAAAATTATTGTTCTGCAGAGGAATATCATCAAAGATATTTAGAAAAAAGATAATATGTCTTTGATAGATACAAGTTGGCTAGAAAAAAACTTATACAATGTAAAAATTATTGATGCTTCATGGCATATGCCTAATACAAATAGAAATGGTTATGATGAATACAATAAAGAACACCTACCAAATGCAGTTTTTTTTGATTTGGATAAAAATTCAAAAATAGATACAGATTTACCACATATGTTAACTGACTCTAAATCATGGGAAAGAATTCTAAGTGATATGGGAATAGAAAATAATGATAAAATAGTAATATATGATAACTCTGACGTAATTAGTTCCTGTAGATGTTGGTATAACTTAATTTATTTTGGCCACGATCCAAAACTAGTTCATGTACTAAATGGAGGATTAAAAAAATGGAAAAAAGAAAATAAAATTACTAATAGTGAAAGTGTTATAACCAAAGTTTCTCGTTATTCATGTGTAGAAAATATAGAGCTAGTTATAAATAAAAAACAGATAGATAATAATATTTCTGAAAATAAATTTAATGTAGTGGATGCTAGGAGTAAAGACAGATTTGAAGGAAAAGTTGCTGAGCCTAGAAAAGGTTTAAGAAGTGGTTCAATTAAAAATTCTTTTTGTTTACCTTTTTCAGAACTTATAAATGATGATCATACCTTTGCTAGTAAAGATAAAATTTTAGAAAAATTTAAAGCTATTAAGTTAAATCATAATAAAAATATAGTGTTTACATGTGGTTCAGGAGTTACTGCGAGTGTATTGGCACTAGCTTATTCTCTAATAAATGCTAAATATATGCCCACAGTATACGATGGCTCCTGGGCCGAGTATGGAAAGAATTAGTTAATGAAAACATCTACAAAAATAACGAGTATAATAATTATATTTTTCTTAATCATTGCGACTGTAATTATTGGAAGAACAATGATTGGAAATCACTTCAAAAAAAAATTTAGTAAAAGACCCCCTCCAGGTATAATAGTAACTACAACGCAAGAAAGAGTTTTTGAAAATGTTATAAGTACATACGGAACTGCGGCTCCAGTTCAAACACAATCATTTAAAATTGAAAAATATGAAATACTAAAACCAATAAGTTTTAATCAAAAAGTTAAAAAGGGAGAGGTAATTGCTAATCTTAAAAATAGAAAAATTATTGCACAATTTGATGGTGTTATTGGTAAAAGAGAATTTTCTGAAGATATAGAAGTTTCTAAATCTTCAATATTAATTAATCTTGAGGATACTAGTTCAATTTATTGTGACGTAGATATACCTGAAATTTTTGTGCCATTCATAAAAGTTGGTTTACCAGTTGATATAAAATTTTCTGGTTATAAAAATAAAGTTTATCAGGGGAAGGTTGACTCTTTTGCGAGTAGAATAAGTGAAGATACAAGAGCTTTGGCTACTAGGATAAAGATGGATAATATGTCTGGGGAGATACTACCTGGATCATTTCTAGAAATTTCAATAAAATATGATGTAAGAGATGGTTTAAGTGCACCAGACACAAGTACAATCGTCGAAGGTGAAAATATTTTTATTTATAAAGTTGATGAAAAAAACAAAGTAATAAAAACAAAAGTAACTATTGGAGATAGATATTTAGGTTTTGTAGAAATTTTAAATGGATTAAATAACGGTGATAAAATTGTTGCTGAAGGAACAAAAAAAGTAAGACCAAATTTAACAATAAGACCAATTGAAAAAGGAGCCAAGAAAAAAAAGGGAAATTCGAGTTGGGGTAAAAAAGATAAGTCAAAAAAAGGTGAATCAAAAAAAGGTAAATTTGATTGGTTAAAAAATATTTTTAAAAAATCTGAAAAAGAAAAAAAATAATTAAATGTATATAACTGAAGTTAGCATAAAACGACCTGTTGTTGCTTGGGTCATGTCTTTAATTTTAATTATTTTTGGTATATTTGTTTTCTTAGAGCTACCAGTTAGAGAGCTCCCTGATGGTATCCAGCCTCCCGTTGTTCAAGTTCAAACAGATTATAAATCTGCGTCAGCAGAAATAGTCGATGAAGAAATCACCCAAAAACTTGAAGACGTTATAGGTGGAGCTGAAGGAATTAAAAATATCGATTCAAGCTCTTTAAATGGAAGAAGCAGAATTAATATTCAATTTAATACAGATATAGACTTAGACGATGCAGCAAATGATATAAGAGAGAGAGTTGCGCGAGTTGTAGATAATTTACCAAGCGAGTCAAATCCACCACAAATTTTAAAACAAGCAGCGGGTTTCACAACTACTATGTGGGTAGGACTTTCATCTCCCACTTGGAGCGATCTAGATCTTGGAGATTATGCTGAAAGATATCTCATTGATGCATTTTCAAGTGTACCCAATGTTGGTCGAATTCTAGTTGGTGGGTTAAGGGAGCTTAGTGTCAGAGTTTGGATAGACCCAATTAAATTAGCTGCAAATGATCTAACGATTCAAGAGGTAGAAGGAGCTTTAAGAAATGAAAATATAAACCTTCCAGCGGGTACATTGGAGGCAAATAATAAGGATTTAACTTTAAATATTGATAAATCTTACACTAACATAGACACGATAAAGCAGTTACCTCTTAGAAAAAATAAAGACAAAGTAATAATTCTTTCCGATGTTGCAAATGTTGAATTTGGCCCTGTTTCGGAAAAAACTTTATTCAAAGCACAAAGAAAAAATGCTGTGAATTTAAAAACAGTTGGGATTGGAATTTATGCAAAAAGTGGGGCTTCAACGGTAGAACTGTCTAAAGAAGTAAAGGCTAAAATAAATGAACTTAATAAGTCTTTGCCAGATGGATTAAAACTAGAAGTAGCATTTAATAGGGCTACCTATATTGGTGCTGCAATCGAAGAAGTCTATAAAAGTCTTGTTATTGCTTTTGTTTTAGTTGTTTTAATTATTTATCTTTTTCTTGGTAATCTTAAAGCAGTAATTGTACCGGCAGTAGCATTACCAGTTAGTTTAATTGGTTCATTTCTTGGGCTATATATGTTTGATTTATCTATAAATATATTTGTATTACTAAGTTTTATTTTAGCAATTGGAATAATTACTGATGACTCTGTAATTATGACTGATGCTATTTATACTAGGATAGAAAATGGTGAAACACCATTAGTTGCAGCATACAAGGGCTCAAAACAAATTACTTTTGCTATTATTGCAACTACATTAATTTTAGTTGCCGTATTCTTACCATTAATATTTATAAAAGGAATTTCTGGAACATTATTTAAAGAAACTGCAATAGCATTGTCTTTCTCTATTGTGGTATCATCTTTTGTTGCATTAACTTTATCTCCAATGCTAGGAAGTAAATTCTTAAATAAAAAAGATAAAATTAATTTTTTTGTAAGAAAATTTAATAATGGATTTAGATCTTTTACTGGATTTTATATAGACTCACTTAAATATTGGATTAATAAACAAAAAACTATTTCATTATTTATAATCTTAATTATTTGTGCATCTGGATATCTTTTTAATTTTGCAAAAAAAGAATTATTACCTATGGAAGATAGAGGCTCTTATTTGATAATAGGCTCAACTGATGAAGGTAGCTCATTTGAATACACTCAAGAAAAAGCTCAAATAATCGAGGGTAGAATATTGAAATTATTACAAGCCGAAAATAGTCCTTATGAAAGACTAATAATGAGAGTTCCAGGATTTGGTAAATCTGCAACAACCTATAATACATTTATTATAATTGCTTTATTAGACGAATGGAAAAACAGAGAAAAAAATAGCCAGACTGTTCTAAGAGAAGCAATTGGACAAGTAGTTTCAGTCCCTGAAACTTTTGCTTTCCCAATATCTCCTCAAGGAATAAGAGTTTCTAGTTATAACAAACCAGTTCAAATGGTTATTTATGGATCTAGTTACGAGGAACTAGAAGAAATCCAAAGTAGTGTTTTGAGAGAATTAAGAAAAAACAGAAACATGTTTCGAATTGAGAGTGATTACACAAAAAATAAGCCTGAGGTTAAGTTAATAACAAATAAAAATCGAGCAAATGACTTGGGTGTATCTACTGAAAATATAGGAAGAACTCTTGAAACTTTATACGGTGGAAAAAGAGTAACTTCTTTTAGCAAAGAAGGAAGAGAGTACCCAATCATTTTACAGCAATATTTAGCTGATAGAAGAGACAAGGATGGATTATCAAAGATTTTTGTTAGATCTGAAACTACAGGTAAACTAGTTTCAGTTGCAAGCCTTGTCGAATTCAAAGAAAAAGGAACGGCAGAAGCATTACCAAGATATAATCGTCAGAGAGCTGTTACTATTTCAGCAGCACTTTCAGATGATTATACATTAACAGAGGCAATAAAATACCTAGAGGAGGATGTTATGATTAGAGTTGCTCCTCAAAATCAGATTACATGGAAAGGAAAATCAGAAGAATTAAAAGAAACAACAAATGAAATATATTTAATTTTTGCACTTGCATTATTAACTGCTTACTTAGTAATGGCAGCAACGTTTAATTCTTTTGTTCACCCATTTATAATTATCTTAACCGTTCCGCTTGCAGTTTTTGGCGGATTAGTTTTTATTTTACTTTTAAACAGTTCAGTAAATATATTTTCACAAATAGCTTTAATAATTCTAATTGGTATTTCGACTAAAAATAGTATTTTAATTGTAGATTATGCTAATCAAATAAGAACAACTGGAGTTAAAATACAAGATGCTTTGATTAAAGCATGCAAACTTAGAATAAGACCAATAATTATGACTTCTTTGAGTACAATGATAGCAATGTTGCCGTTGGTAATTGGTAATATTGGACCTGGGGCTGGAGAAGGATCAAGATTAGCTGTTGGATCAACTATTTTAGGTGGGATGATAATTTCAACATTCTTTACTTTATACGTAACACCTACGATGTATCTAGCGCTTGCAAAAAATACTAAACGTATTGATGCTGTTGATATAGAGTTAAAAAAACAATTAAATTAAAAGATAATATATTTCCTTGTAGATAAGGAATTTTTACAATCAAATAATTGTTTTTTATAAATATTTGATTGCTTTTCAACTCTCTTAGCTAAATTTATTATTTTCTCGTTATTTTTATAATTTTTATAATTTCCCCAACCTTCGTGATAAGCAACATAATGTTTGAATGCATCTTCTTTAGAAATTTTAAGAATTTTTTCAGATTTGCTTGTATACCATCCAATAAAATCTACACTATCTTTAAATCTAGTTCTGGTGGCTAATTTATTTCCTGTTTCATTTTTATATTGTTGCCAAGTTCCCTTGACTGCTTGTGAATAACCAAATGAACTTGAAGGTCTCTTGTAGGGAATTACCTTAAATATTTTTTTTCTTTGTGGTTTAGCCAACCAATCAAAACCTGACTCCATTTTAATTATTGCAAGTTGTAAATATATAGGTGTGCCCCACTTTTGCTCGGACTTTTTTGCATGCTTGTACCATAAATATCTTTCTTCAAATATTGAACAACTATTTGAAGTATTAGATGGTATTGAAGAGCAGCCAGAAACTATAAATAATATTATTAATAAAAAATTAGTTTTAATAATTTTCATTTGTTTTACCAAAATAATTGATAATTATTAATATTATAACACCAATTAAATTTCCAAATAAATCAGCCAACTCGAAGCTTCTTTCAGGTATAACTAAATGTAATGTTTCTAAAATAATAGACAATATTAATAAATATAAAATTAATAAATTTGATTTGTTTGACTCTTTAAAAGTTAAAAAACCCAATAACGAAATTAAAAAAAAAGCATAAACATGGTTTGTTGAAACTATAAAATCACGAGTTATTTGTGGCTGGGCTTGTAAATCACCATAAATGAAATAGCCCAAAATACTTCCAGGATATATATAAAAAATGATTAAAAATATATTAGCTAAATAAAAAATAAATTTATATTTTGAAAAAAATTTAATCATTTAAATTTATAGTTTTATTTATTAAATTAATCTAAAAGATAAGCAAATGAGTTATTTAATTTTAGTTAGACATGGCCAGAGTATCTGGAATCTTGAAAAAAAATTTACTGGATGGGTTGATGTTGATTTAGCTGAAAATGGTAAATTAGAAGCAAAAAAGGCGGGTAATTTAATCAGAAATTTAAAAGTACAAATTGATTTTTACTACTGTTCATTTCAGTTAAGAGCAAAAAACACTTTGGGAATTATACAAGAAATATTAAACGATAATAAAAAACCAACTGCAGCATGGCAACTAAATGAAAGACATTATGGTGCTCTTACAGGATTAAATAAAGATGAAATGAAAATTAAACTTGGAGAAGATAAAGTTTTACAGTTTAGAAGATCATGGGACTTGAGACCTGATCCTCTTGATAAAAATAATCCATATCATCCAAAAAATATCAAAATTTATAAAGATATACCTTCAGTTAGAATCCCAGACACAGAATCACTAAAAGATACTTATGAGAGAGTGTTAGAATTTTATAAAATGGAAATTGAAAAAAAAGTAATTAATAACAATATTTTAATTTCTGCTCATGGAAATTCTATAAGAGCTCTTTGTAAATATTTATTTAAATTGGACAACAATTTAATTTCAAAGTTAGAAATACCAACTGGTAATCCATTAGTTATAAAATTTGATGACAATAAAATTAATGAATGTAAATATTTAGATAAAGAAAGAGCTAATGATCTTTTAGTTTTTTAAAAGTTTCAAGATCTGTTAAATGATAAAAATTATTATAACTTTCATAACCGAATAACTTATTTTTTTCAATCAAACTATTCCAAACTTTTGCAATTGAAAAATTCTCTAATTTATAGTTTGTAAATAATTTTTTATTTAAAATTTGGCAACCAGTATATATAAAATTATTTTTTTCACCTTTAGAAATTAAACTATTTTCAAGATTAAAATCACCACTTAGATTTTTATCAAAACTTAAGTTTTTTTTAGTCAGTAGTAAAATATTTTCAATATTTTGAGAAAAATATAATTTTTCCATTTTAACAATTTCATCAAAATATTCTTTACCCCACAAAGTATCAGGATTAAATATTAAAAAATCATTATCTTCTGAATTATTAACCATATTAAGTATGCCACCACCTGTATCTAAAATACTTTTTCCATCTTCAATAATATTTATATTTATATTAAATTTTTTTTTTGTTAAAAAATTGGATATTTGATTTCCTAGATAAAATGTATTTATAATAACTTTTTTTATTCCCAAGCTTTCTATCAATTTAATACAAGTTTCAAGTACAGCAACATTATTTATTTCAAGTAATGGTTTTGGAGTAGATAATGTAATCGGATTTAATCTTTTACCAAATCCTGCACATAGAATTAAGGCTGTATTAATTTTCATAATATTTACTTAATATCTTAAGGAATTTTTTTTTATTAAAATAATTAAATTATTAAAAATTTTGTTTTTATTTGCTCTATATTCAATCATTTTCCATGCATATGGTATTAATTTAAGATATTTTTTTTTATTATCTCTTTCTCCTAATCTAACAAATATCCCAATTATCTTGAAGTTTCTTAAAACTGATAAAATTTCAAAGTCTGTTTTAAATTCTTTAAGTTTAACTTGTTTATTTTTTTTCAAATAATAATTATAGATCTGTTCTTTAAATTTATTTGAAGTCTTAAACCTAACATCATCTATAAAAGATGCTAAATCATAAGCTTTATTTCCAATTAAAGCATCTTGAGTATCAATAACACCTATCTTCTTTTTATAATACATTAAATTTGATATGTGAAAATCTCTATGAACAAAGGTATCATTTTTAAAATTTAATTTTGATAATAAAATTTTAACTTCTTTCTTAAACTCATAATTAAATTTAATACACTTTTTTTTAGATAGTTTTGTAGGAA
>CABYXQ010000029.1 GCA_902522915.1 uncultured Pelagibacteraceae bacterium | reverse complement strand
ATCTAAACCAAAACATGAAAATGAAAACAAAGAAGCAGAAGAGATAGCTAATTTAAAAATGGAAATAGTTAACTTAAAAGAAACCTTAAATAATACTATTAATACCTCATTAGGCTCAATGTCGACTTCATTTAACAACCTATCTACTGGAGTAACAAAAGATATGACTGAAGCTTTGACCAAAGTGGATGAGAAAGTTGGTAACTTTAATCAGCAAGTTCAATTATTAAACCAAAGCCAAGAAGGGATCACTAAAATTTTAGCAGGTGTTAAAAAATATGGAACCCTTGCAGAGTTTAGTTTGGATGCTTTAATTAAAGATTTATTGCCTGCTTCTCAATTTATGACTAATGTTAAGATGAAGGAAGATACAAGTGAAAATGTTGAATTTGCAATTAAACTTCAAGGAGATGTTTTGGTGCCTGTTGATAGTCATTTTCCGGTGGAAAAATTTAAAGCGATTACCGATGGTCATGACGCCCAAGACAAAAAGGCTGTAGCAGATGCTAGAGCAAAATTATCTACAGCTTTTAAAGCCAAGGCAAAAAGTGTTAATGAAAAATATATTGTTCCACCAAAAACTACAGATTTTGCAATTGTGTATGCACCAACTGAAAGTTTATACAAAGAGCTAACTGAATATCAAGATCCAAGTACTAAAGAATTGTTAACTCAAGAATTAATGAAAAAATATAAAGTTGTAATCTGTGGACCTAATACTCTTTCAGCATACTTACAATCTTTACATATGGGCTTTCAATCTTTAAAAGTTCAAAAAGGTGCTACAGAAATCTATAATCACTTAAAAACAATTACCTCAAGATTTGGAAAACATTTTGAAAATATAATTTCTCTTAGAAAAAAATTAGAAGAAGCAATGTCTGTTGTGGATAAGTTTGGTACGGATGCAAGGTCAATTACTAGAACTCTTGAAAGTATTAAAGACCCAGAGCAACTTGAAAAAGCTGTTCAAACTGAAAATGTAGAAAAATTTGTCGATCACTCAAAACAAGCAAAAAATTAATTTCTATTTTTCTTCAATAAAGAATATAAGAAATCAAATGCAGTGGAATAATAAATATATTTATCCAAACTCTACTAGATCAATAGTTGATGGATCACGACATTATTCTGTGAATGAAGAGCAACTACCTTCAGTTACAACAATATTAAAAGCAACCGAATCTGAGGAAAAAAAAGCATCACTTCAAGCTTGGAAAGATAGAGTAGGTCATAAGCAAGCTGAAATTATTAAAAGGGAAGCTAGCAGTAGAGGTACCTCAATGCATGATTACATTGAAAAGTTTTTACTTGGTAAATTAAATTTAGATTTATTGGGAGATAATACTAGAGAGAGAATGATGGCAGACCAAATAATTGAAAACGGCTTAAGAAATAAATTAGATGAAATTTGGGGATGTGAGGCAATTTTATATTATCCAGGAAAATATGCAGGGGCTGCAGATTGTATCGGTGTATATGAAAAACGTGAGACAATAATTGATTTTAAACAAAGTAATAAACCAAAAAAGGATGAGTGGATTGAAGATTATTATTTGCAATGCGCAGCTTATGCTTTAGCACACGATACAGTTCATGGTTCAAGGATTTCTCAAGCAGTAATTTTGCTTTGTACAAAAGACAATATATTTCAAAGATTTATGATTGATGGCAAAAGATTAAAAGATTATCAAAATAAGTTTTTAGAAAAAGTTGAAAAATTTTATACACAAAGGAGAGCAAATTGAATTATGTAGTATGGGATATTGAAACAGACTCGGCACAAACAGATTGGGCAACCATAATTGAAATTGGAGGAATATTATTAGATGAAAACTTTAAAGAATTAGAGCGTTTTTCAGCAAGATGTAGAATGCCTCAAGATAGAGTGCCATCTGCGACAGCTCTTTGTATCAATAAGTCTAATGTTGATTTATTAACCAAAAGTAATCTTAGTCATTATGAAATGCTCAGCCAAATTGAGAGTAAGTTTAAAGAATGGTCTCCAGCAACTTTTTTAGGCTATTCAAATATAAATTTTGATGATGAAGTTATTAGAAAAGAATTTTTTAAATCTTTACGAAAACCTTATTTAACAAATACAGAAGGAAATGTCAGACACGATGCATTAAATATTGTTAAAGCTGCATTTGCAATCGATGATAATATTTTAAAAACCGAGCTTAACGCTAAAGGAAATAAATCTATGAAACTAGAATCTTTAGCAAGATTGAATGGTTTTGAGTCTGCTGGAGCTCATTCAGCTTTATTTGATACAGAGCTTACAGTTAAAGTTTTAGATTTAATTAAAAAAAAACAACCAGAGATTTGGTCTGAATACTTAAAGACAAGTAGCAAGCTTGTGGTTGAAAATTTAATAAAACAAGAAAATATCATTACTCTTAATGAGTATTTTTATGGAAAAAGTTATCTATATTTATGTGCCCCATTACATCAAAATTTTTGCTCTCACCCAGTTTATAAATGGGGACAGGTAGTCGATTTAAAAGCAGATATTGAGGCAATACAAAAACTTAATTATGAAGATCTTAAAAAAGAGATGAAAAAGTCTCCAAAATTTTTAAGAACAGTAAAATCTAATAAAGCACCTATAATTTTAGATAAAAGTTTTGCTTTAAAAGTTAACCCTTATAAAAAATTAGATCTAAATTTAATCAACAGAAGATCAGAATTAGTAAAAACAAACGAAAAGTTTTCAAAAGATATTTTAAATATTTTAAGAGAAGCAGCTGAAGAGAAAATAGAAACTTCTTCTCAAGAAGACATCGAACCTGAGGAGTCAATATATTCAGGAGGATTTACTTCATCTAAAGATCAAGCATTATTTCCAAATTTTCATAATGGTGATTGGAAAGAAAAGTTTGCATTGTTGGATAAATTTGAAGATGAAAGATTGGTTACTTTTGGCCATAGTCTTATATTTAATGAGGCACCAGAGATATTACCGAAGGAAATTTACAAAAAAATTAAAAGAAAGATAGCTTCTAGAATTTTAAGCACCAATAAAGAGAAATGGTGGACAGTTTCTGCTTTTTATTCTGAATGTGATGAAATTAGGGAAAATGAGGATAAAATGTTTTCATTTAAAACAGTGGATGAAAAACTCAAATTTTTAGATGGAATTAACGAATATGTTATGAATCTTGAACAAAAGTATTTAAATGCTTGAATTAATAAATCGATAATTTTACTTTTTGCCCATTGAATAATCAATTGAATCAATTATATCAAGTATATGCTTATAGATTTTAAAGACGAAGATTTTGAAAATAAAATTAAAAATGAGAATATTTCAGTCATTCAGTTTAGTGCAGCTTGGTGTGGGCCATGCAAATCTCTAAAACCAGTAATGGATAAGCTTGCTGATGAGTACAAAGAAAAAGCTGGCTTTTACTATGCAGATATTGAAGATGGAGGAATTAATACTGGGAGTGCCGCAGGAATTAGAGGTGTGCCAACAGTAATTATCTATAAAAAAGGTGTTGAGGTAGATAGAAAAGTTGGTGGTGTTCCAGAGAGTAACATGAGAGAATTTTTAAATAACAATATCTAATTTAAATTTAATACTTCCCCAGCAAGATAAAGAGATCCAGTGATTAGGATGATATCATTTTCTTTGACAGGAATTGATTTAATAGCTTCTTCTATACTTTCTTTATAATTTATATTTGTGAAGATATTCAGCTTATCTTTAAGCTCTTTACCTTTTATTGAATTGGGTTGATTGGGTATATCTACTGTGGTCAAAGTTGAAAAATTCTTAAAATATTTCATATATTGGTTGTGATTTTTGTTAGCCATCATTCCAAGAATTATATGTTTATTACAATTTAGGCTTTCCAAGTATTCGTTAAGAACTTTTGCACCTAAAGGGTTATGAGATCCATCAACAAAAAGTCGGTGATTTTTTGCAAGTTTTTTAAGTTTACCAGAGTTAATTTCTTGCAATCTTGCAATATTAATTATTTTTGTAATCCCTTTTTTAATATGTTGATTATTTAAGTTAAAATTTTTCAATATTCTTAGAGTTGCAATAGCTGTTGAGATATTTTCTAATTGAAATTGTCCCTTAACATTTGGCATTGGTAGTTTTATTCCACCAAATTGATCTTCATAATAAAAGAAATCATTTTCTTTTAATGTAAAACTGTAACTTTCATTATAAAAGAATTTATTTGCACTATTATTTAATATCGTTTTTTTAATACAGTCTGTAATTTTTTTATTACTTTGTTTTGCAACTATAATATTTGAATTTAAAAGAGTCGAAGTTTTTTCATAAATAATTTTTTGAACATTTTGTTGACTCTTAGGTAGCCAATCTAAATGGTCTAGACCAATAGAGGTTATAATACTAGCAAGGTTATTTTTAAGAATATTAGTAGCATCAAACCTATGAAATAAGCCAGTTTCTATAAGATTAATATTATCTGGATATTGTGAAGCTTTTAAAAAATATGCTGCTGTCAATATTTCAAAAAAAGTAATAGGCTCATTATTATTAGCATTTTCAACTTTTTCAAATAAATTTGCTAACTCTTCATTGTTGAGTTCTTTATTATCAAAAATAAATCTTTCATTAATATTTTTAATATGGGGACTAGTATAGACATTACACTTAATATTTGTTTCTTTTAAAATAGAAAACATTGCTTGGATTGTTGAATATTTTCCATTAGTACCAACAATTGAAATTGCTTTAATTTTATCCTGAGGGTTTCCTAAACTTTTACAGAGGTTTTGAATACGATCTAAACTTAGATCTATTTCTTTAGGATGCAGCTTTTGTAAGCGATTGACTATCTTCTGAAGTCTCATTTTGTTCAGAACTTATAACAGAATTTTGCTTTAACAATATTGATAATAAAGTTCCAATTTTAGACGCAAGATCCTTACGCTCAACAATTAAATCAATAAAACCTGTCTTTTCAATGTACTCACTTTTTTGAAATCCCTCTGGTAACTCTTCTTTAACAGTTCCTTGAATAACTCTGGCACCAGCAAATGCTATCAATGCGCCAGGTTCTGCAATATGAATATCTCCTAACATTGCATATGATGCTGTAATTCCTCCTGCAGTGGGATCAGTTAATAAAACAATATAAGGAAGTCCAGCAGCTTTAACCTCATTTACGGCAAGAGTGGTTCGCGTCATTTGAGATAATGAAATTAAAGACTCTTGCATTTTCATTCCACCACCCGTTGAAATTACAAGAAATGCTTCTTTATTTTCAATTGCATGTTGAGCTGCAAATAAAAAAGCCTCTCCCTCCGCAGCTCCAATACTTGCTCCCATAAAATCAAAATCTGATGCAACAGTTGTAACTTTAATACCATTAATTGATCCAGATGCAACGACCATACTGCAATCCAAACCAGTTTTTTTTCGAGCACTTTTCAATCTATCTTTGTAAGATTTTGAATCTGTCCAATTTAATGGATCATCTTTTGGAACTGATGTTTTAAAAATTTCATAATTATCTTTACCAAATAAAATATCAAATCTCTGATGAGGTTTAATCCGATGATGCTTATTGCAATCAGGACAAACAAAAAGATTTTGCTCTAAATCTTTTTTTAATATTGGACCTCTGCAACATGAAGTCCAATCACTATTAGCCACATCTTCTTTTGAGGCTCTTTTATGGATGGCAGTTTTAATTTTTTCACCTGCTTTTATTATTTTAGTAATCCAGTTCATTTAATTTTATTTTTTAATCTCTTTACGATATTAGTAACATTTGTGACAGGATTTTGTCTCTTTTTAATAGAGTTTGAAATTTCTTTACAAATTGCACTTCCAACTACCAATCCATCAGCTTTTTTAAGAGATTTTATTGATTTTTCAGTTATCCCAAATCCTATAACAACATTTTTAGATTTGTTATGATTTTTAATTTTACTGTATTTTTCGAGTATTTTTTTAGGTGAAACTTTTAGCTTTCCTCCAGTAGTTGAAAGCATACTAATATAATAAATCATATCATGAGAGTCTTTGATAATCTTTTTTAATCTCAAAGATGAAGTTGTTGGTGAAACTAATTGAATAAAGTTAATTCTTTTTTTTTTGCATCTAGCAGCAAATTTCTTATTTTCAGGGTAGGGTAGATCAACAACTATTAAACCATCAACTTTTATTTTTTTACATTTATCTAAAAACTTGTTTTCATTGTATTGAAAGATCATATTGTAATAGCCCATTAAAATAATTGGCTTTGTTTTTTTTGATTTTTTAAATTCTTTTACTATTGAAAATACATCATTGATTTTTATTCCATTTTTAATTGCTCGATACGCACTAGTTTGAATTTGGCCGCCATCAGCAATTGGAGTATTATGAGGAAACCCTAGCTCACAAATATCAGCATAATTAGAGATTGATTTAAGAATTTCTAACGACTTCATCTTAGTATTGTCGCCTGCAACAATATAAGTTAGTAGTGCGGGTCGTTTTTCATTTTTTGCATCTTGAAATGCCTTATTTAATAAAGAGACCATTATCTTTTACCTAATCTTTCTTTTAAAATATCCCTATCTTTTTTTGCATCCCCACATGAATTTACAATAATAACGGTGTCCTTACTTAATTTTGGTGCAATTCTGATAGCCTCTGCAAATGCGTGACTAGGTTCTAAACTGGGATTTAAATTTTCGTATTTTGTAACCATTACATATGCATTAAGAGCATCCTCGTCTGTTGCATAAGTGTATCTTGCTCTTTTTGTGTCTTTTAAAAAACAATGAATAGGGCTGACGCCCGGATAATCTAATCCAGCACTAATAGACTCTGTGTCATTAATTTGTCCCTCACTATTTTGACAAAGATAAGACGCTGCTCCATGTAAAACTCCAATTTTGGCATTTCTACTTAATGGGGCTGCATGAAGTTTTGATTTTTTTGGCCCACCTGCTTCTACACCAATTAATTCAATTTGTTTTTTATCATAATCAATAAATTCACTCCAAAAACCATAAGCAGAGCTTCCACCGCCAACACAATTAATAAGTTTTATTTTTTTTGGAATTTTTTTAAATTCTGATTTTAATTGTACTTTTAATTCTCTAGAGATCTGTGCAGTACTCCAGCCACAGATTTTAACGAATATATTTGGACCCACTGTGCTTCCAACACACATATGAGTGTTTTCACAATTAGATACCCAGTATCTCATACATTCACTAACAGCATCAACTAGTGTTTGACTACCAGAGTGAACTGGAACTATTTCAGCCCCATTTTTTCTCATTGCATCGCAGTTAGGTTTTTGTCTTTTAATATCCTTTGCGCCCATAAATATTTTACATTTAAGCCCAAATTTTTTAGCAGCCATACTAAGCATTTTTCCTGCATAACCAGCTCCTGTATCACCAACGATATATTTTTTACCCATTTCTTTACAAATAAGAGCATGAACAGTTGCATTGTATATTTTGTGAGCTCCACCATTTGCCTCCGAAACCACTTTTGTCCAAATTTGCGCTCCTTCTAAATGATTTGTTAGATTATCAAGTTTTACAAATGAAGTAGGGGTTCCAATATAATTTTTGAAATAAAAATCTCTTTTTTTAAGAAATTTTTTATCATTTCTTAGTTTTTTAAATTTGTTTGTTAAATCTTCTACAGGTTTTTTTAATGTCTCAGGAATAAAGCTTCCTCCAAATTTACCTCCCCAAAAACCGTGTTGATCATGCTGATCAATTAATGCGATGCCTCTTTTAAGTTTCATTATGTATTTGTTTTATCTTATTTAAAAATATATCTATTTTGGATTTATCTTTTACTCCGAAAGTCTCTAGTCCCCCAGAAATATCTATAATATCAGCTATTTTTTTATACTTTTCAAGATTATCATTTATTTGAATGTTGCCCGCTATCATTAGTGGTTTATTGATATTTATTTTTTCAATAAGTTTGTGATTAAAAGCTATACTTTTTTCGTAGCCTTTGCTATCAAACAAATAAATATCGGTTATTTCAGAAAACAAAGAGTATTTCTGAACATCACTCTCATCTTTTATAGTTAAAGCAGTAATAATTTTTTTATTATATTTTTTTTTAATAATTTTAATTTCTTCAGGTGTGCAGTCATAAATTTGGTAATAATCGAAAGGAAGGTACCTAATTTTTTCTAAAATATCTTCATCAGGTTTAACAAGTACGGCTACAAAATAAGATTTCTTCTTATCCAATTTTAATAATTCATTTAGCTTTTTAGCATCAATATATCTCGAACTCTTTTTATAATTACAAATGAAACCAATAAATTGAGGTGGATATGGATGATTAATTATAAAATTAAGAGTATTGAGATCTGAAATCCCACAAATTTTAGACCCTTTGATCATTTATTTAAGTGATCAATTAATTTTTGAATATTATTTTTAATATTTCCTTTAATTAATGACCTCCCCATTACAATTCCAGAAACTTTATTTTCAAAAGCATCATTAGGGGTCATTACTCTTGATTGATCATTTTTACTATCCCCGGGTAATCTTATTCCAGGAGTTATAATAAATAAGTTTTTATATTTTTTTCTGAGTATTTTTGCTTCCTTCCCAGAGCAAACAATACCATCACACCTCGATTTTTTTATCAGACCTGCTTGTTTTAAAACTAACTGTTCTGCTGATTTTGTGTATCCTATTTCCCTAAGTGATTTATTATTGAGGCTTGTTAGAATTGTAACTACTAAAACTTTTATATTTTTATTTATCTTAATAGTTTTTTTTTTAATTGCTTTAATCATTTCCAATCCACCATTTGCATGGACTGTAATGTATTTGCATCCTTTTAAATCTTTTAAACTATCTATTGCTGACAAAGCAGTTTGCGGAATATCATTTAATTTTAAATCTAACCAAAAATTATCTTTAAATTTTTCTAAAAATTCTCTGCCATTTTTGGAGTAAAAAAATTGTAATCCAAATTTTGGTATAATCTTAATCTTATTTGTTTTTGTTTGACTTATTATTTTTTTTACCTGATTTATACTCGAGGTATCACATGCAACGAAAACAGTTTTATTCATCATTATTTAATTTTTTAAACAAGTCTTTTGACATTTTAAAGTGAATAGTTCTTTTTTCAGGTGTATTAACTTTTTCACCAGTTTTAGGGTTTCTTGAAATCCTTGCTTTTTGAATATTTGTAGAAAATACTCCAAAACCTCTAAGCTCTACTCTGTCACCTCTTTTTAGAGCTTTCTTTATTTCATTTAAAATAATATTAGTAAATTTGTCGAGGTCCTTTTTTAAAAAATTTGGGTAATTATTTGAAAGTTGTTTTAAAAGCTTTGATTTTACAATAGCCAAGTTTAATCTTTTTATTTTTCTTCTTTTTTCTTTAGATCATCTGAAAGTGATGAAAAAGGAAGATTTTTTCCAGAACCTTCAGAACCATATTTATCTAATGCTTCTTTTTTCTCAATCTCTTCTAGAAGTTTAATACTTAAAATTATTTTTCTATTATCTAAATTTATATCTTTAATTGCAACATCCAATTTTTCACCACCAGTCCATCTTGATGGTCTTGCATCTGCTGAATTTATAGCTATTTCTGATTTTTTAATTTGAAAATCCATTTCGCAGTTTTCTGGTCTAACAATTAAACCTTTATTATCAGTGCTAATAACTTTTACTGTAATTGTAGAATTTTTACTTTTTCCCTTAAAGTAATCTAAGGGATCAGTTTGAGTTTGTCTTAATCCAACTCTAACTTTCTGCTCTGAAACTTTTATCTCAAGAATCTTAACTTTAATTTTGTCACCTTTTTTATATTTTTCTAATTCTTCTTCGCCATTATTTAAATATGTTAAATCATTACAGTGTAAAAAAGCATCTATATCTAGATCTTCTATTTTGCAGAATAAACTATATTCATTTTTATTTACTACTTCAGCATTACATACTGTACCTAAAGGAAAATTTTTCTCCAAGGTTTCAAATGGATTTTCCTGAGTAAGTCTATGTGAGATAGCTACTCTTCGCTTTTCTTTATCTATTTCTGTAATTACGCAAGATATTTCATCACCAACTTTAAACATTTTTTTTGCAGAAGCATTTTTTTTTGTCCAACTTAGTTCTGAAGAATGTAAGAGAGAAGTTAGACCAGGCTCCAAAGAACAAAATGCTCCAAAGTCAGTAATTTTTTCAACTTTCACAAGGTACTTTTTATTTAGTTCATAATTATCTATATGATCAAAAGGGTCAGGTCCCATTTGCTTTAAGCTTACTCCAATTTGTAGCTTAGAATTATCAACACTAATTACTTTGACATCATACTTATCACCAATATTAAAAAATTCATCTGGATGATTAACTCTTGAGTATGAAATTTCTTGAAGGTGGCAAAGCACATCAAGCTCGCCATTAACATTAAAGAAGCAACCAAATGAACTATATCCTTTTACTTCTGCTCCTTTTATTATGTCTCCCACTTTATATTTAGAAATAATTTTTTCTTTATCTTCTTTTTTAAATGAGGATATTATTTCTCTACGTGAAACACATGCATTACCTCTAATTTTATCTAATTTGATAAGTGCAAATTTTTGTGGTTCATTCATAAGATGACTGATATCTTTTAAAGGTTTATCACTTATTTGCGAACCTGGTAAGAACATCAACGATCCTGTATCGATATGTTCCACAATGCAACCACCTTTACACTTTGAGGTAATTTTTCCCATAATTGGTTCATTTTTTTCATAAGCTTCAACAAGTTTATCCCATCCTTTTATTTTTTGAGCTTTACTAGCCGATACCAATACTTCCCCATGCTTGTTTTCAATTTTTTCTAATAATACTGGAATTGTTTCACCTATTTTTATCTTTTCCCCAAGACCCATAGTTTTTAATTCATTAATATCTAAAACAGGTTCACTTTTTAAGCCTTCTACAAATAAAAATACAAATTTTTCTGTGACTTTATTTATCTTACCGTTTATAATTTTGCCTTCTTCAATTTGAACTTTTGAAAGTTGACTATTAAGTAATTTTTCGAATTCTTGAGATTCTGGATTTGATAAGTCTTTATATATTTCCATTAAGTTTTAATTTTTTATCTATAATTTTTTTTATTTTTAAAAAACACGATCTTTTAGTTAAATTTGTCGTGTTAATCAATACTGAATCTTTTGTTTTCTTTAGCGGAGATATCTTTCTAGTATAGTCACTTTTATCACGTTTTTTAATACTTTTTAGTACTTCTTGATATGAAATTTTTTTATTCAAAGCTTTAAGCTCCTTATATCTTCTTAAAGCTCTTGTTTTTATATTAGCAGTTATAAAAAATTTAAAATCTGCATCAGGAACAATTTTATAAGCAATATCCCTTCCATCAAGACAAGAACCATTAAATTTTTTTGGCGGATTATATGCAAGGTTTACTTGAAACGAATGCACTAATTTTCTAATATTTTTATTTTTTGCTATAATGGATGCTTCAGTACTGACTTGGTCTGACAATAAAGCTTTATTAGAAAGATTTTTAACTTTGATTGTCTCAATTTTTTTTTTTAA
>CABYXQ010000028.1 GCA_902522915.1 uncultured Pelagibacteraceae bacterium | reverse complement strand
TTATCAAAAAATGAATCAAAAAAAATTCCTTTCTTTCATCTTGGACCAGAAAATAATTGGAGAAAAATTTTCAATAAAGAATTTCAAAATGAATTAAATTTGATCTTTAGCAAAAATTTAAAAGAATTAGATTATATTTAAAAAAATTTTCTTATTGCTTGCATTTATTAAACTCCATAATTATAATAATTAATTAAAAGCGGGCATAGCTCAGTGGTAGAGCGTCTCGTTGCCAACGAGAAGGTCGAGGGTTCGACCCCCTTTGCCCGCTCCAAATGATTGATATGAGTGATTTATTAAATAAAAAATGTTTACCGTGCGAAGGTGGTGTAGTACCTTTCGATATATCAGAAATTCATAAGTACCAAAAAAAAGTAGATGGGTGGGATCTTGCGAAAGATAATCAAGAGATGTTTTTTTTACTTAAAAAATTTAAGTTTGAAAATTTTCTAGAAAGTCAGAGTTTTGTAAACGAAGTTGGAAAAATTTCAGAGTCAGAAGGACATCATCCAGATATCTCTTTTGGTTGGGGATATGCTGAAGTGAAAATAACCACGCATGCCATAAAAGGACTTTCTGAAAATGATTTTATTCTAGCAGCTAAAATAGACAAAATTATTAATGTTTAAAATGTCTAGTTTTTGAAAAAACTAAAATAGTATCTGTTTCATTTGCAAAGTTAATAATTTCTTTATCTCTTATTGATCCCGAAGGTTGTATAACTGCTTGAACACCTGATTGTACTAGCTTTTCTATGCCATCCACAAATGGGAAAAAAGCATCAGAGGCTGCAACTAAATTTTCATGTGTGTTTAAAAATTTTTTCATTTTTTCAATAGCAATTTTACAACTATCTAAACGACTAGGTTGCCCGGATCCAATACCAGTGGTTGTTTCGTTTGCTGCAATTACAATTGCATTGGATTTTACATATTTACAAACATTAAATGCAAAAATTAGATTTTTCATTTCTTTTGTACTTGGTTTTCTTTTTGAGACAATTTCAAAATCTTTATTAGTAAATTTTTTAATATCTTCTGATTGTATTAATATTTCATTATTCGCTGATATATACTTTAGACCTTTATTAATTGAATAATTTGAAGCATCTATTAATCTTAAATTTTTCTTTTTTTTTAATATCTTTAAAGCGTTAGCATCAAATTTATTTGCAATAATTACTTCAAGAAATATTTTATTTAATTCAAGAGCTAAATTTTTAGTTATTTTAAAGTTACAAGAAACTATACCTCCAAACGCACTTACAGGGTCACATGCAAATGCAGATTTATAGCTTTCGAGATTGTTTTTTTTTATTGAAACTCCACAAGGATTTGTATGCTTAACTATCACTGTCCCAGTATTTTTTGGAAAAGATTTTGAAATTGTTAATGCTGCAAAAATGTCGTTATAATTGTTATAGCTAAGCTGTTTTCCATGTATTTGTTTTATATCCATTTCTAATTTTTTTGAATAAATTCCACTTCTTTGGTGGGGATTTTCACCATACCTAAGAGTTTGAATCAAGTTTCCATGAAATACTTTTTTTTTTGGAAATTCTATATTCGATAATTTATTTAAATATTCCGAAATTATTGAGTCGTAATAAGCTGTCTCACTAAAGGCAATTCTGGATAATTTCTCCCTAAAGTTTAATGATGTAGATCCTTTATATTTATTTATCTCGTTTATTAATTCAGCATATTGTTCTGATGAAGTAATTACAGTCACATCTTTATAATTTTTTGCTGCGGATCTGACCATTGTAGGTCCACCCACATCAATATTTTCTATTATTTTGTTATGATTAGTTGTTTTTTTTAATATTTCTTCAAATGGATAAAAATTTACAATAACTAAATCTATATTTTCAAAATTATTAACTCTTAAATCTTTTAAATGTAATTTACTATCTCTTTTATTTAAAATTCCAGCATGTATTTTAGGGTGAAGGGTTTTTACTCTTCCTTCTAATATTTCTGGTGAATCAGTAAATTTTGAAACCTCAGTACAATTAAATTTTAACCTTTTAATTTCCTTAAAAGTGCCACCAGAAGTTATAATTTTTACTTTATTCTTTTTTAATACATTTAAAAGAGGTTCTAAGTTTTTTTTATTTGAGACTGAAATTAAAGCTGTTTTTATTCTTTTCATTGTAATTTAATTATTTCCCATCTTATAATTTGTTCATTTTCTTTGTTCATTCCAGAAATAAAAATATTTTGATTATCTTTGTATGAATTTTTATTACCTAAGTATAGGCTATTATCAATATTTATATCAAAATTATCACAACTGAACTTCCAACCCTCATCACCTAATTCTATAAGTATAGATTTATTGTCTTGAGTTTTCATAACTTTTGAACTTGGATCAAGATGAAACCTAATATCAAATTTAATCTCTTTGTTAGGATTTTTTCTTAAAATTTTATCTGATCCAATAAACTTATTTTGCTCTGGATAAAATTCTATCTCTCTTTCGTGAATTGTACCAAATTTTTTCGAATATCCATCATGCGCGGCTGAAATTTTCCAGTAATTTTTTTCATATAAAATATTCTTTTTTAAAACTTTAAGCCCTTTCTCAACTATAATATTGTTGTTAATTTTTTTGGATGAACACGAAGAAAAATCTTCTATGACCAAAGCGCTATGAAGAGCAGTACTTTTTGAAAGGCTGTTAAGTTTGTTCTTTTTATCTGGGAAATATCCAGAATTGGTTATCAATTTTTTTTGATTTGAAAAAATCTCAAATGATAGTGCCCCACACTGATAATCTATAGAAAAGTTTTTGCTTGGACTTGGTCCAACATCCATTGCTAAAACAATTTTTTTATTTTTTAAAATTACATATCCTGCAAGTTCATTAACTTCATTTTTAAAAGTATAACCAAATCTTTTTAAGTATTGATCGAAATACTCATTTTCTGAGTGGTAATTTCCATTAAATAAAATGTCATTACCAATATTTTTCCATATAAATGCATAACTTGATCCCAAATAAAATATTGTTTCATCAATATATTCTGGAATCACATTTTGAGATTCTTTGAACCACTCTCTTATGATGATTAAATATTTAAGATAAAAGACTAATTGTTTAATATTTCTCGATTTTGTAAAACCTTGATTATCAATTGATGACTTAATTATATTTTTTAAAATAGCCAATCCACTTTCAAGATAGTTTTTTTCATTTTTATAAGCTAATCCAGTTAAAATGATTGCAGAACATCCGATTAACTTATTTTCAAATTCATTTGAAGATTTAATTTCACTCAACAAATGATTAGATTGTTTTTGAATCATGTGATCAAACATTAAACGATAATCTTTATCACTATCTTCATAGGTAAGTTGGTGATTTGATAACCATGCAATTATCCTCTTAGAAGTTATATCAAATTCCCAACTATTTTTGTTATATTTACTATTATCCTTAATCCAATTTTTGATAACTAATTGAGTACCTTCTTTTGAAGATTTTAAATCCAGACTGAAAAACCAAAAAAAATTATTTAATTTTTCATAGTCTTTTGTACCCATTTTATTTTGCCAAATAGACTCAATAGCAAAATCTTCAATTCTGTATTTTTTATTTTGATATTTTATAATTGATGAAAGAAGGTGTGGGCTGGGTTTATATTGAAAATAGTTATCAAAAGTCTTTGATATTTTTTTTTCATAGAAATTTGAATTTTGGTAAATTTTTTTTAAGTTATCTTTTAAACTAATATAAAATTGGCCTAAAAAACCTAAGGAATTTTTATTAATCATTAACTTATTTTAGTTTTAATAAATTAATATTTTTTTTTATATCTCCACCATTACTTTTAAATATAGTTGTGCCTGAAACTAGAATATTTGCTCCAGCTTCAATAGCAACTTTGCAATTCTCAAAATTTATTCCACCATCTATTTCAATATCAAAGCTTATTTTTTTTTCCTCTTGAATTTTCTTAAGTTGTTTAATTTTATCTAAAACTTCAGGCATAAACTTTTGGCCTCCGAAACCTGGATTAACACTCATTATAAGAACCAAATCTATTTGTTCTAGATATTCACTAATCAATTCAATTTTCGATTCTGGATTAAGAGAAACTCCAACCTTTTTTTCTAAATATTGAATTGTTTTTATAGAATCACCTAAATTTTGTGTGGCTTCGGGATGGATTGTTATTATATCAGCACCTGCATCTGCATAAGCTTTTATATATTTATGAACTGGTGAAATCATTAAGTGTACGTCAAATTTTAGCGAGCAATGTTTTCTGAGCGCCTTAATTACTGGAGGTCCAATTGTTAAATTCGGAACAAAATGACCATCCATGACATCCACATGTATCATATCAGCGCCACCTTCTTCTAGTCTCTTAATTTCAGCACCTAATTGACTAAAATCTGCAGATAAAATTGATGGTGATATTTGTATATTTTTCATTGATTACTAGAGATACTAGTATCAATTTTTAAAATTTAATTGAATTAAAAAATTGATAAATTTGTCTAGAAATTTCACTTTCAAGAGGAAATGATAGCATTCCCATTACAGAATATCCTAGGATCCAAGGCATAAAGTAAAATCTAATCATATAAAAGAACCAAGCGACATATAATGGCACTAATGGACCAATAATAAAGGATGGTGTTATTGGTTTAAATAATTTTAGTAAAGGATTTGTATATCTAACAAATATTTTCATAAAAAAAAATTCAGAGTCTTCTTTTTGAAAAATATTCATCGCTACCCTTCCTATTAGTGTCCACATGATAATTCCAAGCAGATAGTCTATAAAATAAATTATAGGATGAAAGTTAGCTGACATTGAAGAATTTATATTTGAAAATTAATTAAATTAAAAGGGGCGAAATTAATCGCCCCTAGAATTAAGATTTATTAGTGTTGTTTACCAAGTATTGATTTACCACTTGGTATACGAACTTCATCAACCATTTTTTGAGTTGCAGCATCAGGTTCAGCTGTCATCAAACTAACAACTACCATAGCTACAAAACTAACAGCTGCTCCGAAGATACCAAATGTTAACTGAGTAAGACCTAAGAATCCGCTTCCACCAGTTCGTACCCAAACAAGGTACCAAATAGCAGAACCAAGACCTAAAATCATACCAGCAATAGCACCCTGTCTGTTTGCTCTCTTCCACCATACACCTAGTACAAGTGGAAAGAATAATCCAGACATCGCAAAGTCAAAAGCCCAGATAACTGAACCTAAGATACCTTGGATTTCCATTGCAGCAATAGTTGCTCCAGCAAAACCAATTACTACAAGTAATGCTCTTGCAACAAGGAGTCTTTTTGCAGTCTCTGCTTTTGGATCTATCATTTTGTAATAAACGTCGTGAGAGATCGCATTAGCAATTGCTAAGATCAAACCATCAGCAGTTGACATGGCAGCTGCCATACCTCCAGCAGCAACCAGACCTGAAATTACATATGGTAATCCAGCAATTTCTGGTGTTGCTAATACTACAGCTTTACCACCCATGAAAAACTCGTTTAATTCGAGAGTTCCATTACCGTTAAAGTCACTGATGAACATTAAGTTTGCTTGATTCCAGTTTTGAAACCAATCTATTGCTTGAACTTCAGCAAATGATTTACCAATAATACCAGTAGATAAATTTGGATCAATCAACGATAGTTTAGATAGCGTTGCTAGCATTGGCGCAGAAGAGTACAGAAGGAAGATAAAAAATAAAGACCAACCAACTGATTTTCTAGCTGCTTTTACACTTGGAGTAGTAAAATATCTCATCATTACATGAGGTAATGATGCTGTTCCCATCATCATCGCTAATGCTAATGAAATAAATGCCCAAGGTGTTGCGTTAACTGCAGAGTGAGCTTTAGTTATGCCAGCCAACCCTTTAGGTACCGTTGCTAAGTCTGCAGCAGAGTTTTTAACAAACCCAAACTGTGACTCTAGTTCACCAATTCTAGCCACTTCGTCAGCTAACATAAAGTGAGGGAAGAACCCTGCACCCATTTTGTTACTGATCCAGAATACTGGAAGCAAGTAAGCTATAATTAGTACAATGTATTGAGCAACTTGTGTCCAAGTTACCGCTCTCATACCACCTAGCATTGAACAAAGTAAAATACTTACTAGCCCAACGTATACAGCGTATTTAAAGTCGATATCTAAAGCAACAGATGCAATAGTACCAGTAGCGTTAATTTGAGCAGTCACATAAGTGAATGAAGCAACAGTTAAAACTATTACTGCACATAATCTTGCTAAGTTACCACCGTATCTTGTACCTATGAAATCTGGAACTGTGTAACAGCCAAATTTTCTCAAGTAAGGTGCTAATAAAGTTGCAACCAATATGTAACCACCAGTCCAGCCAACTAGTAAAGCCATATAACCGTAACCCTTAAAGTAAATACCTCCTGCCATTGCAACGAATGATGCACCAGACATCCAGTCTGCTGCTGTCGCCATTCCGTTGAATACAGTAGGAACTTGCCTTCCTGCTACGTAATATGCATCTGCTTGAGCTGTTCTTGATAGATAACCGATTAATGCATAAATGAATATTGTAAAAGCTACAAAAGCAACACCTATTGCTTTTGCAGTCATACCCATTTGCTCACCAATTGCCATTAAGATTATGAAACCTATAAAACCTCCTGTATAGATTCCGTAAACCTTCGGCAAATTGTCTATAAATTTACCTTTAATCATTAGCCATCCTCTCTTTCGGTGAAGCCAAATTCTTCATCGATTTTTTCTTGTCTATTTGCAAACCAAAAAATTAGGATTACAAAAATTCCAAGAGATCCTTGACAAGTAAACCAGTATGTCCAAGGATAACCGAAAGGTCCAGTGACCTCATTCATCTCAGCTCCGAAAAGGAAAATGCCCATTGAGAAAACTGCCCAGATTGCTAATGTTATAAATAGCAATCCTCGGGATTTTTCCCAGTGTTTTGTCGCGTTTGACATGTATACCTCTCTATTTAGTTATAACTGTGAAAACCATAACCATTATAAAGGTTTTGGAAAGTCTAAAATTTGGTCATATTAGCTACTTATTTGTATATTTTTTGAGGTATAATAGTCACAGACATAAAATTTTATGCAAAAATATAAACTTTCTTGGCGAGATATAAAATTTAATGATTTTAAAGTTTATTTATTTGCTTTGTTTAAAGCATTTATTCCTAAAAAAAAAATCAAGAATTTAGATGAGCTTGAAAATTTTATTCAAACAAAATCAGCATGGGTAACTCAAGTCACTTTATATAGTTATTTAAAAACTAGAATGGGAACCAGATATGTTCTTCATTTTGATGATGATGTATTTATGTCATCAGTTAATCTTGCTAAATGGAATATTTATTCTGTTGCTTTACAAGATTTAGCGTTTTTTACTTTTTCCTATTTAAAAGTTAATTTTAATTACCAAGATATGAGTCAAGCTAAAGAAATTTTTAATAAAATTTTAGACGATGAAACTTCTAACAATATGCCACTTGATATAATTGATGATGCGAGAAAAAGTTTTAGCGATAGAGTTCAAAATATTAATTGGGAAAATTATTATAAGGATTTACCTTTTAATCCTAGCGCTTTGTCATTGTATAAATGGGCACCCATTGCTGATGAACTTAAGTCATTGGATAGAAAGATTGTTTTAAATTCTATGATATTAAAATGGGATATAATTAAAAAAGAATTTGAAAATTTAATACAGTTTTAAATATTTTTTCTATTATCAACTAGGCTATCAACAACACTTGGGTCAGCTAAAGTGGTAGTATCTCCTAATTCATCATGCTCATTAGCTGCAATCTTCCTTAATATTCTTCTCATAATTTTTCCAGATCTTGTTTTTGGAAGACCAGTAGTGAAATGTATTAGATCTGGGGTCGCTAAAGGACCTATTTGTTTTCTAACCCATAGCTTCAGATCTCTTTCAAGTTCACCTGTAATACTCTCACCTAAATTTAGAGTTACATAACAATATAAACCATTGCCTTTAATGTCATGAGGGTAGCCAACTACTGCCGCTTCAGCAACTTTTGGATGAGCTACAAATGCGCTTTCAATCTCGGCTGTACCTAAATTATGACCAGAAACTATTATTACATCATCGACACGACCTGTAATCCAGTAATATCCATCTTTGTCTCTTCTGCAACCATCTCCAGTAAAATATTTTCCATCAAATTGTGAAAAATAAGTATCAATAAATCTTTTGTGATCACCGTAAACAGTTCTCATTTGACCAGGCCACGATTGTGTAATACAAAGTCTGCCTTCGCCTGCACCCTTAATTTCCTTACCATTTTTGTCAACAATTGCGGGTTTAATCCCATAAAATGGTTTTGTAGCCGAACCAGGTTTCAGAGGAATAGCACCTGTTTGAGGAGCAATCATTATTCCACCTGTCTCAGTTTGCCACCAAGTATCAACAATTGGACATTTAGAATTTCCAACTGTTTTGTAATACCACATCCAAGCTTCAGGATTAATTGGTTCTCCTACAGTACCAAGTAATTTTAATGATTTTCTTGAAGTTTTTTTAACTGGCTTATCACCTTCACGCATTAATGCTCTTATTGCAGTTGGCGCAGTATAGAAAGTATTTACTTTATATTTGTCTACTATTTGCCACCATCTAGAAGTGTCTGGATAGTTAGGAATTCCTTCAAACATTATTGTTGTTGCTCCGTTAGCTAAGGGTCCATAAATTATATAGCTATGACCTGTTACCCATCCAATATCTGCGGTACACCAATATACATCTTTTGGTTTATAATTAAAAATATATTGGTGAGTCATTGATGCGTAAACCATATATCCACCTGTAGTGTGTAAAACACCTTTTGGCTTACCAGTAGAGCCTGAAGTATATAAAATAAATAAAGGATCTTCAGCATTCATTTCTTCTGGTTCACATTTATTTGAGACATCTTTAATTAAATCGTGATACCAAATATCTCTATCATTATCCCAATTTATGTAATTACCTGTTCGTTTAACAACAATACATTTTTTGACATTAGGACAGCTCATTAATGCTTCATCAGTAGTATCTTTCAGTGGAATAGTTTTTCCTCCTCTTACACCTTCATCAGCTGTTATAATATATTCTGACTCACAATCATTTACTCTTCCAGAAATAGAGTCTGCAGAAAAACCACCAAAGATTATTGAGTGAACAGCACCAATCCTTACACATGCAAGCATTAAAATTGCTAACTCAGGTATCATGGTTAAATAAATTGTGACTCGATCTCCTTTTTTAATACCAAGTTTTTTTAAACCATTAGCTGCTTTGGACACTTTTTGGTGTAGTTGTTTATATGAAATTTTTTGACTATCTTTAGGATCATCTCCAACCCAAATAATAGCAGTTTTATCTTTTTTATCTTTTAAATGTCTATCAATACAATTTGCTGAAGCATTTAAAGTTCCATCTTGAAACCATTTAATTTCAACTTCTTTTAAACTGTATTTTATCTTTTTAATTTTTTTATAAGGTTTGATCCAGGTTATCCTTTTTCCTTCTTTTTTCCAAAATTCGTCATTATTTTTAATAGAATGAGAATATTTCTCTAGGTATTTTTTTTTATTAGCTAAACTACTTTTTATCCATTCTGGCTTTGTTTTAATTACAAGTTCTGGAGTAGATAATTTTATTTCTTTTTTAACCTTAGTTTTTTTTGAAACTTTCTTTTTAACCTTAGTTTTTTTTGAAACTTTCTTTTTAACCTTGGTTTTTTTCTTTTTTTTTATTGGCATGAGATAATTTTATTTTTAAATTTTACTCATGTTATATATAATTTTCCAGCTTTTATAATCTATAGGCATCACAGATAGCCTACTTTGTTTAATTAATGATAAATGGCTTAATTTCTTGTTTTTTTTAATAGCTTCGAGTGTAATGGGTTTGGGCAATTTATTTTTAAACTTTACAGTAATAGCAACAAAGCGTTTACTTTTATCAGTTTTATCTAAATAATGTTCTTTAACCACTTCAACAATACCAACAATTTCCTTACCAAGATTTGAATGATAAAAAAAACAAAGATCCCCCTTTTTCATATTTTTTAAATTTTTTGCTGCTTGATAATTTCTCACCCCATCCCATGCAGCTCCTTTAGCACCAGCTTTTTTTTGTTGATCAATTGACCACACATCAGGCTCAGATTTTAATAACCAGTATTGCATCTTATCAATTTGTATTATTTTAAAGAATTAATCAATTTATTTTGATAGCATTTAATATATGAGAGCAGCAAATTATTCATCAATGAATATATTTAATTTAGAACAAATTAAAGAAATCAATGATGTTATTAAATCAAATTTTATTAAGGGAAATGATGATTATGCAAAAGAGTCTTTAAAAACGTCTCATGTTAAATTTGTAAATTATGCAAAAATTCAAAAATATATATTTCCTTTTGTAGAATTTTGTTTAACAGCAAACAATAATTTTTTTGGTTTTGATCTTCACCCTTTAACTTCGATGAAAAAATTAAATTATAATATTTATGAAGAGGGTTCTGAATATAGTTGGCACATTGATGCTGTTCCACAAGACCCTGTTAGAGATATAAAACTCACTGCTTTATTAAATTTATCAGAGGATTCTTATGAGGGTGGAGAGTTAGTTTTATTCCGTTCTAATGAAATTATATGTAATGAGTTTAATACTCCAGGTAGTGCTGTTATATTTCCATCATTTATAAATCATAAAGTTAATAAAATTACTTCAGGAAAAAGATATACATTAGCTATTTGGTTATCTGGACCAAAATTTCGATAAAGTTTTAAAATTTTATACCGGCACCTTTTAAAAAAGCAGCCTTTTTATCGAGAGGCCATCTAGGTTTAGCTGGATAATCTAATTCATTAAACTGTTTTATTTTAAATTTTTCTAAACCAACCATGGCTATCATTGCTGCATTATCCCCACATAATTCTATTGGAGGAAAAATACTTTGATAATTATTTTCTTTACATAAATCAATCAACATTGATCGTATTTTTTTATTTGCAGCAACACCGCCAGCGACTACAAATATTTTTTCTTTCGGATTATTTTGTTTTTCAAATTCCCTAAATGCAATTTGAGTTTTTTTATATAAAATTTCTTCAATGGTTTTTTGAAAGGATGCAGCAAGGTCAAATTTTTCTTGATCATTTTTAATATTTTTAGCAATCTTTAAAATAGCAGTTTTAAGTCCTGCAAAAGATAAGTTACATCCTCCCCTGTTAAAAATTGGCTTTGGTAAATTATATTTTTTGGGGTCACCCTTTTGAGCTAAAATTTCTATTTGAGGTCCACCAGGAAATTCTATCCCTAAAAGTTTTGCAGTTTTATCAAAAGCTTCACCTAAAGCATCATCAATTGTTGTTCCTAATCTTTTATAATCTTCAAGCCCCTTTATATTTAAAAATTGTGAATGACCTCCTGAAATTAATAAAAGTAAGTATGGATAATTTAGTTTTGAATTTAGTTTAGGACTTAATGCATGACCTTCTAAGTGATTAACTGCTATAAAAGGTATGTTCAATGATGAAGCAAATGCTTTTCCAAAACTTAATCCTACTGATAAACAAACTATTAGACCAGGACCTGCAGTTGAAGCTACAGCATCAATTTCATCAATTTTTCTTCCACTATCGTTCAAGGCCTTTTTAACTATCCAATCAATTTTTTCCAGGTGAGCACGAGCGGCAAGCTCTGGTACTACTCCGCCAAATTCTTTATGTATGTCAACTTGACTTGAGACGATATTTGATAAAATAATTGGTATACCTTGCTCATTTTCAGTTATTAATGATGCAGCTGTTTCATCACAACTAGACTCTATTCCAAGAATTAAGGTTTTTTTACTCATTCAAATAGGTTTTAATAATTGTACAATCTCAATACAAGTAAGAAATAAATTTAATTATGAGTAAGAAAATAGTTATAGGCTCTAGAGGCAGTAAGTTAGCATTAATTTATGCACAAATTGCAAAAGATAAGATTATTCAAAATACAAGTTTGAAAGCCCAGGATATCTTTATTGAAAAAATTATCACAAAGGGTGATCAAGTTCAGGACGTAAGATTGTCTGAAATAGGAGGTAAAGGTTTATTTTCAAACAATATAGAAAAAAAACTACAAAATAAAGAAATTGATATTGCAGTACATGCTTTGAAAGATTTGCCAGCTATTGAAACGAAGGGTTTAATTGTAGACTCGTTTTTAGAAAGAAATGATCCTAGAGAAATTTTAATAACAAATAATAATAAAAAACTTGAAGATCTAAAACCTAATTCTGTGATTGGAACTTCTTCATATAGAAGAGAATTTCAAATTAAAAATATTAGAAACGATATTAATTGTAAACTTATTAGAGGAAATGTTGATACAAGAATTAAAAAACTAGATGATAGATTATATGATGCTATAATTTTGTCTTATGCAGGTTTAAAGTCTCTAAAATTAGAAAAAAAAATTTCTGAAATATTTTCAACAAGAGCTATAATTCCAAGTGCTGGACAAGGAATAATTGCACTACAATGCCGTCAAGATGACAACGATATAATTGCTTTGTTAGAAAAATTAAATCATAAAGAAACATACCAAAGAGCGCATGCAGAAAGAAATGTTTTAAAAGTTTTGGAAGGAGATTGTGAGACAGCTGTAGGTGTGCATTCCATCATAGAAAACAACAAAATTACTTTGGAAGTGGAGCTCTTTTCTCTAGATGGTTCTCAAAGATTTTATGAGAAAAAATCTTCTGAAATTGAAAATGCCAAAAAACTAGGTAATGAAGTTGGACAAATATTAAAAATAAAATCAAATAATAATTATAAAAAATAATATGCATATCTTATTTACTAGACCATTGGAAGATTGTTATGAAATGATTTTGAAGTTTCAATCTTTGGGACATCGAATTTCCCATCTTCCGTTATTAAAAATAGATAAGGTTGATTATGAACCTATTAACTTTTTAGATTATAAAGCAATTATTTTTACTAGTACTAACGCTGTAAAATTCCTAGATCTTAAAATAATTGACAAAAATCTTTTATGTTTTTGTGTTGGTAATGCCACAGAAGAAAAAGCTAGGAGCGCTGGTTTTCAAAATGTTATAGCTGCAGAAGGTAACGTAGAAAATTTAAAAGAATTAATTTTACAAAACTTTGACAAAAAAAAGGGTAAATTAATTTATGTAAGTGGTGAAATAATTTCTATTGATCTTGATAAACAGTTAATAGAATTAGGTTATAGTATGAAAAGAATTATAAATTATCGAACAAATCATAACGAAAAATTTGATGAAAATTTTGTTGAAAAATTAAAAATTAATAAACCAGATATTGTTTATGTTTACTCCCAAAATAGTGCTTTAAGTTTTTTAAAATTTATCAAGGCTTACCAATCAGAAAACCTATGGATGGACACTAATTTAATGTGTATTGGTGAAAAAACCTCATCAATATTGAATGAAATTAAATGGAAAAAAATATTCCTTTTTAATCCTGGAGAAGAGGAGTTTTTGTTATATAAAATTTAATTATGGAAATAATAAATAATTTTTCTGAAATATTTTTATCTGTTTGGAACAAAGGAATTCTTGGAATAGATATTTTTCAAATTTTAATCGGTATAGGAATATTCTTAATATTTTTAATATTTAGAGGCTTGATTAGTAAACTTATTATTAAAAAATTAGAGACAATCTCAAAAAGAACAACTAACAAATTAGATGATACTTTTGTGAGAGCTTTGGAGGGACCAGCAAGGTTTTTGCCAATTGTTTTAGGTTTTTTTATAGCTAGTTATTACATGACATTTTCAATTGAAGGTCGAGAAGTGGTGGATACAATCAATAGAACATTAATTACCATTTTAATTTTTTGGGTTATTCATCAAATAATAGAGCCAATTTCTTATATTTTAAGTGGTCTAGATAAATTATTAACTAGAGAACTTATCGGTTGGATTATTAAATCACTTAAAATTTTAATTTTTATTTTAGGTTTAGCGGCAGTACTTGAATTGTGGGGAATTAAAATTGGACCAATTATAGCTGGACTCGGATTATTTGGCGTTGCTGTGGCACTTGGTGCTCAGGATTTATTTAAAAATTTAATTTCTGGAATTTTAGTTTTAGTTGAAAAAAGATTTAAAATAGGAGATTGGATAGCTGTTGATGGTATAATAGAGGGTATAGTTGAGAAGATTGGTTTTAGATCTACCACAATAAGAAAATTTGATAAATCTCTGGCTATTATTCCAAATTTTCAATTTGCAGAGAATGCTGTAGTTAATGTAAGCGAAACCTCGAACTGGCTGATTAGCTGGACAATAACACTTCAATATGACACTTCAGTTGATCAACTAAAGACAATTAGAAATGAAATAGAAAATTATATTAATATAAGTGAAGATTATAATATTTCAATTGGTGTAGCTGTAAGAGTAGACAAATTTTCAGATAGTTCAATAGATATGTACGTTCGTTGTTTCACGAAAACAAATAGCTGGAATGAAATGCTTTCTGTTAAAGAAAGATTAGCAATTGAAATTAAGCAAATTGTAGAAAAGAATAATGCATCATTTGCATTCCCAAGTCAGTCGATTTATGTAGAGAAAAAATAAAATTTTTAAGCCTCATTAAAATTAAATAATTATGAAATTTATTCGAAATCTTAAAGAGTTTATAATTGAATACTTTCCTTACTTATATGCTGCCCATAATTTGATTATCAAAAGTAAAATTTTTTTACCAAGAAAAAGTTATGCACATACTGAAGAAGACTTATTTATTTTAAAAGAGTTTAAAAATCAAAAAGGTTTTTATGTAGATGTTGGATGTCATCACCCCACAAGATTAAATAATTGTCATTTATTATATAAAAAAGGTTGGACAGGTATAAATATTGATATTAGTGAATTTTCAATAAAATTATTTAATTTAGTGAGAACAAAAGATATCAATATTAATAGAGCAGTATCTTTAGAACAAAAAAAAGTTAGGTTTTATTACGATAAATTGATTAGTTTATACATATCATTAAATAAAACAAAAAAAGAACTTGATAGATATAAAGAAATAATGTCGGATACTCTGACAAATATAATTGATCAAACAAAATTTAAAGATAAAAAAATTGATTTTTTATCAATAGATACCGAAGGTAAAGATTTTGAAGTTTTACAATCACTAAATTTTGAAAGATATGATCCGAAAT
>CABYXQ010000027.1 GCA_902522915.1 uncultured Pelagibacteraceae bacterium | reverse complement strand
GCGTTCCCTCTGATCCTATAAATAAATTTGTTAAATTATATCCAGCTGAAGTCTTTTTAGTTCTTGCTCCAGTTTTAATTATATCACCATTTGGAAGTACTACTGTTAGCCCAGATATAACTGTTCTCATAGTTCCATACTTAACCGCCATAGTCCCAGATGCTGATGTAGATGCCATTCCTCCAAGGGCTGCATCTGCTCCAGGATCAATTGGGAAAAAAACACCGTCCTCTCTTAAATATTCATTCAGTTGTTTTCTGGTAACATTAGCTTGCACTCTGCAATCAAAATCCTCAGCGTTAACAGATAAAACTTTGTTCATTTTTTCTAAAGAAATCGTTATGCCATTTGAATTACCAACTGCATTTCCCTCTAAGGATGTTCCAGTTCCAAATGGGACTACTGGAACTTTGTGGTCATTGCACAATTTTAAAATTTGAGATACTTCTTCATTAGTCTCTGGAAAAACTACTGCTTGAGATAAGACAGGATCATAGGTGTCTTCACCCCTCGCATAGTTAGCTCTTGTTGACTCTGAGACAGAAAACCTTCCATTAAAGATTTTTTTTAATTCTTTTTGAAGTTGCTCATTCATAACTTTGATACTAATGAAAAATAATGAAAAAATACAGCTTATTTAGTTAGCATTTTTTTTATGTTTTCTAGAGCTTGAGAAATGTTATCTCTAGAAGCTGCAAAGCTAAACCTTACGTAATCATTGCATGTCTGTCCAAATGCAGTTCCTGGTACTATTGCAACTCCCGCTTCGTGCATCGCTTTTTTACAAAATTCTGCTCCATTCATTCCAGTCTCAATTACTTTTGGGAAAGCATAAAAAGCACCTCCAGGTAAACTACATTCTACACCTGGCAAATCATTTAGACCCTCATGAATTAATTTTCTTCTTTCTGTGAACTTATGCATCATTTCATTTATAGAATCCTCAGGTCCATCCAAAGCTGCAATTCCTGCAAACTGGGCCGCAGCATTTACACAAGAAACACTATTAATAAGTAGTTTATTCACATGCTCAACTAGGTGCTCTGGCCAAAAACTCCAACCTAATCTCCAACCAGTCATTGAATAGGCTTTACTCCAACCCTCTAAAACAATTAATCTCTCTCTCAATTCTGGATAATTGAAGAAGGTCGGCATTTCTTTATTATCAAAAATTTGTCTACTATAAATTTCATCACTTAATATTGTAACGTGAGGATGTTTTTTTAAACCCTCGGCTAACTTATCTATCTCTGGTTTTTCCACAAAGCTACCTGTAGGATTATTTGGATTAATTAAGATCAACAATCTAGTCTTATCAGTTATTAAGGACAAAATTTTATCTGCAGAAAATTTTAAATCCTTATCTTCAGTTAAGTCGTAAGGAACTGCAGTAGAACCTGTATAATTAATCATAGATTCGTAAATTGGAAACGCAGGTGTTGGATGAATTATCTCAGCTCCAGGTTCACCAAAACACTGAATTGCATAATGCATAGTTGGTTTTCCTCCTGGCATTATAAGAATTCTCTCAAAATCTACATCTGCATTGTATCTTTTTTTAATCCATCTTGTAACTGCTTGTCTACATTCTGGAATACCATTTGACATTACATAACCATGATGACCATCATCTAAAGCTTTCTTGGCTGCTTCAACTACATGTTTTGGAGTTTTAAAATCTGGTTGACCTAATCCCAAGTGAATCATGGGATGACCTTGTGCCTCTAATTTTTTTGCTTCTGCTAAAACTGAAAAAGCGCTTTCAGTTCCAAGTCTACTAAGTGATTCTGCTAGTTTCATAAGTCAGTGAAACTAACGGAAAATATACTTATTGTCTATTAATCATTACGAAAAAGTATTTATATTTTTTATAAGTAATTATTTTCGGTAAATAATTTTTGACGCATCTAAATCTTTAATACTTTTGCAGCCCATAAGTATCATATTTCTTCTTATTTCTTTATGCATATTTTCCAATAGTCTCTCAACACCTTCCTGACCACCTGCACCTAAACTAAATAAAAAAGCTTTTCCAAAACTACAAGCTGTCGCACCTGCTGATAAAGCTTTGAGCACATGAGTTCCTCTCCTAACACCACCATCAAGAATAATCTCTAATTTATCACCAACAGCATCAGATATCGCTTTAACTTGATCGAATGGAGATCTAGATCCATCAAGTTGTCTACCTCCGTGGTTTGAGATCATTATCGCTGTGCAACCAATATCAATAGCTTTTTTTGCATCCTCTACTGACATAACTCCTTTAAGAGCAAATGGACCATCCCATTTTTTGACAATATATTCTGCATCTTTCCAATTCATTGTGGGATCATATTGCTCATTAACATAATCTATAACCGATTTTGCAATATTTGTTCCCTTATCTGTTTTTTTTGAAACATTTGCTAACTCAAATTTAGGATGAGTAAAATAATTAAATACCCATTGAGGATGTATTGCAAAACTAATAAGGCTTTGAAGAGTTAATTTTGGAGGAGTTGTAAATCCTGTTCGATGATCTCTTTCTCTATTTCCAGCAACGAGGGTATCTACAGTTAAACACATTGCATCAAATCCTGATCTTTTACTTCTTTCAATTAAGTCGTCTGTTATTGATTTATCTTTATGAACATAAAGTTGAAATAACTTTGGACCGCTAGAAACATTTGAAATTTCCTCCATTGTGGTATTTGCCATTGATGACATACTATAAAAAGTACCAAATTTTTCTGCAGCTCTTGCTGAGGCTTTATCACCATCATGATGATATAATCTTTGCATAGCAGTTGGAGATAAAAAAATTGGCATATCAATTTTTTTTCCAAATATTGTTGTAGATAAATCTGGTTCGCCAACATTGTTTAAAATATTTGGAACCAAATCACAGTCATCAAAAGCTTCTGTGTTTCTTCTTAAGGTAATCTCATCATCTGCACCACCGTCTATATAATTAAAAATTGGTGATGGTAATTTTTTTTTTGCTAATTTTCTAAAATCTTCAAAATTGTAACAGCCATTTATATTCATGATCTTAATTTCTAAATCTTAAATTATTTCTATTAAGGTCGCTAATTTTTGTACATCCCATTAATTTCATATCTCTCTCTAATTCAGACTTATACTTTTCTAATGCCCTCTCAACACCAGCTTGTCCAGCTGCAGCTAAAGCATATAAATAAAGCCTTCCACCTGAACATGCCTTAGCACCTAAAGATAATGCTTTAAGCATATGAGTTCCTCTATGAATTCCCCCTTCACAAATCACATCAAGCTTATCCCCAACAGCATCAACAATTTCTGCAAGTTGATCAAATGGGGATCTGGATCCATCTAATTGTCTCCCACCATGATTTGAAACCATTATACCTGTACAACCAATATCAACTGCTCTCTTTGCATCCTCAACACTCATAACTCCTTTAAGAGCAAAGTGACCACCCCATTGTGAACAAAGCTTCTCTGCATCATTCCAATTCATCGATTGATCTAACATTGTAGAAAAGTAATTTCCAATTGAGGTATTTGTGCTTGTTCCTTCTTGTACATAATCTTGCAGATGAGGTAATTCAAATTTTCCTTTTGTTAAATAATTTATTCCCCACATAGGTTTTGAAGCAAAACTAAACAAACTTGATAAAGTTAGCTTTGGAGGTGAAGTAAAACCAGTTCTTAAATCTCTTTCACGATTTCCACCAGTTATTGTATCTACCGTTAAAGCCATAACGTCAAATTTGGCAGCTTTTGCTCTTTCTAAGCAAGAGTCATTTAAGCCTCTATCTTTATGAAAATAAAACTGAAACATTTTCGGTGTATCAATCATAGAAGATATTTCCTCTACACTTACTGTAGATAAAGCAGATACACCAAACATAGTATTAAACTTTTGAGCTGCTTTTCCAACTGCTCTTTCCCCGTCGTAATGAAACAATCTCTGAAGTGCAGTTGGAGCAAGATAAAAAGGTAAATCTAATTTTTTTCCAAAAACAGTGGTTGATAAATCTATATTTTCAACGCCTCTTAAGACATTTGGTACTAAATCAACATCGTCAAAAGCACTTGTATTTCTATTATAAGTAATTTCATCATCAGCAGCTCCATCAATATAGTGAAAAATAGGTGAGGGTAATTTTTTTTTAGCTAATTTTCTAAAATCACTAAAATTATGACAATCTTTTAAATTCATAAATATTATTATTAAAAGTTTTTAAGAAAGTTAAACATATAACTATTTGCCCCAGGATTTTTATCTCCCAAACTTGCATTAGATATATGATTATATGATAAACCCAGTTCACTTGTTTTGGAAAGATCTAAGGATAAATGAAGCTCACTTTTAAACTCAAGAATATGACCAAGATCCTTGCCATCTCCCTCGTGGTATAGTCCTGGCGTAAAACTTGGAACAATATTTAAAGCTCCAACTTTATATTGAGCTTGAACTCCAGTATAAATATAGCCTGCACTATCTGCAGTAATCATAAAACCAGTGATTGGTGAAAGATTTCCCAAAAAAGTATCTCTGTTTAAGTTTTCATTTTGATGTTGGAAACCAATTAATGCAGATCTTTTTCCATCATCGCTGAAATCAAACATGCCTGTATAAACATTAAATTCTGTGTTTCTATCATCAATATTTATTTCTTCAGCGATTAAAGAAAATGAAAAAATAAAAATAAAAAAAGTATAAAAAATTTTTTTTAATATCATGTTAGGTATTTTTTTATTTTTTAATTATAAAACTTTTAATTATTATTGCACCACCAATTAAAAATATTAATAGTGGTAATAACCAAAGAATATAGGTGTTTTTGTTCAAAGTAGGATCATATAAAATCCATTCTCCATATTTATCTGCGAAATATTTATAAATTTCCTTCTCGGTTAATCCTTCATTAATTTTTTTATTCACTAAAAACTTTAAGCTATTTGCAAACTCAGAATCTGAATCATAAACTGATTGTCCTTGACAAATTAGACATCGCAAATTTTTTGTAATTTTATTTTTTATATCTCTATTTTCTGCCTTTAGATGGTTAAAGGAAAAAATTAAAAAAAAGATAAAAAATAATTTTAGTATTTTCATTTAATTAATTGTTTAATTTGTTTAATAGAATTTTGGTTGAGAGGACCAATATACTTTTTTATAATTTTATTTTTGAAAATTAAAAAAGTTTCTGGTACACCATAGGCTCCTAATTCAATAGCATTAACACCCTCTATATCAAAAATTATTTGTTCATAGGGGTTTCCAAGTTCTTTTAAAAAAATTTCAGCATTACTTTTTTTATCTTTATAATTAAGACCAAAAATTTTTATATTTTTATTTTTAGCTAAATCCATGAGTAATGAGTGCTCCTGCCTACAGGGAACACACCAGGAAGACCAAATATTTAGTAAATAAAATTGATCTAGATCAAAAATTTCAGATGAACTTATTTTTTCATTTGAGTAAAATAATTGAACTGAAAAAGCTGGTATTTCATTATTACTTCTTGTTTCTGGTGTATAAATATTTGTATCCTGTAAACCTTTATAAAAAATCACAAAAATCATTATAAAAATTAAAGTAATAGTTAATGTTAATATTTTATTTTTCATATTTTTTTTTGAAAAAACTCATTGAACCACCAAAACAAATCAAAACTACAGAAAGCCAAATCCATAACATAAATGGTTTCACCTGATACCTTACATTAAAATATTCTTGATTCTTTACTAAATTAATTACTATAAATTTATCTGACATCAATGTTGTCTTGATATCAGCTTCGCTAGTCACAATATTTGGTTGATTATAAATTCTAAGTTCTGGATACATTTTATTTTTAATTCCATCAATATTTTGTATTATAAAAGTACCCTTGATTGATTTGTAATTTTTTTCTTCTTTTTGATTTATACTTTTAAAAATTATTTTTGTTTTATTTACCTCTAATGTCTCGCCAACTTTCAAATTTGTAATAATCTCGCTTGAGGATAGATTATTAAGCAAAATACTTAAAATTAGGAGACTAAATCCAATATGAGAAATATTTTGAGAAATATTTTTATATTTTTTGTTGAAGGAATCTCTTAAAGTTACAACAAATAAATATAATGAACTTGAAACTAAAATTGTATTTAAAAGAAAGTTTGAGTTAAAATTTATTACAATTATTGCAGATATTAAAATAGAAATTATTAAAAATAAAATAAGATGGTTTTTTTCTAATAATTTAGACTTGATCCATCCCAATTTAGGTCCAATTGCCATAATTAACAAAAATGGAATTAAAAAAGGGATTATTAGTTTGTGATAAAATGGTGGTCCCACTGATATCTTCTGAGATGATAAAACATCAAGAAATATTGGATAAATAGTACCAATCAATACTACAGATAGAAAGTACATCATAAACCAATTATTAACTATTATTGAAGTTTCCTTACTTAGCCAAAATAAACTGCTAGAATCTTTATTATTAGTTTTGTGAAAAAAGAAAAAAATAAATATCGAAAGAAAAATCAAAGAAAATAAAAATATTAAAATAAACAAACCTCTTTCTGGATCATTGGCAAAGGTGTGAACAGAATTAAGAATTCCTGACCTTACTAAAAATGTGCCACTCATACTTAAAGTAAATGTTGCTATCGATAAAATTATTACCCATGATGTTAAAATATGCTTTTTTTCTAAGACTAATATACAATGCAAAAGCGTGGTCAATGCCAACCATGGCATTAAAGAAACATTTTCAACAGGATCCCAAAACCAAAAGCCACCCCAGCCTAGTTCGTAATAAGCCCAAATTGATCCAAGTAAAATTCCAAGTGTTAAAAAAATCCAAGAAATTAATACCCATTTTTTTATATGAGATGCCCAACCGCTTGAGATCATATTAAGGCTTGTAGCTGCTAAAGACGAAGAAAAAATAATTGATGATCCAACATATCCTAAATATAAAATTGGAGGATGTATTGCTAAAGCAGGATCTTGCAATATTGGATTGAGGCCCAATCCTTCTTCTGGAACTGGAAACAAATAATTAAATGGATTTGATGTTTTTATTAAAAATATGAAAAATCCAATTATTATAATTTGTTGAAATACTAAAGTTAAAATTTTGTACTTTATAGTTTGATTTTTTGTTTTTATTAAAAATAGTAAAATGAATAATGTTAAGACAAGTAACCAAAGCAATAAACTTCCTTCGTGATTGCCCCAAGTACCAGTTATTTTGTAAAAAAGTGGTTTAGTAGTGTGCGAATTATTAAAAACAGTTTCGTTACTAAAATCAGATAATACAAAAGAAAAAATTAAACATAGAAAACTTATTACTACTAAAAAAAATTGTAAAAAAGAAAATGATAAAATTTTTGTATCTAATAATTCTGAGTTTTGAAAATTTTTAATTGAAAAATAAATTAAAATTATTGCTGAAAATAATCCTAAAATTAATGAATAATATCCAATTACACTATATAACAATTTATTTTTCCTCCAGTGCTGTTTTTACTTCTGGCGGCATATAATTTTCATCATGCTTTGCTAAAATTTTGGTAGCTGAAAAAACACTTCTATCTTTTAAAAAACCCTCTGCAACTACTCCTTTTTCTTCAGCAAAAAGATTTGGAACAGCTCCTGTGTAAATCACATTTATTTCATTTTTAAAATCCGTTATAATAAATCTTACTTCATTTGCATTTATAGAAATAGAGTCTTTTTTAACCATACCCCCAACTCTAATCTTGTTATCTTTTACTTCTGATAATAATTTAATTTCAGTTGGTGACTGAAAATATACTACATTCTCTTCAAGAGATTTTAGAATCAAAAAAATTGTTAAGATTAAAGTAATTAAAATTATTACTATAAACAAGAATCTTAATTTAACTTTACTACCATACATGGTTTAAAAGTTAGTTGTTTATGGCGTCAGCTAAAATTTCTTTATTAATTCTTTGTAATTTTGCAGAATTAGCTTTTTCAGTATTAAGAGATCCAAATTTAGCAATAAATTTATTTTGTTCTTTAACAAATTGTATTTTTATTACTAAATATAAAGATATAAGACTTAACATGCTAAAACCAAAAGCTGATAATACAAACACTCCATATCCATTCATAAAAAGTAATTCATTCATTATAATCTATCTAAGCCTCTATTCTTAATTTTTATCAGTTCTGTATTATATTTCATTAAGAAAATTAGCAATGAAAAAAGAGCAAATGCCGCAGTCATTAACATCAAAGGGAAAAGCATCGAAGAATGAATAGAACTTTTTGATAAAATATTGATTGAAGCAGGTTGATGAAGTGTATTCCACCAATCCACAGAATATTTTATTATTGGGACATTAATAATTCCTAAAATTGTTATAAAAGTAGTAATTTTAAAAACTTTTTCTTTATCCTCATAAATTCTCCATGAAATAAGATACATTGCATAAAATAACGCAAGGATTAACATAGAAGTTATTCTAGCGTCCCATGCCCACCAAGTACCCCAAGTTGGCTTGCCCCAGATAGCTCCTGTCACTAATGCAATAATATTAAAAACAAATCCAGATGGAGCTAAACTTTTTGATATTAAAAAAAAATTTTTATTTTTAAATACAAAACCACTAATTGATAAAAAAGTAATTGATGAAAAAATTCCTAAAGAAATCCAAGCTGAAGGAACATGCACATACATGATTCTAACTGCATGACTTTGCTTGTAATCCTCTGGAGATAGAATTAGCGCTTCTACTAATCCAATTGAAAGTACAATTATGAATAAAAATAAAACGTACTTAGGTGCTCTTGATGTAATTTTAAAAATTTTATTTGGTTCGAAAAATTTAAACATATTTTAATTATTGAATTATTCTAAAACTGTTTATTATGAAAGAGTTTTCTGATCAAGAATGTAGAGGGAGATAATAATGTGAAGTTAACATTTAACACTCTTGATCAGAATATAGTTCAAAATAAATAATGAGTGTGACTAAGATTTGAGCTAAATGTGTTTAAATAAAGATTGATTTAGTTAGAAAGCTTGAAATAACTTGACCCTTTTTTACCTGAAAAGATTTCCTCAATTAATGGGTGTTTAATTGGTTCGTCAGAATCGTCCATAATGAGATTTTGCTCTGAAACATATGCTTCATATGTAATTTCATCATTTTCAGCTAGTAAATGATAAAATGGTTGATCTTTTCTAGGTCTCACATTTTTAGGTATAGATTGATACCATTCTTCTGAGTTATTAAACTCAAAATCTACATCATATATAACTCCTCTGAATTCAAAGTGTTTATGTTTAACTATATCTCCGATTGAGAATTTTGCTTTTTGAATTGGCATTAACATTAGTATGGGTATTTAAAAATAAAAATCAATGCTAAAAATATTATTGTTTTGTGATGTGGCAAATATGTTAGAGTATTAAGGTGAATAAATCTTTTTTAAAATTTGTTACAGATTTTGGACCTTTGGCTATATTTTTTTTTTATTATTATAATAATGATAAAAATTTATCAGTTGCAATTCCTCCACTTATAGTTGCAACTTTAGTCGCATTAGCTGTTGTTTGGTTTTTTGAAAAAAAAATTCCACCAATGCCATTGGTCAGTGGTATCCTAATTACATTTTTTGGTGGTCTAACTATTTATTTTAACGATCCAATATTCATTTATGTAAAACCAACTATAATAAATATTTTGTTTGCTTTAGCTTTATTTTTTGGGAAATTCGTTACAAAAGAACCTATTCTTAAAAAAATTATGGGTAAATCAATCCCTCTTACAGATATTGGGTGGGAAATATTAAATAGAAGATGGATGTTTTTTTTCTTGGGTCTTGCAGTATTAAACGAATTTATCTGGAGAACTCAAACTGAGGAATTTTGGGTTAATTTTAAAGTTTGGGGCATGCTACCAATAACAATAGTTTTTACTGGTTTTCAAATACCTTTAATAAATAAACATAAAATTGATGCGCGGTAACTTAAAGCTAATAGTAAATAATCCATACAATAAAATAGAAGAAAAACAATTTTTTGAAAAAAAAGAACTTAAAATTATTTTAGATTTGTATGCAAAAATGGTTTCTGAAGGATCTTGGAGAGATTATGGTTTAAGTATTTCAAGTAAACAAGTTAGTTTTAGTGTGTTTAGGAACGCAGCAGAAAATGCTTTATACAAAATTTGTAAAAACTTTAAACCTAAGAATAAAAATTTAAAATATTTAATTACCGATGCAAGTGGTAAAATTTTAAAAAATTCCTTTGATCTAGCAGTTCTTCTTAAAAATATTAACTGGAAAAAACTTTAAAATAAAATTATCTTCTTTGACCAAATAATCTTAGCAACATTATAAATAAGTTTATAAAGTCCAGATAAAGAGTAAGGGCACCCATTACTGCTTTTTTGCCCATTATTTCTCCTGTATCAGTTGCTGCATACATGTTTTTAATTTTTTGAGTATCATAAGCAGTAAGTCCTACAAAAATTAAAACACCTAAAATAGATATTACAAAATACATCATTGAAGACTTCATAAAAATGTTAACTATTGAGGCAATTATAATTCCAATTAATCCCATCATTAAAAATGAGCCTAATTTAGTTAAGTCTCTTTTAGTTGTGTAGCCATAAATACTCATTGCACCAAAAGTTGCTGAGCAAATGAAAAATACTCTGGTAACACTCAATCCTGTGTAAACTAGTAAAATAGATGATAATGATAAGCCCATTAATCCTGCAAAAACCCAAAAAGTAGTTTGAGCTTTTGAGGCACTCATTTTATTAATTCCAAAACTCATATAAAAAACTATTCCTAGAGGAGCCAACATTACAAGCCATTTTAATCCTGACATATAAATTGCACTACCGACTTGAGTTAGACCTGTAATAGATCCCACATCATTAGTGACGACCGACATTTTAAACGTTATAAGTGCAACAATTCCAGTTAATAAAATTCCAGTTGCCATATAATTATATACTTTAAGCATATAGGCTCTTAAGCCCTCATCCATTGTAACTGCTGTTTGTTGAGCTGACTTAGCTCTATTTAGTATTCCGTTTTTATCAAATTCCATAATAGATAATATAATAGTCTTTTACTAATTATTCAAGATACCTTAAAAGACTAATAATCGTTAACATAACTAAATTCTAATGAATTACAGAAAATTAGGCAATACTAATCTTGAAGTAAGTACAATTTGTCTTGGTACAATGACTTGGGGAGAGCAAAATACTCAAGAAGAAGGTTTTGATCAAATGGACTTTGCTTTAGATCAAGGTGTAAATTTTTGGGATACTGCAGAGCTTTACGCGGTTCCACCTCGTAAAGAAACTTTTGGTCATACTGAAACTATTATTGGAAATTGGTTTGAAAAATCAAAAAAGAGAGACAAGGTAATTCTAGCCAGCAAAATTGCAGGTCCTTCTAGAAAGTATTTAAGAAATGGAGAAAATAGTTTCGTAGGTCCAAATTTAGAAGAAGCATTAAACAACAGTCTTAAGAGATTAAAAACTGATTATATCGATTTATACCAGCTTCATTGGCCTGAAAGAAATGTAAATAATTTTGGTAAATTAGGATATGTCCATAAAGAAAATAATTGGAATCAATTTGAAGATGTTTTAGGAGAATTAAAAAAATATATAGATAAAGGTAAAATAAGATATGTAGGTTTATCTAATGAGACACCTTGGGGGACAATTAAATATCTTCAAATATCAAATGATAATAATTTACCTAGAATGATGTGTGTCCAAAATCCCTATAATCTTTTAAACAGGTCATATGAAGTTGGTTTAGCAGAAATTTCTATTAGAGAAAAAATAGGATGTTTAGCATATTCACCTCTTGCGAGTGGTTACTTGAGTGGAAAATATAGAAATAAAGCTTTCCCAAAAGGCTCTAGAATGGAGAGAGATTTTGATTTTTGGACAAGATACAGAAAACCAAATATAGATGAAGCTGTTGAAGAGTACTTTAAAATCAGTGAAGAGCATGATCTTGATATGAGTCAAATGTCGATAAAATTTTGTGAAATACAAGACTTTGTAACCAGTGTAATTATTGGTGCTACCTCAATGGAGCAGTTGAAAACTAATATAGAAAGTGTAAATGTAAATTTATCTGATGATGTCATTAAAAAAATTAATAAAATTCAAACAATTTATCCAAACCCATGTCCTTAATTAAAAAAATTATATTAATAGTAACAATAATCTTTTTTAGCTATTTTGTTCAGTTATCAGCAGAAGAGGTAAAAAAAATTGGTAAATATAAAGATTGGGTTTCAATGGTTGTTACTGAGGCTACTGGAAAAGTTTGCTTTGCTCAATCTTCACCTATTTTACAAGCACCAAAATCAAATAAGAGAGATGCTAAATTATTTATTGCTTTTAGACCAGCTGATAAAATTATCAATGAAGTTAGTGTTACGGCAGGTTATGAATTTAATAATAGCAACTCTGTGATTGCACAATCAGGAAAGAATAAATTTAAATTTGATATCAAAGAGCAAGGGTTTGCTTGGATTGCTGATACTAAAATTGAATTCAGAATGATAAAGAGAATGAAAAAAGGATCAAGAATTATGATTACTGGATACAATCAAAAAGGTTCTCAAACCATTGATCACTACTCTTTATTGGGATTTACTAAAGCTTATAACGCTACAAAAAAAGCTTGCAGTTAATTAATGAAATTAAAAAAGAAAATTGTTCTAGCTTACTCTGGAGGACTTGATACATCAATAATTTTGAAATGGCTTCAAGAAAATTATAATGCCGAAGTAATTTGTTACACTGCAGATGTTGGACAAAAAATTAATAGAAAAAAAATCATTTCTAATGCAAAAAAATTTGGCGTTAAAAATATTATAATCAAAGATTTAAAAGATACCTTTGTTAAAGATTATGTTTACCCAATGATTAGAGGTCATGCAATTTATGAAGGTATTTATTTATTAGGAACATCAATAGCAAGACCACTTATTGCAAAAGATCAAATTAGAATTGCTAAAAAATATAAAGCCTTCGCAGTTTCACATGGATCAACTGGAAAAGGTAATGACCAGGTTAGATTTGAGTTAGGTTATCATTACTTTGGTCCAAAAATAAAAATAATTGCACCTTGGAGAATTTGGAAATTAAAATCAAGAACTGATCTTATTAATTATGCTAAAAAACACGGCATTAGTATTCCAAAGGATAAAAAAGGAGCCCCTCCTTTTTCAGTTGATGACAATCTGTTTCATACATCTACTGAAGGAAAAGTTTTAGAAAACCCAAAAAGTGCAGCACCTGAATTTATATTTCAGAGAACTGTTTCACCAGAAAAGGCACCAAATAAACCTAGCTTTATTACAATTAACTTTAAAAATGGTGATCCAATTGGAATAAATGGAAAAAAATTATCACCATCTAAATTATTAGAAAAACTAAACATAGTTGCAGGTAAAAATGGAATTGGGAGAGTTGACTTAGTAGAAAATAGATTTATTGGGATAAAATCTAGAGGAGTTTATGAAACTCCTGGTGGAACACTTTTAATTATTGCACATCGTGCAATTGAGTCAGTAACATTAGATAAAGATACCATGCATAGAAAAGATCAAATCATGCCAAGATATGCTGAGCTTATTTATAATGGTTATTGGTATTCTAAAGAAAGATTTAAACTTCAAAAAATTATAGATCTTAAAAAAAATAAAGTTAAGGGATCAGTAAAACTTAAAATTTATAAAGGAAACGTTATTATAATTTCTAGGAAAACTAATAGTTCAGCTTATTCAATGAAAAAAGTTTCTTTTGAAGAAAATAAAACATTTAATAAATCAAATGTGGAAAGATTCATTAATTTTCATAAAAAAAGACTGCGTTTATAATAGGTTTTAGGACAATTTGACATTTGTTATAATTCATAAAAATTATAACCTTGATATATGGAATCACTTAAAAATTGGATGGTAGATGCAGCAAATATCTTGTTCGATGATAGCAAGAATGATCTTAGAGCACTTCCCAAAACAGTAAGGCTTCAAATTCTTTTAGTATTAAGTTTTATTTGGACTACGGTTTTCAGTTTATACGTTTTTTCTTACACAACATTTGCTTTTGGTTGGGCAGGTCTTTATATTGCACATATCGGTTTGATATTTGCAGTTTACATGACTTTCAAACAATTCCATAGAGCAGAAGAAAAATCTAACATTGTTTTTAAAACTAAAAATTTTGATCCTTTTAAAATAATGGTACTTGTTTTTGTGGTAGTATTTATTTTTATATTTTCTAAAGGAATTGAAGTTTTAACTAGTCCTAATCCTAATTCTTACTCTATTCCCTATGATGGACCGTCTAAATCTATATTTGAAAAATGGCTACCATTTAGTAAAGATAAGTAATGGAAAAAATAGCAAAAAATTTACAGCTTATTTTAATGTGTATTATTTTAGTAAGCACAGTAATTGCTGTTGGCATAGAAATAAAAAATATGTTTCTAAATCAATCAGTAACACTAGCTGATTTACTTTTAATGTTTCTTTATCTTGAAGTACTTGCAATGGTTAGAGTATTTTGGGATCAGCAATCGATAAGTATAACTCTTCCTCTTTTAATCGCCATAACGGCTCTTGCTCGATTTATAATCTTACAGGGTAAGGAGATGGATCCATCAGCACTTGTATATGAGGCTGTTGCAATAGTTTTAATTGCTGCCGCAATTGTTATTTTAAGACTAAGACACAGTGATAAATTAGGTTTAAGAAAAAAAAAATCGAAATAATTTAATATGATTTTTGAAACCTCGAGGGCGAAGGCCGTTGAAAAATTAAACTATTTTGTAGAAAATAATCTTTCAGAATATTCAAAATTAAGAAATTTTGATTTTGGACCTGATAATAGATCTAATACTTCATGTTTGTCTCCCTATATTACGCATGGAATTATAAACGAATTAGAAGTACTTGATAAATCTCTTAAGAAATTTTCGTTTACAAAAAATGAGAAGTTCATTCAAGAAGTTTTATGGCGTATTTATTGGAAAGGTTGGTTAGAATTGAGGCCAAATGTTTGGTCAGATTACTTAATAGAATTAAAAGATCTTAGAGAAAAATATAAAGATAACCAAAATTATCTAAACGCTATTAAAGGAAAAACAAACATAGAATGCTTTGATCAGTGGATAAATGAATTAAAAGATAACAATTATCTTCATAATCATGCCAGAATGTGGTTTGCAAGTATCTGGATTTTCACTCTCGAATTACCATGGCAACTTGGAGCTGAATTTTTTATGCAACATCTTTTCGATGGAGATGCTGCATCCAATACCCTTGGATGGAGATGGGTTGCTGGTATTCAAACAAAAGGCAAACATTA
>CABYXQ010000026.1 GCA_902522915.1 uncultured Pelagibacteraceae bacterium | reverse complement strand
TTCCAATAAAAACACTTTTAGATCCTTTTATATATCTGCTTATGACACCCATAAAAATTACAAATAGCAAAAAGATCAAAAATGAAACTAATGTTCTTCCAGAGAAAAAATCATCTGCAACAAAAGATACAAAAACAAAGATAAGAATTACTCCAAGAAAAGCGATCGTTTTCCATTTATTTTCTCTAATATTTTTAAAGAAGAAATTTTCTTCATTCTCTTCCTCATCTTTTATATTTTCTTCTTTAGGAAATTTAGTAAATATATTTTGTTTTAAATCTTCATTAATCCATCTTACAGAGAAATGGTACCATCCCCATAATATTAATCCAGTTACAGCAATTGAATAAGTAGCGATATTCATCCAATCTGCACCATCAAACCAACCTAGCACTGCGGTTCCTATGCCACAAAGAATTGCAAATAATAATCCTAGTCCTTTAAAAAATAAAAAAGCTGATCTTTTCATCTACTTTGCTTCCTCCCATTGACTTAATTGCTTATCACGTGCATTTTTTTCTTTGTATATGGTCATAAACTGCCAAACCAAAGGTGTAATTGGTATTCCAATTAGTAATACTGCGAGAATTTTATATAACGAATATCCAACTGAATAAAAAATTGATGCCCAAAGAGCAACTGCAATCGCTACTATATAAATGTATGGTGCAAACCTTTTATAGTTTGCTTTCTCACCCATATTAAGAAATAAAAAATATTGAAATAAAAATACTGCTAGAATACTAAAAGCAAATTGAGAATATCCAGAAGTTGAAGTTTCATAAAAAAACCTTTTTGTTCCTTCATATTTAACTTGTGAAAGATCTCCAATATTTAATTCACTTATAATTTTAGATTGATAAATAGAAGGATCACTTGGAATAAAAGTATTTCCACCAATAAAATAAGTGCAAATTATAGCAAGAACACCAAATCCAAATACATATACATTAGTTAAATTTTTTATTTTTGAATGAACGAATGGAGCGGTAATTACAAATAGAAGTAAAACTACTAATATTACTCCATATCCTTGAATTCCAAAAAAGCTGCTTTCAGTGCTTTCAATTAAATTATTATAAGAAACACCTTTTAAGACAATTAAAGATATAGCAGCTAGAAAAAATAATAGCGCTGTGGACTTAGTACGTGGACTAAATTGTGGAAGCATTGATATTACGATCAATGAGGCTAATAATACAATTCCAGCAAAATAAATTATGCTATAGGTAGTACTAGATATTAGAGCGCTATCTAAAACATTAGGCAAATAATTAATTTTTTCCAAACTAAAATACTGAGGAGCAGAAGTTTCAATACTGCTTACTTGATTAGATTGTAAAGTTATTTTTTCTGTATCTTTTAATATATCCTTTTCTTTATCATCTGGATCAAATATTAGACCAGCAGCCATTATGACTACAATAATCACAAAAGAAATTGTAGACGGACTTCTATATACTGATAGAAGATAAAGTAATAATGCAATAAAGGCTATTCCTAAAATTACATAAAAAACAATCGTTCCTGGTGTTTCTGTCAATTGCACCACACCATGACCAGCTAGCGAACCACCTTTAGCAGTACCTGTCCCAGTTGTTGCGCCAGCTTCTGATTCCTCAACTATAATATTTCCTGTTGAGTCTACCTTTCTTACTTTTGATCCTCTTGTGTCATCTTTGGATTTTGTCTCAGCTTCAACCACTTGCTCAACAACAATTGGTTGATCATAAACTTGATGCAGTACTACAAATAACCCTCCAAATGCCATTAGTATGAAAAAAACCATTACTGATAAACCTTTAGTTACTCTTGTAACATACGGAAGAATAAGACTTACCAGCAAAGCTATAACTAAAACTGCGCCGTATGATAAGTCTGAAACAAAACTTTGAAGTCTTTCAAATCTAAATGTGACTAAGATATAATTAATAAGATACAGATTTAATGCGCCAAGAATTGCACCAAAAGCTCCTCCACGTCCTCCAGCTAAACTAGCACCACCTAGAACTAAAGCCGTTATACCAAGTAATGTATACTTTGTTCCTTGTAGAGGGTCTCCAGAGCCAACTAGAGCCGTAAAACAAATTGCAGATAGAGCAGCGAAAATCCCAGCAATCATGTGAGCAACTATTCTAACTAAGTGAATTTTCACACCACTTGTGAAAGCTGCACGTTCATCGGAACCCATTAATTTTAGATGACCCCAAAAAGCAGTATGAGTAATTATATAAAATAATATTGTCGCCAAAATCATTAGAAGAAATATTGGATTTAGAATTGTAAATCCCTCTCCCCAAGGAAGTAGCCAGTCAGGAGCTATTCCACCAGGTCTTGGTAAAATTACAATATTTATTCCTGCAAATGCTAAATATCCTGCAAGAGATACAATGATGGGAGACACTCTAACAAAACAAACAATTAATGCATAAAAAAGCTGCCAAATTAAACCCATAGCTATTGCATAAACAAACCAGCCAATTGGAGTTTGTAAATATCCGGCAGCGTATAGCTGAATACTGCTAACATTTATGAAGCCCATGAAAGGTCCAATAGACAAGTCAACACCGCCTCTACCAGCCATAGCTATAAACGTTAAAGCATAAGTTGTTAAAATTAATGGAGCAGTAAGCATTATCGCACTTCCTATACCTGATTGAGAGATAAGTATTGGGCTTCTAATTAAAGCAAAAATCAATAACGCAAAAAAAATAAATATCGGCACCATTAGATACTTATTAGAAGAAGTATCTACACTAGATCTGTAAGTTTTTATTTTTTCAATTATTTCCATTTTTTTTAGTCAAAATAAACAATTTTTATTTTATCAATTCCCATTTTATTTTTTAGTTTTTTTTCATTTTCATTTACTTTACCGTAATCAATAATTCTTATTTTCTTGTTTTGATCTTCAACTTTTTTTTTATCAATATCTATTTTTGGAATTATTTTATTAAATTCGTTATAGTCAGCATTTGAATAATTTGATTTATGTGTAGAATTTTCGTTGATTTTATCTTCATTATTATCATATTCAGGGAACCTATTAAGTTGATCAAACTTTTGAAAGTCTGAATTATTGTAATAATTTATTTCTTTTTTGGCATCTGTTTCATTATAAAATTCGACATTTTTGTTAGTTTTTAAAATATTATTAAAATAATTTTTATCAGAATTTGCATACTTAATATCATGATTATTAGATGGAATATCATTTTTTGACTCTGAGTTATATTTTCTAAAATTATTTAATTTTTGAAAATTTGTTTCATCCTCATCATTATAATATTTTTTTTTATTTTCTATTTTCATTAAAAAGTTCTGATTTTAATTTTATTATTATTTTTACTGATATTTTCTTCATTAAAATTTACCACTTTTACAATCTTTTTTTCTTCAGATTTTTTTTTATTTTCAATTTTATTTTTTATTGGTGATGATAATAAATTTGACTTACTAGAAATAGTTGTTTCACCAACACCTGCAGTTTGACCAAACATTCCTTCAAGCAAAGTATCAGCATTTATTTTATCTTTCTCAAAAATATCAAATATTGTACCATTTCTAAAAACTATAACCTTTGGACATAGTCCAATAAATTCTTCTAGTTCACTAGATAAAAAAACTACGGTATTTCCTTCTTCAACATATTTTCTTAAATGTACATATAGGTCTCTCTTAGTACTTATATCTATACCTCTGGCAGGATCATTTAAAATAAGAACTTTAGGATGCTGAGCAAAAGATCTTGCGATCATAACTTTTTGTTGGTTCCCTCCACTCAAAGAACCAATTAGATTATCTCTTGGACCAGTTTTAATATTTAATCTCTCTACTTCCCAATCAAAGATCCCATTTAACTCCATCCAATCAATGAAACCTAAAAAACCTGCTTTACTTGTTTTTTTATAAAGAGGGACAACTAAATTTTCATATATACTTAGATTAGGAAGTATTCCTTCCTTTTTACGATCTCCAGAAACAAAAGATATCCCATTATTTTTTGCTTCTTCTAGTGAGTTATATTTTGAGAATTTTTCATTTATATCTAAAATTTCGGTGGTTCCCCCATGAGATTCTTGAACACCGGCTAAGATTTTAACAAAGTCATCTTGTCCATTTCCATCAAGACCTGTTATTCCCACAATTTCTCCTTTTTTAACTTCAAAATTGACAGGTTTACTTTCTGGCCAAACAACTAAATTTTCTGCTCTCATAACTACTTTATCAGTTTTTGTTTGCATAGCTATTGATGTAGATTTTTCTCCCGTTTCTTCTCTACCTGTCATTAAACCTATTAAATTTTTTTCATTAAGATCTTTTTTCTCTAATACACCAACGTCTTTGCCGTCTCTCATGACAGTTGCTTTGTCACTTATCCTTACCAGTTCGGCAATTCTGTGAGTAACAATAAAAATTGCAACTCCTTTGTCACGCAATTCTCTCATTTTTTTGAATAATCTTTCAGTTGAGTCAAAATCAAGAGCTGCAGAAGATTCATCAAGAATTAATACTTTTGTATTATCTCTTAAGAATGCTCTTGCAATTGTTATCCATGCTTTAATTGGAAGTGATAAGTTAAAAGCCTGAGTATATGGATCAACATATTCACCAACAAGATCTTCCATAATTTCTTGAGCTTTTAATACCTTTTCTCTTTGAGTTAAATTTTTGTACCAAAAGTCATCTGAACCGACAAATAAGTTATCTACAACTGACGATTCTTCTGCAATCATTACTTCTTGAAATACGGTCGCTATACCCATATTTCTTGCCATTACAGGTGAAGTTGGAGTTTGACCAAGAACGGAAACTTTACCTTTATCTACTGGCAATACTCCTGATAATACTTTTGCTAATGTGCTTTTTCCGCAACCATTCCCTCCAACAATTGCATGAATTTCACCAAAATTGGCATTAAAATTTACTCCGTCCAGAGCTCTAGTTACACCAAAATATTTATGAACATCTTGGACGTAAATATCACCTTGGACAGTTCTTGACTTTTCAGACAACACCTCATTAGAGGTGTTGTCTTCTATATTTTTTTCTGCACTCATACTTATTTAAAAGTATTAGTGAGATTTTGGATCGTATTTTGTTGGATCGCTAGGATTCTCAAAGAATGCTTCTACGTATTCTTTAGGAGCCCATTTATCCATACCAGGATTATCCCAACCAGTAGAATTTCTATCACAATCTTCACCTAAGATTTCTGAGATTTCATCGAAATTCTTTGTAGCAGGACCAACCAATATAGATTGAATCAAAGGACCTTGACCTTGTAAAGTTCTAATCATCACATCCATACCTAGTTCTACCTCATCACCTGGAGGCCAAGCATAAATTGCTTCATCAATATATCCTGGATTTTGTCTCCAATAACAAAGAGCACCTAGTTCTCCACCTAAAGCTATTGGTGGAATTGGATCAAGCCCAGACTGAAGTAAAGCTTGTAATGTTCCAGTTTCTCCTGAAGATTGAACAGCAATACCATCAACTTTTTTTGTGTTTGTTGATAGCCATTGAGACAATTCTTTTTGAGCAACCTGAGAAGTCCAGTTATGAGCTAATTGCCCAACAACATTCACATTAGGGTATTCATCTAATGCTGCTAACACTCCTTTGTTTTGTTGGTCAGATGCAGAATAACCAGGTATTCCTTCGATAACAATTACATTACCTTTTTCACCAATAAGTTCTGCCATCCAAGCACCTACATAATAACCAACTAATCTGTAATTAACAGAAGTGTTGATTGAGTATGGAGATGTTGTAAAGCCTGTAAATGAAAGTGTTGGTATGCCTTTTTCCCAACCATATTTAATAGTTGTGTTAAGTGCTGTAATGTTTGAACAACAAATAATTATTGCATCAACTTTACCACCATCTATCATTTGTCTCATTTGCTGAATTTGTAATGAGTCATCTAAATTTGATTGTGTAATTACAATTTCATCAACCATTCCTAGTGCTTTCCACTTTGGATATACAACTTCCATTAAACGTTCCATTGCACCTTTTCTCCAAGTGTTTCCAGCATACGTACTTGCATAACCAATAGTCCATGGTGGTTTTCTTGGACTTTTCCATCCTTTCATAACCGCAGGGCCTAGAGGCTGGTCTTTATCCATAAAGTCCATGTTATAAACATAGTCTCTCATTTCTTGTGGAACTTTTTTTAGACATTCTGTGCATAGCTCACCTGAGTTTGCAGTGCTAAAGATTCCGAAAAAGAAAGAAAATATAATAACATAGATCATTTTTGTTATTTTCATTTACCCCTCCTATTATTTTATTATTTATTGAGTTTGTCATGTAAGGAAATTTTTTTCCATGGTTTATATATTTCTATTTTATATATATAGTTTTTATTAATTAAATTTTCGTTTGTTTTAAATGAAAAAAATGTTCTAAATTAAGAGATGTATTTATTAAAAATATTTTCTATTATTAGTTGAATAGTAATTTTTTTTTTAAATTTTTAAATATTTATATGAAGAAGCTAATTTTTATTATTTTTTTATTTATCCCAACAACTTTATTGGCAGATTACATTTTAGAACCAGCAAATTGCACTTTTAAAAAGAAAATTAATTGTGGGGCATATCTTTACAACAATAAAACAGGAGCAGTTTATTTTTGTGAGCTTGAAAGTTGCAAAGAGATCATGCCAGCTTTAGAGGAATTTGCTGAAGAAGAAGTTAAAGGATCTAATAAATCTAAAAAATCTAAAATTCCAAAATTTAAAAAAAAAGAAAAAAAGAAATCTAAAATTCCAAAATTTAAGAAATCAGAATAGTTTAATTTTAGTCTTGTTATTTTAATTTTTTAGTTTCAGATATAGTAATTTCTATCGCAGATCTGATTTCGTTACAAAAATTGAGATCATCACCAATAAAAGTTCCTTTGATAAAACTTTGATTAGTTGTTCCATTTTTTTTCATAAATTCCATATAATCAGACACTTTGGCACTAACACTGTTTAAATATTCCTTTTCAACATCTTGGTAATTTTTCTTTTTTATTTTTGCTAAAGTGAGAATACCAAATGGATATAAATAGTTTGCAGTTTCAAAAAAACTTTTTGACAATTCAGGATGATCTTCTTTAGTTATTTCAGTTATCGCGGAATTTAAAGACACACAATTTTTAATTATTTTATAAGTCAAATTATCATCTTCAAGAAGTTCTTGTATGTTATAAAAACCTAAACGTTCAACTTTTTCTGCCTGTAATGGAGTAAAAAAAAATAAAAAAATAATTAATACTTTTTTCATTTAATTTTTATAACTTGGATCTTCTTTGTCTAGGATCGATCTAATAGCTTTTAGGTGTAGATCTTTTGCGTCTGTTGAAAAATTTTCCCATTCTTGTGCAGTTTTTTCTGCAACTTCATCACTTACTATTTTAAGTTTTTTTTGAGTTGATAAAGCTGTGATGTATGTTTCGCAGGCTCTTTCAAAATAATACAGTTCATCAAAAGCCTCAGCAACCGTTTGACCTGTAGTTAAAACTCCATGATTAGACATAAGTAAAACTTTTTTGTTTCCAATTTTAGAAGCCATTTTTTCTGACTCTTCTTCAAAGCCCATACCTCCAAAGTCTCTATAAACTCCAACTCTATTAAAAAATCTCATAGTATTTTGATCGATTGGAGGAAGCGTAGGATCTTCTAGTGCGGCTAATGCAGTTGCATATTTTGAATGTACATGAAGTATGCATTTTGCATGAGGAACCTTTTTGTGTATAGATCCATGGATATGCAATGCAGTAGGATCAACAAGTTCTGGCTTATTTTTAAGTTCATTTATTTTACTTTGCTCTACCAAAAATAAATCACTAGCTTTTATTGAGCTAAAATGCATACCTGTTCCATTTACATAAAAATCCTCGTTTGAATTTGGCGCACAAACACTAAAATGATTTGCAATTGCTTCATGCATATTAAGTTTTGCTGTCCACCTAAAAGCAGCAGCCAAATCTTTTAAAATTTCTAATTTTTCCATAAAGTTTGTGCTAGTATAAATATAAAAAAAAAATGAACAATAAAGTATTTATCTCATGTGCAGTAACAGGATCTGGCGATACAGCAAGTAAACACCCTGATTTACCTAAAACACCTGAACAAATAGCAAATGCATCAATAGAGGCTGCCAAAGCTGGTGCTGCTATTGCTCATATTCATGTTAGAGAAGATGACGGAACCCCAAGTAGAAGACTAGAATTATATAAAGAGGTTGTTGATAGAGTTCGATCAAGTGATACCGACGTAATATTAAATTTAACTACTGGTATGGGTGGAGACCTTGATATTGGCCAAGGTAAAAATCCATTAGAATTTGGACCTATGACAGACATGGCAAATGTTATGGAGAGAATTGCCAATGCAGAACAATTTCTTCCAGAAATTTGTACATTGGATGCTGGTACTCTAAATTTTGGTGATAGCTCAGTTATTACAGTAAATACTCCGAATGATTTAAGAAAGGCTGCAAAAAAATTACAAGATATAAAAGTTAAGCCAGAAATAGAGGCTTTTGATTTAGGTAATATGTGGTTTGGAGCACAATTATATAAAGAAGGATTATTAAGTGATCCTCCAATGTTTCAAATGTGTTTGGGAATACCGTGGGGCGCTCCAGCAACAACTTTAGCAATGCAAGCAATGAAAGATATTATGCCAAAAGAGGGTGTGTGGTCTGGTTTTGCAATTTCAAAAAATGAAATGCCGTTTGTAGCTCAAACTATTTTAATGGGAGGAAACCCAAGAGTTGGACTAGAAGACAACTTATATTTGTCAAAGGGACAATTAGCTACAAATGCTCAGCTAGTAGAAAAAGCTGTAAGAATTGCAGATGAAATTGGTTATTCACCAATGACGCCAGCTGAAACAAGAGAAAAACTTAAACTTATTAAACATAAATAATTTTAATTATTAAATCTAGGACAACTTTTTTTTTCAAAAAAGAATTATAAATTTCTATTTATTAAGTATTTAATAGCCTAACTTTTTATCAATTTGGTTTATTAAATTTTTCTTTTCTATAAATAATTTCAGATTTTTAATAAATATATTTAAAGTTAATCTAACATAATCACCTTTATCATCTGATGATACGTGAGGTGTTATTATAAGATTTTTTGTATTCCAAAGTTTTGAGGATTTATCTAAAGGCTCGTGTGTAAAAACATCAAGAATTGCTCCAGCAATTTCGTTATTATTTAATTTTTTAGATAACACCTCATAATCCATTACCGATTGTCTTCCAACATTTACTATTCCGCAATTAGGTTTAAGCATATCAAGCCTTTCTTTACTAATAAGGTTTTTTGTATCCGTAGTTTCAGGAACTGCTAAGTATAAAAAATCAGCATTTGGTAAAACATTATCTATATTCTCAACTGTGATTACTTCATTACAGCCTTCTACTTTTTTACCTTTTTTATTTACTCCAATGACATTTGCTCCTAATAGATTTATATGTTTTGCCATTGAAGAACCAAGAGAGCCTGTTCCAACCACAACCACTGTTTTACCAGCAATAGGATTGCTAAAAAGAGATATAAATTCTTTATTTTTTTGATTAGTAACAATTTTAGTTATGTGATTTTGCAACATTAAAATAGCCATAAGTCCATACTCTCCAGCTTTTTTAGCATGAACACCGCTACTATTTGTTAATACTAAATCATCAAACATCCAATCCAAAGGAAGTAAATGTTCAACTCCTGCTGAAACAACATGAATCCATTTTAAATTAGGTGAAATTTTTTTTAGGTTTTTTGTAGGAAAATTCCAAGCTAATAAAATATCAGCATTTGACATAGACTTTTCAAAATTTTCTTCATCCCAGTCAACGAATATTTCTAGTTTATCTTTTATTTCAGGATGGTCTTTAAGTGCTTTATCTAAATGTTCTTTGGTAATTGTAAAATTTTCTTCACCTTCAGCATCTGTAGGAAACGAGCCTGCTGCCCAATGATTATTTTTAATATGTATTTTAATTTTTTTTTCTTTATTCAAAATTTCCTCTAGCTTCCATTTGTTTGAGATTTTTTATAATATTATGGTCTCTATCCTTAAGTGTCATATTCTCAAAATTAAATTGCATTTTCATGACCGATGAACAAATTAATTTAACATATTCTTTATCATTGTTATCTTTTTTTGGGGCTTTTAATACCGTATCTTGACCATTTGTTCTTATGACTTCTCCTTTAGTTTTTTGAGGCTGGGGTGGTTCAAGTCCATCTTCTAAATCTTTAATTAATTTTCTTATTCTTCTCCTGTATATCATGATACCTTTATCAGTCGGCATTAAATGCTCTCCTTTATGACTACTAATTGATCCCATCCCCTCAACAGCTTCCGCATCACCAGGGCTTCTTTGCTTTTCTTCTTTAGTTCTATTGGAAATTTCACCGGCTTCAATTCGTTCAAATCCTTCTTGATTATTGTATTCTATGGGATCGCCTCTTTCACCAAAATTTGCCCAAGCAAGAGCAACGCAGTGATGATCATCAATAGGTACAACCCATCTTGTAAAAGAGCTTCTTCCAAAATATTTGCTTTTTGTACCATCAGCAGCAAAAGCAGCACCAGCCTGAGTAAAATTTGGTAAAATTAATTCATTTACTCTTACCCACACATTTTCATTTATTCTTCTTGTATTACATCCTAAGTATTGAATTCCTCTTTCATAAAATTCTATTTCTCCAACTTCAGCAAAACCCTCAGAAAATTGAAGACCTGAACTTTGACCATGTAAAAATGACGTATGAAGAGGATCCATAATAGCATCTAAGACTTGAATCCAATTACAATCATAATCTATACGATAAGGGCTTGAAATATTTCCTGGTATCTCAAATGAATCATAATGTGGAAACTCTGGTATGTTATCCATTGGTCCTAAATAAGAAAATACTAAACCGTTAAATTCTATAACGGGGTAGGCTCCAAGTTTAAAAGTTTCTCTTATTTTCTTAGCTTGTTTTGATTCTGGGTCTTCGCCAGGTGTTTCAAGTATTTCACCATCAGGAGAAAAAAGCCATCCATGATAACAACACCTAATCCCTTCATCTTCAGTCTTACCATAGGCCATAGAAGCTCTTCTGTGAGGACAAGCTTTATGGACTAATCCAATATTTCCTTTTGATGTTTTAAATATGACTAAATCTTCTCCTAAAATTCGGATTTCTTTTGGCACTTCACTTACCTCAGATGTTAAAGCAACAGGATGCCAATAACGTCTTAGATATTCTCCACAAGGTGTTTTAGGATCTGTTCTTGCTAAGGCCTCATCAATTTTTGGCACTACAGACTGTTTATAACCTCTAAAATCTTTTTGTATAAATTTGTTGTTACCCATTTAAATGCATTAGCAAAATATTTTATTGTAAATCTTAATATTCTAAAATAGGGTTTTCAATATAATTAATAATTTTCTACTAGCATATGTCTAAAGAAAAAAATTTGGTGAGAATCAAGAAATCAAAAAATGCTAATACTATATTTGGTTTACCGGCAAAGTCTTATATTGATGAAAACTTTTGGAAAAAAGAATGTGAGACAGTTTTATCTAATGGTTGGTTATTTGTAGGTTTTGCCCATGAACTTAAAAATCCTGGAGATGTAAATCCGATTTTTGTTGCAAATAAACCAATACTACTTTTACGTAATAACAGTAATGATATAACTGCTTTTCATAACGTCTGTAGTCATCGATGTTTAAAGCTTGTTGATGAAAAAAGAAATGTGGGAAAAAATAATTAGCTGTCCTTATCATGCTTGGTCTTATGATCTTGATGGAAAATTAAAATCAGCACCACATGTTGGTGGAACTAATCACCACAAACCAGAAGGATTTAATTTTTCTGATCATGGATTAAAACCAATAAAAATTCATATTTGGCACGACTGGATATTTATTAATTTAAACGGAAAAGCAAAAAAATTTGAACAATATGCAAAACCTCTTATTCAAAAATTTGAAGATATTGATTTTACAAAATTAAAGTATGCAGCAACTCTTGATTTTGGAAAAATAAATACTAATTGGAAATTTCTTATAGAGAACTTTATAGAGCCTTATCATGTACAATTTGTCCACAAAACTACAACTAATCAACTTTTAAAAGATCATTATACTATTGTTGATGGAATATGTTACGGAAGTGGAGTGAATGTTGATGAGGAGGATACAAAAAATAGTTCAGCTTTGTCAGTAACTTCTAAATATTTATCTCTCTTTCCAAATTTTATAATTGGTACCTACTTTCCTAATCAAATTGGTGTTTATTTAAACATACCCATAAGTCCAGGCATTACTTCACAAAAAAGAATAATTTATACGACTGATGGTAAAAATATGGGTGATGAAGAAATCAAAATGGTTAAAAATATATGGTGGAATGTTCACAAAGAAGATCACAAAATGTGTGAAAGACTTCAAGAAGGTAGAAATTCTCCAGCATCTCATGATGGTGGCCTTTTATCGCCTGTATGGGAAAAGGGCGTTCAAGCATTTCAAAAACTAATAGTTGATGCTACAATAAAATCTTCAAAATCAATAAAGAGGAAATAAAATGTCTAAAGAAATTAATCTAGAGGGATATCGACTGGCCCATACAATGATAAGAGTAAAAGATCTAGAAGCATCTTTTAATTTTTACTGCAAAACTTTAGGTATGAAAGTTTTAAGAAAAACAGATTATCCTGAAGGAAAATTTACAAATGCTTTTATTGGATATGGACTTGAAACAGAGTCACCTTGTTTAGAGTTAACTTGTAATTGGGATCAAAAAGAAGATTATGATAAAGGAAATGGTTGGGGACATGTATGTATTGAAACGCCCGATGTTTATAAGGCTTGTGAAGATCTTGAGAAACTTGGTGTAAATATTACTCGTAAACCAGGTCCTATGAAACATGGAACGAGGGTTATTGCTTTTTGTGAAGATCCTGATGGATACAAAGTTGAATTAAATGAACCACTAAAACTGTAATCGAAAGGAAACAATAATGTCAAAAAAACCTCAGTTGTATAAGTTTAAAGACATAGAAAATAGACTTCACACTTTAGAGCCAGGTAAAAGTTATATTAAACCATTTGTAACAAGCAAAGTAAGTAATACCATGTGTGGTGGATTAAACTTTTTAAATAAGGTATCTGTACCTTGGGATTTAACTTGTGATGAAATAATTTACTGTATGGAAGGTACCTTTAGATTAACATGTGATGGACAGTCTTATGTTTGTAACCCTGGAGACGTTCTATATATACCTAAAGATAATCATATTGCGTATGAGTGTGATGAGAAATGTGTAATATTTTATGCCGCATATCCTCATGATTGGAAACAAAAAGCGGGTATAACTTTTGTTCCTGGAATAGATCCAGAAGATATGCCGCAATAATAAAGATTTAAGGAGATCAATATGAGTAAAAAAGAAAAAATTTATTATGAAAATTTTAAAGATGCAGTTGAGCGAAATAGAAAAAAGTTACCATCTATTCATAAAAAATTAAAAAATGCCGGTGTAAAATATGTTTTATCTAGTTGGATTGATCTTCATGGCATTCCAAAATCAAAACCAGTTCCTATGTCTGATTTTGAACTATTATGCTTAGGAAAAGGGCCGCAATTTGCTGTTCACTCAATCTCTTTTGTTCCAGAACTTACGCCAGCTGACTCTGATCAGGTAATGTTGCCAGATTTAGATTCTGTTTATATTTGTCCTTGGGATACATCAACTGCAATTATTTTTGCAGATCTTTTTTGGGAAGATAAACCCTATAACGTTTGTCCAAGACAAGCTTTAAAACGAAATATGCAAAAAGCTCAAGATGCTGGATATAAAGGAATGGCAGGTGTGGAGCCTGAGTTTATTGCTATGAAATATGATGAAAATGGTCAACCTATTAAAGCTATAGATACTGATCCTATAAAAGGAATTAGGCCAAGACGGCAAGCTTTTGGTTATGATGTTGAGCACTCATTGGACTCAATGCATTTTTTAAAAGAGTTAATAGATATTCTTAATGGGTTAGGGTGGAAACTTCATGACGTAGTTGCTGAAGGCGCTTATTCACAATTTGAGCTAGATTTTCATTATACAAATCTTCTCGAGATGGCTGATAGATTAGTTTTTCTAAGAATTCTTTTAAAAGAAGTGGCAAAAAAACATGATATGTTTATTACATTTATGCCTAAGCCAACAATAGGTGATTGGAGATCAGGGGCTCACATAAACTTTTCCATGGTTGATAAAAATGAAAAAAATATTTTTGATGGTGGAAATAAATGGTCTAAAGAATCTTTATTTGCAGTAGGTGGACTGATGAAACATTCAGAAGCACTAACATCAATTACTTGTTCAACCGTTAATTCATATAACGGATTGGTACCAAGAGTAGGTGGATTTGAAGGTGGTACCGTTACTTGGGCACCAACAAATATTACATATGGACATAATAATAGATCTGCTCAGTTTAGGTTGCCACAAAACAGATATTGCATTGAAAATAGAGCTGCAGATATGACAATGAATGTATATTTAGCCTTTTCAATGACACTTTCGGCAGCTGTAGAGGGAATTCAAAAAAAAATTCATCCAGGAAAACCAACTGATCAAGATCTTTATGATATGACTGAAAGTGAATTTAAAAAACTTGGAATTAAAAGACTTCCAAGAAATTTACTAATGGCAATAGAAGCCCTTAAAAATGACAAATTGTCTGAAGAAGTAATAGGATCTGTTATGAAAAAATCTTTACTTACTTATAAGAATGATGAATGGGAAAGATATCATCAAGCAGTAACTGATTGGGAAGTAAAAGAATATTTAAGACTTTATTAATTCATGATGAATTATAAAAAGTTTAATTTAGGTAATATTAAACTTTTATCAGGTAAAATTTTAAAGTCAGCAGAACTTGCATATAAAACTTACGGTAAATTAAATAAAAATAGATCAAATGTCATAGTTCTTCCAACTTTTTATACAGGAAGTCATGTTAGGAATGAGGGGTTTATAGGAAAAAATAGGGCAATTAATCCGAATAAATATTTTATTGTGTCTATAAATATGTTTGGAAATGGTTTTTCTTCATCTCCAAATAATTCTATAAAAAACCAATCTGGTTCAAAATTTCCAACATTAACATTGTGGGATAATATTTACTGTCAACACAAACTTCTTACAGAGAAACTAAAAATAAAAAAAATCGCTTTAGTAACTGGTTGGTCCATGGCTGGTTGCCAATCTTATCAATGGGCTGCTCAGTATCCAGAAATGGTAAAAGCAATTCTTCCTTTTTGTGCCTCATCTAAAACATCAATTCACAATCATGTATTTTTGGAAGGTGTTAAAGCTGCACTTTTAGCTGACAAAAATTGGAATAAAGGTAATTATAAAAGACAACCAGTTGAAGGCTTAAAAGCTTTTGGTCGCGTTTATGCAGGATGGGCTTTTTCTCAAAATTTTTATAGAGAGAAATTATATAAAAAACTTGGTTATAAAAACTCAGAAGAACTGCTGAAAGATTGGGAAAATGATCATGCAAAAAATTGGGATGCAAATAATTTACTATCGAAATTAAAAACATGGCAATTAAATGATATAAGTAAAGGACCAATTTATAATAATAATTATATTAAAGCACTCAAATCAATTGAGGCAAAAACAATTTTAATGCCTTGTAATCAAGATCTATATTTTAGAACTGAAGATAATGAATATGAAAAAAAATTTATTCCTCGTTCATCGCTAAGACCA
>CABYXQ010000025.1 GCA_902522915.1 uncultured Pelagibacteraceae bacterium | reverse complement strand
AGCAAAAGCTGGAGCCCCCTGGTTTTTAGTTGTGATGACACCTTTGATTGCTGGATTTTTATGTGGATTAATTAATGGAGCTGGAATCACCTTTTTAAGAATGCCTCATCCATTTATAATGACACTTGGAACTCTATATATTTTTAGAGGAACTGGAAATCTTATATCAGGCGGAACACCAATAAGTGGTTTTACAGATGAAGTAAGATATTTGGGACATGGTAGAATTGATCTTACTTGGTTAGGATTAGAAAAATCTCAATATCTTCCTGTAAGTTTAGTTTTAATAGCAATTGTATATTTTATCTTTTGGATTTTCATGAATCATTCAAGAACTGGAAAATGGATATATGCTATAGGAGGAAATCCTAATGCAGCAAGAGCCTCAGGTATAAATGTAAATAAAATTTTGATAATTGTTTATTCTTTATGTGGATTTTTGTCTGGAATTGGCGCACTAATTTTAGCTGGTAGAGCAGACTCTGGTTATCCAAATGCTGGACTTCAATCAGAGCTTGACGCAATAGCAGCATGTATAATTGGTGGAGCAAGTTTTTTTGGTGGAAGAGGAACTGTGCTTGGAGTATTTGCAGGTGTGATGATAATGGGAATATTAAGAAATGGTCTTAACCTAATGGACGTTAGTTCGTTTTGGCAACAAGTTTTAATAGGTTCAATTATTGTATTGGCAGTTTACATAGATGTTTTAAGAAGAGATTTAAGTACAAGAAAATAATTACACGTTATAGTTGTTTTAATAGAGACAATAAGGTTTTTTATAAAGTATTGAATTTTAAGCAAAAGTTATATTAAATTTATTTTTAAAAAAACTAAGAGGGGAAATAATAAATGAAAAACTTAACAAAAATAATTAGTGTATTTATTGCAACTGTATTTCTTTTAGCAAGTATTTCAACAAGTGCTAACGCTGGAAAAAGAATATTATTCAGCATTAAAGGTCCTGGATCAGGAAATCCTTTTTGGGCATCTGTAGAAAAAGGAGCTAAAGAAGAAGCTGCAAAATTAGGTGTAGATCTAGTTTTGGTTGCACCACCTCAAGAAGGTGATGTTCAAGCACAGATTAACCAAGTAGAGGATCAACTTGCAAAAGGTGTTGACGCAATAGCTCTTGCACCAGGTGACCCAAATGCTTTTGCTCCAATCGTAGATGATGCTATCAAAAGTGGAGTTCCAGTAGTATTCGTAGATACTAAAGGAATTAATGAAGGTGTTACTTTCATAGGAACAAATAATAAAAATGGCGCTGCATTAGCTGCTAAATTTATTTGTGATAAAACTCCTAAAGGTGCTGATGTTGCAGTCTTAACTGGAATTGAGTCTCAGTCTACAGCTCTACTTAGAAGAGACGGAGCAGTTCAAGGACTTAAAGATTGTGGTTTAAATCTAGTAGCTACTCAAACTGCAGAATGGGATACAGCAAAAGGTAGATCTGTAACTGAATCTATCATTCTAAAAAATCCAAATATTAAAGCTATATTTGCATCTAATGACAATATGGGATTAGGCGCTATGCAAGCTTTAAAAGATGCTGATATGAATGATGTAGTAGTAGTTGGATTTGACGCAACTCCAGATGCAGCTAAAAGTATTTTAGCAGGAGAAATGACAGCTACAATCGCTCAGTTTTCTTACAACATGGGTGCTTATGGTGTTAAATATGCACTTGAGTTAGCTAATGGTGGAACTATCGATATAAATATTGATACTGGTACTCAATTAGTAACTAAAGCAAACGCTAACGATTTTAAATAATCTTTAGAAAAAATTAAAATTAAAAGGGTGGAATTTTTATTTCACCCTTTTTTTTTATGTAATATAATATTCCAATGCTTATTAATATTAATCCAATTCTAAATCCTGAACTTTTATATAATCTAAGAGCTATGGGTCACGGTGATAAGTTAGTTTTAACAGATGCTAACTTTCCTGCATATTCTCATTCTTTGAATAACAAAGTAATTAGATTAGATGGTGTTAATATTTATGAGGCTACAAAAGCTATTCTATCTGTTTTTCCGTTAGATAGTTTTATAGACTCTGCTGCAAATAGAATGCAAGTAGATAATAAACCAGATGAATTAACCGAGTGTCATAAAGATTTTATTAAAGCTGTTAAGGAAAGCGCTGGAGAAAATTGGAAAATAGGTTCAATTGAAAGACAAGAATTTTATAAAGAAGCAAAGAAATCTCACTTAATAGTATCTACTTCCGAAACAAGACCTTACGGATGTTTTATATTAACAAAAGGAGTAATAAAACCAGACGGCAGTGTTTGGGTTCTTGATAAATAATGAACTCAATTTGTATTTTTGGAGTATTTGTAGCCGATCTTTGTTTTTTTGCTGAAAAAATTCCTGCTAAAGGAGAGACAGTTTTAGGAAAAAATCATTTAGTTGGACCAGGTGGAAAAGGATCAAATCAAGCAATTTCTGCTGCTAGATTAAATGGAAATGTTAATTTTATAACCAAAATTGGAAAAGATAATCATGCCGATATGGCATTAAAGTTATACCAAGAAGCAGGAGTAAAAACTTCATCTATAATTCAAGACGAAAATCTTTCTACAGGCGTTGCAGGTATAATGATTGATGAAAATGGAAACAATGCAATCAATATTATTTCAGGCGCAGCTGAGCAACTAAATAATCAAGATATAGATAAAAATTTAGATATACTTAAAAAGTCTAAAATTTTTCTTACTCAAATGGAGACTCCAGATGAGGTCACTATATATTCTTTAAAAAAAGCTAAAGAAAATGAATGCATAACAGTTTTAAATCCTGCCCCTGCTAGAAATATAAATAAAGATGATTTTAGTTTATTAGATTTTTTTACACCAAATGAAACTGAGGCTGAATTCTATTTAAATAAAAAAATTAAATCTGAGCAAGACATTAAAGATGCTGCAAATGAATTTTTAAAAAAAGGAGTAAAAAATATTATAATCACTCTGGGTGAAAAAGGAGTTTATTTTGCCAATAAAAATGAAGAATATTTTATTGATGCTTTAAAATTGAAAGATGAAGTTGTAGACACAACAGGCGCCGGAGATGCTTTTAACGGTGCATTTGTCGTAGCCCTTGCTAATGAATTTAAATATAAAGAGGCATTGCAATTTGCAAATAAAGTTGCAGGAATATCAACAACTAGACTTGGAGCTGCAAGTTCAATGCCAAATTTAAAAGAGGTAGAAGATTATTAATTAATTATTCTATAATATCAAAATCAGATTTATATTTATCAGTTATAGTTAGACCTAAACCTGGTTTGTTATCATCTAAATTTATAAATCCATTTTCCGGAGCAGGATCGCCTTCAAAAATATAATAAAAAAGTTCATTTCCTATTTCAACATCATGAACAGGAAAGAATTCAGAAATTGGACAATTGAAGTTTGACATTGTTAAATGGTAATTGTGCATTTGACCTGCATGAGGAATTACTGGAACTTGATGAGCTTCTGCAATAGCATTTATTTTTTGAGCAGCTGTGAAACCACCAACTCTATTATTATCATATTGTATGTAGCTGACTGCTTTTAAATCTAATAATTGTTTAAAACCAAAAATATTAAATTCATGTTCACCACCTGAAATTGGTATCATATTCATATTATTTAATTCAGCATATCCATGAATGTCATCAGCGATAACTGGTTCTTCTAACCATCTAGGGTTAAACTTCATTAATTTTGGAATCATTCTTTTTGCATAATCTAAATTCCACCCCATATAACATTCCATCATTAAGTCTGTATCTTCACCAATCACTTCTCTTACAGCTTCTGCAAGCTCAATATTTTTCTTCATTCCTTCAGGACCATCTTTAGGACCCCAGCCAAATCTCATTTTAAACATTTTAAAACCTTGCTTTACATAACTCTCAGCCTCTTTTTGAAGCTCTTTAATTGGTTGGCTATAAAGTTTTGATGCGTAAACAGGAATTTTTTCTTTAGTTCTTCCCCCAAGAAGTTTGAATACAGGTTTGTTAGTTATTTTACCCATTATATCCCAGAGAGCGATATCAATTGCAGAGATTGCAACCATACCAATACCTCTACGACCCCATGCATGAGTTCTTCTATACATTTTTTCCCAAATGTATGCGTAATCAAAAGGATCTTCACCAATTACCAACGGTTTTAAATATGTATCAATTGTTTTTTTTGCAACTTGAGGTGCTAATGCAGCATTTCCAATTCCAATAATTCCATCATCTGTTTCAACCTCGCAAATTAACCACTCATGAAACCTAAATGATCCCATTGCATCAGATTTTTCATACAAAAGATCTGAAGCGTTAGTGCAAAAATTATTTTGAGGTGGAACGGTTTTACCTTTCCATTGATAAACTTTAGTTCTTATATCTTTAATTTTTGTCATTTTTTTTTTAATATTTTTGAAATTTCATCTACTCTTACTGCAATAGCTAAGACAATCGCCAATATCCCAAATAATAACCAACTTTCTAAACTCATAATTTATTTTTATTTTCAGCCATTGTTAATGCAATTTTAAATGAATTCAAAGTAGGTTCTAAATTTGCTTGATTTTTACCAGCAATATCAAAAGCAGTGCCATGAGCTGGAGTAGTTATAGGTACAGGTAATCCACCTTGAACTGTAACACCTCTGTCAAAACCAAAAGCTTTTAATCCTGATTGTAAAGCATCGTGATACATACCAACAATGCAATCATGATTTTTATTTTTATAAGCAGTTATAAAAGATGTATCGCAAGGAAGTGGTCCGTCAGCGTTAATACCCATTTTTTTTGCTTCTTCAATGGCTGGTATAATTTCATCTTTTTCTTCTGTTCCAAATTCAGAATGAGGATTTAGAGCTTGAACAGCTACTCTGGGCTTTGTAATTCCATTTAGTTTCATTGCATCGTTAATAAGCTTAATTGGTTTAATAATTTTTTCTTTCTTAATATGATCTGGAACTTCTTTAATTGGTATATGGGAAGTTACTCTAGCAGTCCAAAAATTGTCTATAACATTAAATTCACAGAAAAAACTTTTAACTTCTAATTTTTCAGCCATTAGATGCAATTCATCTGAATATTTGTTGCCACCAAGTTTTAAACTTGTTTTGTTAAATGGACCGAAATTAATTGCATGAATTTTATTTTCTTTAGCAAGCTCTAAAGCTTGATTAAGGGCTGACAAAACACTTTCTCCAGCTTCCTTAGAACATTCTGATAATTTATAATTATGATTTTTACCTTTGGCAATATCTAGAAAAAATTTATTACCTTCATTGAAATTAATTTCATTAAAATTTTCAACAAATATTAAATTATTTTTTTTACCTGTGATCTTATTCCCACTTTCTAATATTTTTTTTTCACCAATAATAATTAAATTAGCCTTATTAGTAATTTCTTCTGATAATAATTTAGAGACCAGTTCGGGCCCTATACCCGATGGATCTCCTAAAAGAATTCCAATATTAATTTTATTTTGAGGCATTTTTTACTTTACGCTATGTATCAGATTATGTTTATATAATTAAATATAAATTAACAAAAGAGGGAAATAATGAAAAAAAGTTTTAAATTATTTTTAGCTGCTGCAGTTTTAGTAACTGAATTTTTCGTTGTTGCACTTCCACTAATGATTACATCTGCAAAAGCAGATGGTCACCCAATTCAAGCAATTACTCACGCTGGTTTTGGCGGTGGTACTGATGTAACTACTAGAATGATGTTATTAAGAACTAGAAGGTATCTAAAACAAGATATGCAATTAGTTAATAAAAAAGGTGGTGGTGGAGCTGCATCAATGGATTATATGATGACTTTACCAGCTGATGGTCAACATACTTTAACTTGGACTACTGGTCATGCTGTATCAATGGCACTTGGCAAAACTAAAGTTAAGTTAAGTGACATGCAACCACTTGCAAGAGGAACAGATGATCCTCAATTATTTGTTGTTAATTGTAAAAATGACATCAAAGATGCAAAAAATTTTATTAGCGCTCAAAAATCAAAATCACTTAAATATGGAACTACTCATGTAGGTGGTATTGACGATGTTAGTGCTATTGCATTTACAAAAAAAGGAAAATTAACAGATCCTACTATTGTACCTTATAAAGGTGTAGGACCTATTAAAACTAACCTAATCAAAGGAGATATTGATGTGGGTGTTTTAAACTTAGGTGAAGCTGTAACTGAAATAGAAGACGGCACATTATGTGTTTCTGTTGTTCTAGCTAGTAACAGAATGGAAAAACTAAGCAATGTTCCTACTGCAACTGAATTAGGAATTCCAGTTGTTCTATCAACTGTAAGAGGCTTTGTAACAAGAAAAGGTGTTCCTGCAGATAGAAAGAAACAATTAGAGGATGCAATGATAAAAGCTATGGAACATAAATATTTCCAAAGTTTTTTAACTGACATTGGTCTTGATTCAACTAGTGTAGTTGGAGCTGATGAGTGGGGTAAGCAAATGGAAGTTATGCTTGCAGAAATGACTGCTCAACTTAAAGCTTTAGGTTACATTAATTAATTATAAGAAAGTACATTTTTTGTATGAATAATGTACGAAATAAAAAAAGGGCAAACAAAAGTTTGCCCTTTTTTTTTAAAGATGAATTTAAAGTATTTTTTATAATAGTATTAGTTTCAACAATATTATTAATATCTACATTTTCTTTTGATACTGTGCCCCCAATTTTAAATAGAGGTATTCAGCCTGCTACATTCCCAAAAGGTTTGTTGGTATTAATAATTCTTTTAACATCATTAATTTATTATTTATCTTTTAAAAAACCTTGGAAAAAAGAAAAAAAATTACCTAAAACTTTTTTTTTAACAATTATAAGTTTCGTTTTATTTATTTTAATATCTAAAACTTTAGATTTTTTTCTGGCTATTTCAGTATTATCAATCTTTGTTTCATACAATTGGGGTGAAAAAAGAATTTTTTATTTATTGTTAGTAGGTATTATTTTTCCATTAGTAGTATTTATTTTTTTTGAAATGATTTTAGGCTTAAGATTTCCACCTGGAATAATAACAAACCTTTATTATTATTAAAATGGATAATCTATTATTAATGTTGGTTCCTTTATTTAGTTCAAAACTTTTATTAGTTTTGCTTTTTGGAACTTTATTTGGACTAATTTTAGGAGTTCTACCTGGACTAGGTCCAACAACAGGAGGTGCATTAATTCTACCTTTTACAATGACATTAGATCCACTTTCCGCAATAGTTTTATTAACTTCAATTTATTGTGCAGGTACTTATGGAGGTGCAATTACTGCAGTTTTAATTAATACGCCAGGAACTCCAGCTGCAGCTGCAACATGTCTTGATGGATATCCTTTAGCTCAAAAAGGCGAAGCAGGAAGAGCATTGGGAATGGCTACTGTTTCTAGTACAGTTGGAGGAATTTTTAGTGTTATAATTTTAGTCTTTTTTGCACCTTTATTAGCTAAGCTTGCATATGAATTTGGACAACCAGAATATTTTGCTTTAGCTATATTTGGATTAACTATGCTTGCTTCAATTGGTGAAGGTAGTCCAATTAAAAATTTAATTGCAGGAGCTTTTGGAATTTTAATTTCTACTATCGGAAAAGATTTCATGACTTCAATAGATAGATTTACATACGGGATTAATGAACTTTCTGTTGGAATAGGATTTATTCCTGTAGTAGTTGGTTTATTTGCTATTAGCGAAATGTTAACTCAATCAACTCTTCTTAATCAAGTTTTTAAAAGAGTAGCATTAAAAGCAGTAAAATTACCTTCTAAAGATGATTACAAAAAAACATGGAAAACAATTCTAAGATCTAGTGGCATAGGCTCTTTTATTGGAGTGCTACCAGCAGAAGGAGGCACTGTTGCATCTTTAATTGGATATTCAGAAGCAAAAAGGTTTTCAAAAGAACCTGAGGAATTTGGCAAAGGTTCTATTGAAGGAATTGCAGGAGCGGAAGCTGCAAATAATGCAGCGACAGGAGGAGCAATGGTTCCAACATTAGCACTTGGTATTCCTGGAAGTGCAACTACAGCAGTTATATTAACAGGCCTAATTATACATGGGGTAAGACCTGGACCAGATTTGTTTAGAGAACAACCTGATTTTTTATATGGAATTTTTGGAGCGATGTTAATAGCAAACATTCTTTTTTTTATATTTGGATTTTTTGGAGCTAAAGTATTTGCAAGAATTACTTTGGTACCAAATAAAATTTTATGGCCAATGATATTTGCTGTTTCAGTTTGTGGAACATATTCGTTAAGCCAATCAATAATTGATGTATGGATAATGTTATTTTTTGGAGTTTTAGGTTTTTTCATGCGTAGGTATGGATTTTCAGTAGTCCCTGTAATTATTGGTTTGATTTTGGGAGAATTAGTAGAGGGAACCTTAAGACAATCTTTAGTTATATTTGATGGAAATTGGTTAATGTTTTTAACTAGACCTATAGCTTTAACATTTTTTATTTTATCTTTAATTGCTTTAGCTTTTCCTTTATTAAGATCAAAAAAAATTAAAAAATAAAATGATTAAATTTGATCTTCAAGACAGAGTTGCAATTATTACTGGTGGAGCTCAAGGATTTGGATTAGCAATTACCGAAAGATTTATAAAGTCTGGAGCAAAGGTTGTTATTTGGGATATTGATGAAAAAGCTATTAAAACAGCAATAAATAAAATTAATTCAGATAATGTTTCATACCAATTAGTCGATGTTGGAAATTACGAAAGTATTGAAAAAAATTTGGTTGAAACAGAAAAAAACTATAACAAAATAGATATTTTTATAAATAATGCAGGTGTTGCAGGAAAAAATACAACTGTTGCTGATTATCCATTAGATGAATGGAAAAAAGTAATAGATCTTAATTTAAATGCTGTATTTTATTGTTGTAAAGCAGTGACACCTTACATGATAAAAAATAATTACGGAAGAATAGTCAATATAGCTTCTATTGCAGGAAAAGAAGGGAATCCTAATGCAAGTGCATACAGCACATCAAAAGCAGGAGTAATAGGTTTGACCAAATCATTAGGAAAGGAGCTTGCTTTAAAAAATATTGCAGTAAATTGTGTTACACCGGCTGCAGCAAAAACAAGAATATTTAATCAAATGACCGAAGAACATATTAATTATATGTTGTCTAAAATTCCAAGAAATAAATTTGCAAAAGTTGAGGAACTTGCATCATTAGTTACTTGGTTATCAAGTGAAGAAAATTCATTTTCAACTGCAGGAGTTTTTGATTTAAGTGGTGGTAGGGCAACATATTAGTTATGCAAGTAGGAATTGATGTAGGAGCAACTAAAATTGAAAGCGTTGTTCTCGAAGATAATGGAAATGAAACACATCGATCTAGAACATCTTGTCCAAAAGATTATTTTACAATAATAAATACCATTAAAGATATTTACTTAAAATTAGAGAAGGAATTTAAAAAGGAATTAAGAATTGGAGTATGTCATCCTGGTATTCATTCACCACAAACTGGATTAGTTAAAAATGCACCTAATTGTAATTGGTTAGAAAAAAAACCTTTTCAAGCAGATTTGAGGAAAGCATTGGGTAGAGAAGTTTTTTGTGAAAATGATGCTAATTGTTTTGCTTTATCTGAAGCGATTGATGGATCAGGAAAGCATTACAAAATTGTTTATGGAATAATTTTAGGATCAGGAGCAGGTGGTGGACTTGTTATAGATAAAAAAATTGTAAGTGGTCCAAATGGAGTTGCTGGAGAGTGGGGTCATAATCAAATTCCTTATTTTGCTGCAAAGAAAGAAAATTTTGAGTCTAGTAATGCTAGAGAGGCTGAAATAGAAAGTTTTATTTCTGGTTTAGGATTAGCTAAAAGATTTAATAAAATTTATGGAAAAAATTTAAAGGCAAATGAAATTTTTGCTTTAAATAGAAAACACGATATTGAAGCTGAAAGATTTATAGATGATTTTAAAGTTAATTTAGCAATGTCTCTTTCAAGCATAATAAATATACTAGATCCAGACGCATTTATATTTGGCGGTGGAGTTTCTAATGAAATTGATTTTCTAAATGAAATAGACTCACTTGTAAGAAAATTTGTTATTGGAAGAGAGTATGAAGGTGTCTTTTTAAAACCCAAGTATGGAGATGCTAGTGGTGTACGTGGTGCGGCAAGATTAGGTAGAAGCTCGATTTATTAAAATCTTTTATAACAGAAACATCTATAACACTTTAACAAAAATTAAATTCAATCATTAGTTGTAAATTAATTATTTGTTATGGATTTCTTAAAAATCTATTTATACTTTATTTTTTTAAAGTTAACTTAAGTTAAATAAAAGAGGGAAATAATATGAAAAAAATACTAATTGCTTTAGTAGCATTAGCTTTTACATCTACTTCTTCTATTGCGGGACCAAAAATTGAGGTTTTGCATTGGTGGACTTCAGGTGGTGAAGCTGCAGCTCTTAAAGTATTAAAAGACGATTTTGCTGCTAATGGCGGTGAGTGGTTGGATATGCCTGTAACTGGTGGTGGTGGAGATGCTGCTAACGTTGCACTAAAAGCAAGAATAGTTGCTGGAGATCCTCCATCTGCTTCACAAATCAAAGGTCCTACAATTCAAGAGTATGATCAAGAAGGTGTTGTAGCTCCTTATAATATTGATGCTATAGCTAAAGCAGAAGGATGGGATAGTTTATTAGATCCAATGATTGCTGCTGTTCATAAATGTCAAAATAACAGCGGACCTTATTGTGCTGCTCCAGTAAATATTCATAGAATTGACTGGATGTGGGCAAACAAAGCTGTATTCGATGCAAACGGTATTTCAGTTCCATCAACTTGGGATGAGTTAAATGCTGCTGCTGAAAAATTACAAGCAGCTGGTATAATTCCATTTGCTCATGGTGGTCAAGCTTGGCAAGATGCTACAGTATTTGAAGCAGTTGCTATGGGAATAGGTGGAAACAATTATTACAAAAACTGTTATGTAAAATTGGAAGAAAACTGTCTAAGAAGCGAAACTACAGTTAAAGTTTTTGATCAAATGAGAAAACTACAAAGCTATACTGACGAAGGTAGTCCAGGAAGAGATTGGAACGTTGCTACTGGTATGGTTATTGAAGGAAAAGCTGGTTTCCAAATTATGGGTGACTGGGCTAAAGGTGAGTTTACTGCTGCAGGTAAAAAACCAGGTGTAGACTACTATTGTGCTGCTACTCCATCAAATAATGGATATTTGTACAATGTAGATAGTTTTATTTTTTATAAAACTAGTGACCCAGACAAACAAGCTGGTCAAAAGTTATTAGCTAAACTAATGATGGGTAAAAACTTTCAAAAAGTTTTTAACTTATACAAAGGTTCAATACCAGCACGTTTAGATGTGCCAATGGATGAGTTTGATTCATGTGCAAAAACATCTAATGCTGATATCAAAACTGCAGGTGCAAAAGGTGGATTAGTTCCAAGTTTTGCTCATGGTATGGCTCAAGGAAATACTATGAAAGCTGCACTGCAAGATATAATCACAGAACATTTTAATTCTGATATGTCTTCAGTAGATGCTGCTAATGCTTTAGCAGACTCAGTTTTACAGAATATGTAAATCTTAAAATCTAAAAGGCCACTTTTAATTAAGTGGCCTTTTTTTTAATCAATAATAAAACATATTTATAATGTTCAGGTGGTTAGAAAAAAATTTACCAAAAATTGTAATGGCCCCAGCTGTTGGTTTAATTGGCTGGTTTGTTTATGGTTTTGTACTTTGGACTTTATATATATCTTTTACTAATTCTAAAATATTACCTAAGTATGAATTATGGGGTGTTGGTCAATATACAAAGCTTTGGGCTTCTAGAAAATGGCTTATAGCAGTTGATAATCTTTTAATTTTTACAGCGTTATTTTTAATTTTTTGTATTGTTATCGGAATTATTCTAGCAATATTTTTAGATCAAAAGATTAGAGCTGAAGGACTTTTACGAACGATATATTTATATCCAATGGCACTTTCATTTATTGTAACTGGAACTGCTTGGAAATGGATACTAAATCCAACTCTAGGTATTCAAAAGATGTTTATTGATTGGGGATTTGAAAATTTTACATTTGATTGGTTGGTTAATAGGGAAATGGCTATCTACACCATTGTAATTGCAGGCGTCTGGCAATCTGCTGGATTTGTAATGGCATTGTTTTTAGCTGGATTAAGATCAGTTGAAGATGAAATTGTTAAAGCAGCCAAAATAGATGGAGCAGGTTTATTTACTGTTTACTGGAAAATATTACTTCCAATGATGAGACCAGTATTTTTTACAAGTTTTGTAATTTTAGTTCATATATCAATTAAAAGTTATGATCTTATAGTTGCTCTGACTCAAGGTGGTCCAGGGATATCCACAACTATGCCTGCTTTATATATGACTCAAACTGCATTTCATAAAAGTCAGGTAGGACTGTCTGCAGCAAGTGCAATGATGATGTTTATGGCAGTTGCAGCAGTAATCATTCCGTATTTATATTCTGAATTAAGGAGAGAAAATGCAAGATAGTTTACAAACATCTTCTTATAAACAGCTTGAACAAAAATCTAAATATACAAATATCTTTTTGAGATGGTTTTTATATTTTATATTAATTCTTTTTGCATCATACTTTATTTTTCCATTGTATGTGATGATTGTAACCTCATTAAAAACAATGGAAGAAATTCGGCAAGGAACACTTTTGACTTGGCCAAGTGCTTTAAACTTTGAGTCATGGGGAGTTGCATGGGGTGGGAGAGGCTATGGAGCAGGTGATACTTTTTTAAGACCATATTTTTGGAACTCAATTAAGATGGTTGTGCCTGCAGTATTTTTTTCTACATTTATTGGAGCAATGACTGGTTATGTTTTAACAAAATGGAGATTTAAAGGAGATCAGTGGGTTTTTCTTTTTCTATTATTTGGATGTTTTATTCCGTTCCAAGCAATATTATTACCTATGGCTAGAACTCTTGGAGTTTTAGGTATATCCAATTCAGTAATAGGACTTGTATTAGTTCACACAGTTTATGGAATTCCGTTTACAACTTTATTTTTTAGAAATTATTATGTTTCAGTTCCAACAGAATTGGTTAAAGCTGCAAGAATTGATGGTGCTGGATTTTTTAAAATATTTTTCAAAATTTTACTTCCAATTTCTGCACCGATAATTGTCGTAACTGTTATTTGGCAATTTACGCAAATATGGAATGATTTCTTGTTTGGATCAACTTTCTCATTCGGTGAAGCTGCTCCAATTCAAGTTGCACTAAATAATATGGTTTTATCAAGTACAAGTGTTAAAGAATACAACGTAGATATGGCATCAGCAATTATTGCAGGTATACCAACACTTATTGTATATGTGTTAGCAGGCAAATATTTTATTAGAGGATTAACTTCAGGAGCAGTAAAAGGATAAAGATGAAAACATTAAAAATTGAGGAATTATCAAAAAATTTTGGATCAACAGAGGTACTTAAAAAAATCAATTTAGAAATTGATGAAGGAAACTTTTTAGTACTTTTGGGGCCTTCTGGTTGTGGTAAATCAACATTATTAAATATAATTGCAGGACTAGAAACTATTAATGAAGGAAATGTTTATATAGATGATTACAATGTGAGCAAAGTTGAACCAAAAGACAGAAATATAGCAATGGTTTTCCAATCTTATGCTTTATATCCATCAATGAATGTAAAAGAAAATATGATTTTTGGTCTTAAACAAGCAAAGTTATCAAAAGAAAAAATTGAAGAGCAATTAAAAAAAGTATCATCTTTTTTACAAGTAGATTCTTTATTAGAGAGAAAACCTTCACAACTATCTGGTGGTCAGAGGCAACGTGTGGCTATAGGTAGAGCATTGGTAAGAGAGCCAAGAATATTTTTATTTGATGAACCATTATCTAATCTAGATGCAAAATTAAGAGTTGAAATGAGACGAGAAATTAAAAAACTTCATCAACAACTTAAAACTACAGTAGTTTATGTAACTCATGATCAGACAGAAGCAATGAGCTTAGGAACGAAAATTGCAATCATGAATCATGGAGTTATTCAACAAAATGATACTCCTGAAATTATTTACAACAAACCAAGTAATACATTTGTTGCGGACTTTATAGGCTCACCATCAATGAATCTAATAAAAGGTAAATTAAAACAAAGTTCCAATAAAATTTTATTTTCTGCCGAAGGAGCAAATTTTGATATTCCAATTAAAAGTTATGATTTTAAAAAAACATCAGAGCTAGACAGTAAAGAAGTTTATTTTGGTATCAGACCAGAACATATTTATTTTAAGAAATTAAATGAAGATGATTTAGAAATTAATTTAAGCGCTGACTTAAGTGAGTATATTGGTCATGAACAAATCGTAACATTCAATTATTCTAATCAAGAAATTTTAGCTAAATTTCCATCAACTATTAAAGTAGAATTAAATAAAGAAACAAAATTATATTTTGATTTAACCCAAGTTTCATTATTTGACTCTAAAAGTGAGGAAAGAATTTAATTATGAAAGTTAAATATTTTGATTTAAAAAATAAAAGAGTTTTTATTTCAGGAGGTGGCTCAGGCATTGGTGCTACAATTGTAGAACATTTTTGTGAACAAAATAGTGAAGTTTATTTTATAGATATAGATGTTAAATCATCAAAAAAACTTATTTCAAATATTAAAAAAAAGAAAAAAAGAGTACCTAAATTTATAGATTGTAATATTTTAGATATAAAAAAATTACAAAATATAATTAAAAATATAATTGCGAATAAAGGTCCTATTCATTGTTTAATAAACAGCGCTGCTAATGATGACAGACATACTACCGAGCAAGTTGATGAAAAGTATTGGGAAAACAGAATAGGTATTAATTTAAAACATTACTTTTTTGCAGCTCAATCTGTGGTTAAAGGTATGAAAAAAATTAAATCAGGTTCAATTGTAAATTTGAGCTCTGTTTCATGGATGTTAGGCGAAGGTGACAAGGTAGTTTACGAAACAGCTAAATCTGCAGTAATTGGTTTAACAAGATCTTTTGCGCAAGAATTTGGAAAATATAATATTCGGACTAATTCTGTAATACCTGGTTCGATAGCAACAGAAAGACAAATTAAAAATTGGTTAACACCAAAATACAAAAAACTTATTTTAGACAGTCAGGCATTAAAACGTCAATTAAAACCTGAGGATGTTGCAAGATTAGTGTTATTTTTATCTTCTGATCAATCTTCAGGGTGCACAAAACAAAGTTTTGTAGTTGATGCAGGTATTGTTTAATTTTATCAAATATTGTTAATATTTATATTCTTTGCTAACATTAGATATGAAAAAAATGCTTTTATTGATTATTTTAAGCTTATTTTTTTTCACAAATAGTAATGCTGCTTGTGACGATCCATTAACTGATGGAGTTGACTATTCAAATTGTAGATTTTCTGACGCTCAAGATTTACAAGGAAGTTATCTACCTAATTCAAACTTATCATTTGCCAGCTTTATACAGGTAAATTTTGATAAAAGTATAATGATGAATTCAAATTTATCATTTGGAACCTTTCCAGAGTCCACTTTTGTTAGAGCTAATCTTTATGAAACTATATCAATAGGTGCCAATTTTGAAAAATCAAATTTTAGTGGTTCAAATTTAACAAGAGTTGATTTTATGGGAGCTACTTTAATTGAGGCTAACTTTCAAAATGCAAATCTTATGGAGGCTAATTTTACATCTTCAAATATAACCAATGCAAACTTTGATGGTGCAAATTTAATTGGAGCAACTTGGACAAATGGTGAAACATGTGGAGCAGAGTCGATAGGTACTTGTAATAAGTAGTTAATGAATAACTCAATTAAGACTGACGATGTAATTTTTAACTTTTTTAAACAAATTTGTGATGAAAAAGACGATCAAAAATGTTTAGAACTAGGGAAAAATTGGATTCACGCTATGGAAACTAATTTATCAACTATGGAAGCAAACCTTGACGGAGCTGATAAGCTTAAACACAAGGATGACATACAGAGTAACCGTGATCATTTAGATAGTTTGAAAAATAAAAATTCATCTGAATGGAGAGACTATGCAACACAGTGTATGGTTGAAATTATTAATAATAAAAAATAATTTAAATCCTTTCTTTATCTAAAAAAATACATTATTAAGAAAACTAAAGGGGTGTTGTAACAGACTGAGATTAAACCCTAAGAACCTGTCCGGTAATTCAGAAAGGGAGAGCGATGGATAAAACATACCTTATAAGAGAATCAACATCATTAACATTAGTAATAATTATTAGTTTAATTTTTGCAATTTTAGGAATTTATAATTCTAAAAAATTTCAAGGTATAAACAATTATCTAACAGCAAATAGAAATATAGGTTTATTTTCTTTAACCACAAGTTTAGTGGCTTCAGCATTAGGTGCTTGGATTTTATTTGGTCCAGTTGCAGCAGCTACGTGGGGTGGGATAGGTGCAGTGATAGGCTATGCATTAGGTACAGCTTTTCCAATGGTCTTTTTAATTTACTTAGGTAAAAAAATAAGAAATGAATTTCCTAATGGATCATCTTTGATTCAATTCATGAGAAAAAAATTTGGAAAAAGTTTATTTAAACTAATTTTATTGATGACTATATTTTATATGTTTATTTTTTTATGCGCTGAAGTAACAGCAGTAGCAGTTTTAATAAATTATATATCAGGAACAGAACTTTGGATTACTGCATTAATAGTATTATTAGCAACGCTCACTTATACATTATATGGTGGCTTAAGAGCTTCAATATTTACAGACAATATTCAAATGATTGTGATCGCTGTTCTTTTAATAATTTCAGTTTCATACATAACCTCTTTTACAGGAAATGAGTTTTCTTTTGAATTTATAAAAAAAAATAATCCACACTTATTAAGCGCATCGTATATCCCAAGTTATACAGCTGGTTTAACTTTTTTTATAGCTGTTGCTGCTACCAACTTATTTCATCAAGGAAATTGGCAAAGAGTATATGCAGCAAAAAATTACCAAACCTTAAGAACAAGTTTAATTATCTCCTTTTTAATTATTGTACCAATTGTCTTTTTTATGGGTTTTACTGGAATGGTTTCTTTTTCAATAGACTCAACCAACAGACCTGATCTTGGTTTTTTTACATTATTATTAAAAGAACAAACAGAATTATT
>CABYXQ010000024.1 GCA_902522915.1 uncultured Pelagibacteraceae bacterium | reverse complement strand
AAGAGTACATGAAAAAAAATTCAATAGATATAGTTTTAGAAAAAAACCAAATTTTTATTGGTAATAGTTTAAAAGATGTTTCAAATGATATAATTAATTTAATAAATAAAAATTTTAAAAATAATGGATAAACTTAATAAAGATCAAATTCGTAATTTATTACCTCATAGGGAACCAATGCTGCTGATTGATGAATTATATGATGTAAAAAAATTATTTTCTGCAAGCGCATTAGTTAAAGTAAGAAAAAATAGTTTTTTTGTACAAGGTCATTTTCCTGATAATCCAGTTATGCCAGGTGTCTTGATAGTTGAGTCATTTGGGCAAGCTGCTGCAGCTTTAACTGCATCAGGATTGGATAAATCTACATATGAAAATAAGTTAGTTTTTTTGATGGGAGTAGAGAAGGCACGATTTAGAAACCCAGTTATTCCTGACTGTGAATTAATCTTAAAAATAGAAGCTATTAGATCACATGGAAGAGTATGGAAATACAAAGGCGAAGCATTTGTTGATAATATAAAAATGGCTGATGCTATTTGGTCTGCTACAATTGTAGACAGGAAATAAATAGCAACAATTATTGATAACAGACTTAATTTTGCTTTGATAAAACGCAATTATGTCTAATCCTTTTTTTTTAAATCATGGGCCTTTTGATATTCTAGATCTATTGAAAATTATTGGTATAAGTGACAAAAAAAATTATTCTCAAAAAAAAGTTTTTGATATTAAAGATTTAGTAAATGCTTCAAATAAAGATATAACTTTTTTTCATTCTAAGAAATACAAAGATTTTGCAAAAAATACAAAGGCATCTTTTTGTATAACATCAGATTCATTAAAAAGTGAGTTACCTAGAAACTGTATACCTTTAGTTGTTGAAAATATTTTACTTTCTACATCAAAAGTTACAGCAAAGTTTTACCCTGAATCTCTTAATGATAACTTTGACGATACAACTATTAATATTTCTGAGACAAAACTTAAAGATAAAGTTAAATTTGGTAAAAATGTACTTGTTGGTAAAAATGTTTCTATAGGATCTAATTGTTTTATTGGTCACAATTCAATTGTTGAAAAAAATGTATCAATTGGAAATAATTGCTCGATTGGTTCTAGTACTATTATACGTAATACTATACTTAAGGATAATGTAAAAATTCTTGATAACTGCGTTATTGGTAAACATGGATTTGGTTTTTTTCCAATAAATAGCAAAAACTTAAGATATCCTCATATAGGTATAGTTTTAATTGAGGAAAATTGTGAAATAGGATGTGGTGCCACTATTGATAGAGGATCCATGTCAAATACTGTAATTGCAAAAAACACATATTTAGATAATCAAATTCATATTGCTCATAATGTTAAAATAGGTGAAAACTCTATTATAGCTGGTCAAGTCGGTATAGCAGGAAGTTCTATAATTGGAAATAATGTTAAAATTGGTGGACAGGCAGGAATTTCAGGACATCTTAAAATTGGAAATAATGTGGAAATTGGAGGTGGTTCTGGAGTTATAAGAGATATACCAGATAATACAAAAGTAATGGGTTATCCAGCGAAAAATATTAGAGAATTTTTAAAAGAAAATAAATGATACACAAAACAGCAATAATTGACTCAAAAGCTAAAATATCAAACAATGTTAAAATTGGTCCTTACTCAGTCATAGGTTCTAATGTTGAGATTGGAGAGGGTACAGTAGTTCAGTCACACGTAAGTATAATTGGTAATACAAAAATTGGATTAAATAACAATATTTATCCATTTGCTTCCATTGGCAATGACCCGCAAGATTTAAAATTTAAAGGTGAAGAAACTAAATTAGAAATAGGTGACAATAACAAAATAAGAGAATATGTTACTATTAATCCAGGTACAGACGGAGGTGGCGGGTTGACCAGAGTGGGTAACAACTGTCTATTTATGGTATCGGCTCACGTTGCTCATGATTGTTTAGTTGGCAATAACGTAATTTTAGCAAACAATGTTCCTTTGGGAGGTCATGCTCATGTTGATGACAATGCTATAATTGGCGGAAACTCAGCTGTTCAACAATTTACCAGGGTTGGTAAATTTGCAATGATTGGTGGTATGTGTGGCGTTGTTAGAGACGTCATTCCATATGGTATAGCCCATGGTAATAGAAGTAAATTACAAGGTTTAAATTTAATAGGCTTAAGGAGAAAAAATATTCCAAATAAAGATATTATGATCCTTAGCAATGCTTACAAAGAAATATTTAAAAATGAAAATTTAACAGATAATTTAAGTACATTATCAAAAGAATTTAGAGAGAATGATTTAGTTATTGAAGTGGTTAATTTTATAGAGAAGGATAAAAAAAGACCAATTTGCACTCCTTTTTCAAAGTAAGATGATTGGATTATTTTTAGGTGATACAGATTTTTCACAGGTTGTTCTTAATAAAATTAAAAAATTAAAAAAGAAATATTTTATTATTGACTTTTCAAAAGATAACAAATTCAAAAAGGATAAAAATTCTTACAGGATTAGCATAGGAAAGTTTGGAAAAATAATAAAACTAATTAAAGAAAAGCAATCCAAAAAAGTTTTGTTTGCAGGAAAAATAGCTAAACCAAATTTTGCATCTTTAAGATTAGATTTGAAAGGTATATATTATATGCCTAGTGTAATTAGTGCTGCTAAAATAGGCGATGCAGCAATAATAAAATCAATAATTAAAATTTTAGCGAATGAAGGAATTCAAGTAATTAGTTCTATATTTTTTAATCCTGAGCTTTCATTAAAAAAAGGAAATTATTCCAAGATAAAACCTTCAAAAAAAGAAATTGTTTCAATTAATAAAGGTAAGACTTATTTTAACAAAATTGACAATTTAGACCATATACAGGCTTTGGTTGTCAAGGATGGTAAAATTATTGCTAAAGAAGGAAGAGAAGGTACAAAAAATATGTTATCTAAATTAAAGTTAAAATCAGATGGTATATTGATTAAATTACCAAAAAGAAAGCAAGATCTAAGAATCGATTTACCAACAATTGGTCTTCAAACACTAAAAGATATTAAGAAATATGGCTTGAAAGGTCTCGTTTTGAAATCTAAAAAAAATATTTTTTTAGATAAAAAAAAAGTAATTAGTTTCGCAAATAAAAACAACATTTTTATTAATATAATATGAAAAAAATTTTTGTACTAACAGGCGAACCATCAGGTGATAAGCTTGCTTCAACAGTTATTTCAAGATTAAAATTAGAAAACCCTAAAATTAAATATTTATCAGTTGGTGGATCACATTTAAAGAATTTAGGAATTAATTCAATTTTTGATTTAAAAGAAGTTACATACCTTGGTTTTACAAGCGTTTTATTAAATATTTTTAAAATCAAATCTAAAATCAACAAAACTGTAGATGAAATTATAAAATTCGATCCCGACGTACTATTTTCTGTTGATAGTCCAGATTTTACATTGAGAGTTGCTGAAAGGGTTAAAAAAATTAATAAAAATATCAAAACAATCCATTATGTAGCTCCTCAAGTATGGATATGGCGTAAAAATAGAGTTAAAAAAATTAAAAATTTTATAGATCATATGCTTTTGTTATTTAATTTTGAAAAAAAATATTTTGATGAAGAGAATATCGTCAGTACTTTTGTTGGTCATCCGTTAATCGAAAATAATCAAAATAATAAGATGATTATTGAGAGCATGTTACCTAAGAATAAAAAAATTATATCTTTATTTCCTGGGAGTCGTAAATCTGAAACCAATGTTTTGTTACCAATTTTAATTGATTTTATTAAACTTATGAATAAAAGACATAATGGATATTTCTTTTATTTGCATGCGACTGAAGAAAACAAAAATTTAATTCTAGAAAGTATAAAACAATCAAATATTGATAATACAGATGTTGCTTCTGAAGAAAATATTAAATCAAAAATTTTATCTAATTCTGTGTTTGCTGTTTCAAAATCTGGTACTGTTTCATTGCAGATCTGTAATTTAAATATACCATCGATTATTATCTACAAACTTAGTTTCATTAATTTTATGATTTTTAAAATGTTAGTTAATGTAAGATATGCAAATATAATAAATATAATTAATGACAAAGAAGTTATTCCAGAATTATTACAAGAGGAATGTAATGCTGATGAAATATATAAATCTGTAATATATTTCTTAAAAAATCCAGAGTTAATTCAAAAACAATTAACCTTGTGTTCTAAAACCTTAGAAGGTATCAGATCTAAATCCTCATCAGCAGACGAGGCAAGTTCAATTTTACTAAAGTATCTTTCCTAGCCTTTGTTCAACGTCATCTTTTCCTAAAGATATAAAAATATCATATAAGCCTGGACCAAATTTAGATCCTGTGAGAGCTATTCTTAATGGCTGACCGACACCTTTAAAATTTGTTTCATTTTGCTTTATTAATTTATTTATTATTGGTTCTAAATTTTCTTTATTTAAACTTTCTAAACTTTTAATTTCATTTTGAAATTCATTAATTATTTTTTTTGCCTTATTATCAATTAATTTTAAATCATCTTCATTAAATTTTACTTCATCCAAAATGATATATTTAGCGTTATTGAATATATCTTCTAAAGTTTTTGCTTTATTTTTTAAAAAAGATAATGAAGATTTAATTTTTGTTTCTTTTTGAGTATTTATTTTATCTTTATAAATTTCACAGTAGTTAACTAAATTTGTATAAAGATCATTCTCATCAATAGTTTTGATATAGTGTTCATTCATCGATAAAATACGACTTATATCTAATTTTGATGGTGATTTGCCAATACCCTCTAAATTAAAAAATTTGATACTTTCATCTAGCGTAAATATTTCTTTATCTTGATAAGACCAGCCTAATCTAAGTAAATAATTTCTCAATGCGTCAGGCATTATTCCTATTTTTGAGTAATCATCTAATGTTGATGCGTTATCCCTTTTTGAAAGCTTTTTCCCTTCTAGAGTATGAATTAATGGGATATGAGCAAATTTAGGAACTTCCCATCCCATAGCTAAATAAATTTGGATTTGTTTAAAAGTATTTATTTTATGATCATCACCTCTAATAATATGCGTCATTCCCATTTGATGATCATCTACTGTTACAGATAAATTGTATGTTGGTGTCCCATCATTTCTTAAAATTATAAAATCTTCAATAGAATTATTTTCAATTTGAACATCACCTTGCACTAAATCTTTAAGAAGTGAACTTCCATCAATTTTACTTTTAAACCTAATAACTGGTTTTATATTTTTCGGACAATCCTTTTCATCAACATCTCTCCATTTTCTATCGTAAACGTAAGGTATTTTCTTTTGTTTAGCTCTTTTTTTTTGTTCTTCAATCTCTTCAGTTGAACAATAGCATTTATAAGCATTACCATTCTTTAATAGCTCATTTGCTACTTTAATATGGTCGTCTATTTTTTTCGATTGAATATATTCATCTCCGTCATGTTCAATTCCGATCCATTTTAATGATTTTATAATTTGTAATTTATATTCTTCTTTAGATCTTTCTTTATCTGTATCTTCAATTCTTAAATGGAAAGTACCATTTTGGTTTTTTGTATAAAGCCAATTAAATAAAGCAGTTCGAACACCACCAATATGAAGAGCTCCAGTAGGTGAGGGAGCAAATCTAGTTGCTACTTTTGACATCAGTGATGTTTAGACTATTTTTTTAGAAGTTTCTATATAAAGATACTAAAACACCTTGAACTTTAACTCTATCTGGTCCAAAGATCTTAGTTTCATAATTTCTATTAGCACTTTCTAGCGCTACTACTTTTCCTTTTTTACGAATTCTTTTAAGCATAGCTTCGTGTTCATCAATTAGTGCAACAACTATCTTACCGTTATCAGCCGTATCAGTTCTTTTAATAATTACAGTATCGCCTTCATTGATTCCAGCTTCAATCATCGAGTCTCCTTGGACTTTTAATCCAAAATAATCACCATTTTTTTCTAAATTATTAGGTAAAGGAATTCTTGACACCTCATTTTGGATGGCTTCAACCGGTGTACCAGCAGCTATTTTTCCAAGAACTGGTACTTCTGCTTCATCAGAAGAAGGTTGATCTTCGTCTAATCCACCCTTGATTACACTTGGTGAAAAATTATTATAAATATCATTTGCAGATGCTGTTTCTGGTAATTTAATTACCTCTAAAGCTCTTGCTTTGTGAGCTAATCTTTTTATAAAACCTCTTTCTTCTAAAGCACTAATTAGTCTATGAATTCCAGATTTAGATTTAAGATTAAGAGACTGTTTCATCTCTTCATAAGATGGAGATACACCAGAGCTTCTTAACTTCTTGTTGATGAATAAAAGCAGGTTTTTTTGTTTTTTAGTTAGCATAAGAACAAATATCGTACAAATAATGTTCTATAAAAGTTCTTCTAATTTAACAATAGCAAAAAAAACCAATAAAATAGGCTTTTATTTGTCTATAAAACTGAAAAAATAGAATTTTTTGACAAATTTTTCAAAAGTGATTCACCAATTAAAAAAGTTTTAATAGAAGTTTTATTCTTTAAATCCAAAAGTTCATCTTTTGTTTTAATTCCACTTTCAGAAATTAAAGGTCCTTGATGGTTAATAAGCACATTGTGAATATCATAGGTTGTATTTATATCAGTTTTAAGTGTTTTTAAATTTCTGTTGTTAATTCCAACCAAAGCCTCTTTAAAATTTAAAGCTTTTTCTGCTTCTTCTAGAGTATGCACCTCAACGATTATAGACATGTTAAATCTTAATGCTTCTTCATACAATTCATTGGCTAAATCATCAGACACTCCAGCTAAAATAATTAAAATTGCATCAGCACCATAACTTTTTGCTAAAGGTATTTGAAATTTATCAATAAAAAAATCCTTACATAAAATAGGTAAGCTAAATTTTTGTTTAATTTTGCTAATATGAATTAAATTTCCTAAAAAAAAATCCTCTTCTGTAAGTACAGATAAGCAAGTTACATTATTAGCGTTATAAATTTTTGCAATTTCAACAGGGTTATAATCATTTATAATTACTCCAGCTGAAGGACTAGCTTTTTTAATTTCAGCTATTATTGAAATTTTATCTTGAATTATATTATTTTGAATTTTTTTTTTAAAATCAATATAAGTATTATTTTTATCTATAATTTCGTTTAAATAATCAAGACTTGTTGATTTTTTTAAAATATCTATTTTTTCAATTTTTTTTGTAATTATATTAGTTAATATATTTTCAGACATTTTGTATTTTTTCCAAATGTGAGTAGGTTTTACCGGATAAGATAAACTTTCTAGAAAAATTATAGGCATCTAAAAATTCTGTGAATTTTTCACTAACTATTAATCCGGCTGCTGCATTTAAGCAGACAGCTTTTGAAAAATCATTATCTTTACCTTTAAAAATTTCAATTATTTTATCAGCATTAAAATTTGAATCATTACCGATTAAATTTTCAAATTTTTCTGCATTAACATTAAGTAATTTTGGATCAATAACTATTTCAGATATTATTCCATCTTTTAATTGAATAACATTTGTTTTTTCATAAGGAGAGATTTCATCTAAACCATCTTCACTATTTACAATCCATGCAAATTTAATTTTTAAGTTTTTAAGTCCTTCTGCAAATATTTTTAGTAATTTTTTATCAAAGACTCCAACAACTTGTCTATCAACCAGTGCTGGATTACTTAGTGGACCAATCATATTAAAAATAGTTCTTTTACTAATTTTTTTTCTTACAGGTCCAACAAACCTCATTGCACTATGATAATTTGGAGCAAACATAAAACCAAAGTGATTATTATTAATTTCTTTTTCTATATCTCTTGGTTCAAGATCAATTTTAATCTTAAGAGCTTCCAAAACGTCTCCAGATCCACATTTTGACGATACAGCTTTATTGCCATGTTTAGCTACTTTTGTTCCCATACTAGCCAAGAGTAAAGCCGAAGCAGTAGAGATATTGAGAGTATTCATTCCATCTCCTCCTGTTCCACAAGTATCTATACAATTACTTACATTTACTCTTTTTGATTTTTCTCTAAGAACATAAACACCACCAGCGATTTCATCTGACACCTCACCTTTTTCAGAGAGCAGGGTTAAAAAATTATAAATTTCATTTTCATTGGCTTTACCAGTCATTAATAATTCAAAAGCAGATTTGCTTTCTTCAAAAGATAAGTCTTCTTTTTTTCTTAATTTTTCTAAAATTTTTTCCATTGATTAATAATTTATAAAACTTTTTAATATTTTCATTCCTAATTTGGTTTTAATACTTTCTGGATGGAATTGCACACCATGAATATTATATTCTTTATGCTGAACACCCATTATTAATCCATCATCTGTTTCAGCAGTGATCTTTAAATCTTTAGATAATGATTTTTTATCAATGATTAAACTATGATATCTTGTGGCCTCAAATGATATTGGAAGATTTTTTAAAATTCCAATTTTCTTAGATTTGATTTTACTTGTTTTTCCATGCATTAATTTATTAGCCTGAATAATTTTTGATCCAAAAACTTGACCTATAATTTGATGACCTAGGCAAACACCAAGGAAAGGTATATCTTTATGAAGGGTTTTTAAAATATTTAAACAATTTCCAGATTGATTTGGATTTCCAGGTCCAGGTGAAATTACAATTTTATCATATTTATTCTTTATTATTTCTTTAGATGTAATCTTATCATTTCTAATTACATCTACTTTTGTTTTTAATGATGAAAGATAATGGTAAAGATTAAATGTAAAACTATCATAATTATCTATTAATAATATTTTCATTATCTTAAAGCATTAATTAAAGCTTTAGCTTTATTAACTGTTTCCTCATATTCCTTAATTGGTTTACTGTCTGCAACAATTCCAGCTCCAGCTTGAACATAAAATTTTTTATTTTTTGCAACCGCTGTTCTTAAAGCAATACAAGTATCAAATTCACCATTAGCAGAAAAATATCCAATTCCACCAGCGTAAACTTTTCTTCTGGTTGTTTCTAATTCATCTATAATCTCCATAGCTCTTATTTTTGGAGCTCCAGATACAGTACCAGCAGGAAAACCTGCCAATAAAGATTTAAATTTTGAGAATTTTTTATTGTATTCACCTACAACATTAGAAACTATATGCATAACATGAGAGTATCTTTCGATAATAAAACTTTCAGTAACTTTAACAGTATTGACTTTAGAAACTTTACCAGCATCATTTCTACCCAAATCTAAAAGCATTAAGTGTTCTGATAATTCCTTTTTATCTTTTAACAAATCTTTTTCGTAAAAAAGATCTTCTTTAATATTTTTTCCTCTTGGTCTAGTTCCAGCTATTGGCCTTACAGTGATTTTGTTATCTCTCAATCTTACTAATATTTCAGGGCTAGCCCCAACTATTTGAAAATCATCAAAATTAAAGAAAAACATGAATGGAGAAGGGTTAGTTGTTCTTAATTTCTTATAAATATCTAGAGGACTTTTTGTTAGTTTTGCTTCAAATCTCTGACTAAGTACAACTTGGAAAATATCTCCTAACTTAATGTACGCTTTAGCTTTTTTAACCATTTTAAGAAATTTGTTTTTAGGTGTATTAGATTTAACTTTTATAGATTTAGGACCCTTTATTTTTGCTGTGTTTAAATTTCTTATAGAAGATTGTGTTGTAAGTTTAAAAAGTTCAGATTTTATGTCGTCAAACTTCATTTGATAATTGGTAATTTTTTCATCATTAAAAATATTAATTATATAAAATATTTCTTTTTTTAAATTGTCATGTATCACAAGTGTTTTAGGTCTAAGCAATCTTACATCAGGTAAATTAAGATCATTTTTGCAACTGTTGGGTATTTTTTCAACATATCTAATAGAGTCATATGAAAAATAACCTGAAATTAATGAACAAATCTTTGGTAATTTTTTAGGTGTTTCAAATTTAAATTCTTCAATAATCTTTTCTATTAATTGACTGGGTTTAATTTTTAATTTAATTTTTTTTTTGTCTTTAATAAGAAATGAATTATTATTATTAAATTCCCATATTTTGTCAGGGTTTTTACCAAATATTGTATATCTGCCTTTAATCTTTCCTTTTTCAACTGACTCAAAAATGAAACTATTTTTTTCATTAAGAAAATTATCAATTAGATTTATTACATCTTCATCATTTTTAACTTTTTTAGATGTGTATATAATTTGATTTTTCTTGCTTCTATGTCGAAACTTAAAATCTTGGAAGCTTCGATTAATTATCATTTGAAATATTCTTTAACTCTTTCTATAGTTTTTTGATTTAATTGTACTTTATATTTATTATTAAGTAATTGGTCATAAGATTGCAGTATACTTTTTCTAGTATTAGTATTTTGATTTTTTGTAAATTCTATGAAATTTTCATCTTTTTTATTAAATGTATTTTTTTTTGAGGCAACTAATTTTACAAGATAAATTTTATCCTGATAATCTTTAATCATAGTAAATGAATTTATAGGCAAAGAGTAAAGTATCTTTAAAGAGTTTTCTTCAAAAATACTATTGTCATTAATAGATTTTAAAGTAACAAATTTCAAATTTTTGCCAGTCAATTGCTTAAATTTATTATTATCAAACTTTTTATTCTGAATTTCTTTTAAAATATTTTTATTAAAATCAAACTTACCTTTTTGATAAACTAATTCACGTATTCCATTTTTAATAGATTCATCAGTTAAATCAGGTTCACGATCATACTTGTCTGTTACAGTATAAAGTAAAAAATTATCTTCATTTTCAATAAGATCTATCGAAGATGATCTTTTTGAATAAATCAAATCTTCGTTAGTTTTCTTTATAGATGTTGGTGTGTATTCATTAACTTCTGTAATAATTACATTAATGTTTGTAACAATAGTATCAAAATCAATACCTTGAGATATTTGATCTTCAATCTTATCTATTTTATCAAAAAATTCTTGATTAAATTCATCTGTTTCATTTAAAGTTTTAGGATTTAAAATTACATATTTAAAATCAATATATTCACTTTTTAGTTGATCTTTATTTTCTTGAATAAATTTTTTAATTTCTACTTCAGTATATTTATCTTTTTCTTTGTAGGAATTTTCCATTGAAAAATATTCAAGATCTAAACTCTTGTTTTCTTCCTCAAATTTTTTTTCAATTAAAAAATCTGGTGTTATTGTTCCAGCACCAATTAAATTAAATAAATGTTTTTGAAGCTCTTTATTTTTTAATTCAAGCTCAAACATTGGTGCAGACATGTTATTTGAAAGTAGAAATTTTTCATACTTTGTTCTTTGAAAAACATTATTTTCATCAAGAAAATTTTTATTTTCTTTAATTTTTTTAAGAATTGTTAACTCACTTATTGATAAATTAAAATCTTCTACTTCAAGACTGATTAAAGTTGTAGAAATTAAACCTGATAATAATTCTTCAATTATATTGTTATCTATATTATCTCTTATAATTTCTTGTGAAAACCCACTTTGGTTAAGATAATTCATAAAATCTTGAGTAGTAACATTGGTTTTATTTATTTTAGCAATGTTGTTTTGGTTGTTAGTGCTAAAACCACCTCCAAATCCTCCAAAACCAAATGCAATAATAATTACTGCAATAAGTATTAAACCACCTATTTTTTTCCCACCAAAATTTTTTAAAGTTTCTAACATCGTGTCATTAATATATTGATCTGTAAAAAACAAATCTATAGATTAAAAAATCAATTATGACAAATAAATATATGTATTTTATTGCAAATTGGAAAATGTATGGTGATTTAAAAACTTTAAATTCACTGGATAAAGTTATAAAATTTTCAAAAGATAATAGAAAAAATAAATTCAAAATAGTGTATTGTCCTCCAAATACACTTATACGCCCTTTGTCAAAAAGACTTATTAAAACTAAAATAGAAGTTGGTGCACAAAACTGTCATGAAAGTGAAAATTCTGGAGCACATACTGGGCAGGTTAATTCTAAAATGTTAAGAAACGTAGGAGCTAAGTATGTTATTTTAGGACATTCAGAAAATAGACAAATAGGTGAAACTGATAGTCTAATAAATTCTAAAATCAAAAGTTCTATTAAATCAGGATTAAAAATTATTTTTTGTATAGGTGAAACTTTAAAAGAGAGAAGATCTAAAAAAACTAATCAAACTTTGTCTTTACAAATAAAAAAAGGTTTAAAATCAATTAAAAATAAATCTAATATTATTATTGCCTATGAGCCTGTATGGTCCATCGGTACTGGATTAATTCCAAAATCAGAAGATTTAATTAAATCAATTAAATTTATTAAAAAAAAATTTGGTAAAAAATCCCCAAAAATTTTATATGGTGGGTCAGTTAATAATATTAGCATTTCACAATTAAAAAAAATTAGCGTGATTGATGGTTTTTTGATTGGAGGAGCATCTCAAGATTCTAAGAAATTTATTGATATAATCAAAAAAACATATATTTAAACGACCATGGAAAATTTACTGTTAGTCATCAACATCATTCTTGCCCTGATTTTGGTCTCATTGATATTGTTGCAGAAATCTGAGGGAGGCGCCTTAGGTATAGGTGTTTCACAAGAAAACTTTATGTTATCAAGATCTGCAGGTAGTTTTATGACTAAAGCAACAGCTATAGTAGCTACATTATTTATAGTCTGTAGTTTAGCATTGACCATTATTTCTAGAGCTGAATTAACCCCTACGAGTTCAGTTTTAGACACAATTGAAGAAAAAACCGAAGATACTCCATCAGTACCTGAGAATAATTAATTAACACTTTTCAATTCATTTTTTATTCGCTATAAGATAATTCCATGGCGCGATATATATTTGTCACCGGCGGCGTGGTTTCATCTTTAGGAAAAGGTCTTTCTTCAGCATCGCTAGCTTATCTTTTGCAATCTAGAGGTTACAAAGTTAGATTAAGAAAATTAGATCCATATTTGAATGTAGATCCTGGCACAATGAGTCCATTTCAGCATGGTGAAGTTTATGTAACAGATGATGGAGCAGAAACTGATTTAGACCTTGGTCATTACGAAAGATTTTCAGGAGTATCAGCTAAAAAAACTGATAATATTACAACAGGTAAAATTTATAATGATGTTTTAAAAAAAGAACGTAAAGGATTTTACTTAGGTAAAACGGTTCAAGTTATTCCTCATATTACAGATCGAATAAAACACTTTATTAAAAACAATTCATCTAAAGAAGATTTTGTAATTTGTGAAATTGGTGGGATTGTTGGTGATATTGAAAGTTTACCATTTGTAGAAGCTATTAGACAATTTGCAAATGATGTAGGTAAAAAGAATGCATTATTTATACATTTAACATTGGTTCCTTATTTAAAAGCTTCTGATGAAATAAAAACAAAACCAACTCAACACTCAGTTAAAGAATTAAGAAGCATAGGCATACAACCAGATATAATAATTTGTAGATCGGAAAGACCAATACCTTTAGAGCATAGAAAGAAAATTTCATTATTTTGCAATGTAGATATCAAAAATGTAATTGAGACAGTTGATGTTAGAACTATTTATGAAGCACCTATGAGTTTTTATAAAGAGAAGCTTGACGTACAGGTATTAAACTACTTTAAATTAAAACCAAAAAAATCTGCAAATTTAAATCCATGGAAAAAAATTACTAAAATAATTTTACAAAATAAAAAACAAGTAAATATTGCAATCATTGGAAAGTATGTAGAATTAAAAGATGCCTATAAATCCTTAGATGAAGCTTTAACTCATGGTGGAATAGACAATAATATAAAGGTTAATTTAGTAAGAATTGACTCTGAAAAATTAAAAGTTTCTGAAATTAAGAAAAAACTCAAAAATATTTCAGGAATATTAATTCCTGGTGGATTTGGTAAACGAGGAACTGACGGAAAGATTGAAGCAATTAAATATGCTAGACAAAATAAAATTCCATTTTTAGGTATTTGCTATGGAATGCAAATGGCAATTATTGAATTTGCAAGAAATAAGTTAAATTTAAAAAATGCTACTTCAAGTGAAATTGATAAAAAAGGTCTAGCAATAATTGGATTAATTAATGAATGGTCTAAAGACGGAAAAATGATTAAAGGCACAGATAAAGATTTAGGCGGAACCATGCGATTAGGTTCATATGATGCAAAACTTATAGATAATTCTCAAATTAAAAAAATCTACAAATCAAAAAATATTAAAGAAAGACACAGACATAGGTATGAGGTGAATATAGCTTTCAGAGATAAATTTGAAAAAAAAGGTATGATTTTTTCAGGTTTATCGCCAGACAATAAATTACCTGAAATTATTGAGTTAAAAAATCATCCGTGGTTTATAGGTGTACAATTCCATCCAGAATTTAAATCTAGACCTTTGTCGCCTCATCCTTTATTCTCTTCTTTTATCAAAGCAGCTAAAAATCATAAATGAGCAGTATTAAAGTAAATTGCGGAAATATAGAAATTTCAAACAATAAAAAAATTTGTATTATAGCAGGACCTTGTCAACTTGAAACAGAACAACATGCAATGGACATAGCTGGCAGTATTAAAGAAATTACAAATAAATTTGGTCTTGGTTTTATTTATAAAACTTCTTTTGATAAAGCTAACAGAACTAGCTTAAAAGGAGAAAGAGGAGCTGGACTTGAAGCATCATTACCTATTTTTGATAAAATTAAAAAAGAATTAAACATTCCAATTTTAACTGACATTCATAATACAGAACATTGTTCATTAGTAGCAAAGCATGTTGACGTTTTACAAATACCAGCTTTTCTATGCAGACAAACTGATCTTTTAATTGCTGCGGCAAAGACAAATAAAATTATAAATGTAAAAAAAGGTCAATTTTTAGCACCGTGGGATATGGTTAATGTAACTAAAAAAATTTCAGACTCAGGAAATAAAAATATTTTAGTAACGGAAAGAGGTGCTAGTTTTGGATACAATACTTTAGTATCGGACATGAGATCTTTACCTATTATGGCAAAGAATGGTTATCCTGTAATTTTTGATGCAACTCATTCAGTTCAACAGCCAGGAGGCCAAGGAGAGTCATCAGGTGGACAGAGAGAATTTGTAGAACATTTGGCAAGGGCTGCTGTTGCAGTTGGAGTTGCTGGTGTATTTATTGAAACCCATCAAGATCCAGATAATGCACCTTCAGATGGTCCTAACATGGTTCCATTAAACAAGTTAGAAAATTTATTAAAACAATTAAATGATATTGATAATTTAATTAAAAAAAGTGAGTAAAATTTTAAAAGTTAAAGCACGTCAAGTATTTGATAGTAGAGGAAATCCTACAGTTGAAGCTGAGGTTTATATTAATAACAACAGTGCATCGGCCATCTGCCCCTCAGGTGCTTCAACTGGGACTTTTGAAGCTTTTGAAAAAAGAGACAAGAATAACAAAAGATACTTGGGAAAAAGTGTTTTAAATGCTGTCAATCTAGTTAACACTAAAATCTCAAAAAAATTAAAAGGACAAAATATTCATAATCAAGAGAGAATAGATTCATTTTTAATTAACCTAGATGGTACTAGACAAAAAACTAATCTCGGTGCAAATGCAATGCTAGCCGTTTCCATGGCTGTAAAAAAACTTTCAGCAAAAGCTAAAAAGTTACCTTTATATAAAACTTTTTTCTTAAAAAATAATTTTCAATTACCTTATCCTCTAATGAATATTATTAATGGAGGTGCCCATGCTAACAACGGCTTAAGAATTCAAGAATTTATGATTAGACCTGATAGAGCAAAAAGTTTTTCAGAAGCCATGAGAATTTGTTTCATAGTCATCAAAAACCTAAGTAAATTGATAAAAGATAAGGGCTTATCCACATCTGTTGGTGATGAAGGAGGATTTGCACCTATGATAAGTAGTAATAATCAAGCATTAAATCTGATTGTAACTGCAATAAAAAAATCAGGATTTAAAAATGGTGAAGACGTTTCTATTTGTCTTGATGTAGCCGCTAATGAGCTCATTAAAAAAAATAAGTACTCTATTCACTCTAAAAAATTTATTTCAGTTGAAAAATCAATTAATCAATATGTTAAAATTATTAAGAAATATAAGATAAAATCCATCGAAGATCCTTTTGCAGAGAATGACTGGCTTGCTTGGAATAAGTTGATGAAGTCAGTTAACAAAGTTCAAATAGTAGGTGATGACTTATATGTTACAAATCTTGAGAGACTGAAAAAAGGATTTTTAAATATTTCATCTAATTCAATTTTAATTAAATTAAATCAAATTGGTACAGTTTCAGAAACATTAAATGTCATTAAATTTGCACAAACAATAGGTTATAAAACTATTATATCTCATCGGTCTGGAGATAGTGAAGATACATTTATTGCTGATTTAGCAGTTGGAACTAATTCAAATCAAATTAAAACCGGATCCTTAGCTAGATCTGAAAGAGTTGCTAAATATAATCAATTAATACGTATAGAAGAAGAACTTGGAAAAACAGCGAGTATGAATAAGATAACTTAATGTTAAGATTAATAAAAAGAAATTATTTTTTATTAATATCAGTGTTCTTAATTTTATATTTTGGATTTAATCTTGTTTCAGGTGAAAGGGGTCTGTTTTCATATTTTGGAAAAAAAGAATTTTTGTCCAACTTGAAAAAAGAAGAAATATCCCTAGTTAATAAGATAAATGATTTAGATCATAAGAACACATTGTTGAGCACAAATTTAGACCTCGACTATATTGAAACTTTGATTAGAGAAAGGTTTTTGTTTGGAAAAAAAGAAGAGACAATTTATATAATTAAAAAAAATGAAAACTAAAATAAGACACCCAGAAAAGGTAAATAAACCAATAAATCCAATTAAAAAGAAACCAGAATGGATAAAATCAAAGTTAACAAATAGTAAGGAGTTTTTTTTACTAAAACTGTAGTTAATCAAAATAATTTAGTTACAGTTTGTCAGGAAGCTAATTGTCCAAATATTACTGAGTGTTGGAGTAAAAGACATGCAACATTTATGATTATGGGCGATACTTGCACCAGAGCTTGTTCTTTCTGTGATGTTAAAACTGGAAAACCAGAAAAACTTGATCCTTTTGAAGCTTATAAGATTTCAAATGCTGTAAAAAAACTAAACTTAAAACATGTTGTTATTACATCGGTGGATAGAGATGATCTTCCAGATGGAGGTGCAGCTCATTTTTTTGATGTAATTAATGTAACAAGAATAAAAAATCCTAATACTTCAATAGAGGTTTTGGTTCCAGATTTTTTAAGAAAAGGGGATGCATATAAGAAAGTTCTTGAAGCAGATTTAGATGTTTTCAATCATAATATTGAAACAGTTCCTCGACTATATTTAAAAATAAGACCGGGTGCTAGATATTTTGGATCATTAGATCTTTTAAAAAATGTAAAAGTAAATAACAAAAAAATATTCACTAAATCTGGATTAATGGTTGGTCTTGGTGAAAATAAAGATGAATTAATACAAGTTATGGATGATTTACGATCAGCAAATGTAGATTTTATAACTATTGGTCAATACTTGCAACCGTCTCCTAAGCATCAT
>CABYXQ010000023.1 GCA_902522915.1 uncultured Pelagibacteraceae bacterium | reverse complement strand
ATTATGACCGTACAGAATTTAGAATGGATGAATCACTTACAGTTAAATTTTATGAAGCAATCAAGAAATTTGATAATTTGGCAAATTCAAAAGAATTTCAATGGAGACATATCTTAAAACCAGGAGAATTATTAATTTTTAATAATTGGAGAATTTTGCATGGAAGGGGGTCTTTTAAAGGTAAAAGAAAAATGGCTGGCTGTTACATTAACATGGAAGATTTTAGAAGCAGATGTAAAACTATTGGTTTGTATTAAGAATTCCTAAATTTAAAATCTTATGACAAAATCATTTTCTATAGTCTGTGCTTTAATAACAACTTTTATATGGGGCACTGCTTTTATTGCTCAAGATACAGGTATGGATAATATAGGTCCATTAACCTTTAATGCATCGCGTTTTTTTATTGGATTTATTACAATATTGCCGGTAGCTCTTTTTTTTGAGAGAAAAAAAATATTTAAGCAAATTAATTTAGATCGAAAAAAATTTCTTAAATATTTAATTTTTATGGGGTTTTCTTTATTTCTAGGAACATCACTGCAACAGGCCTCTCTACAGTATACAAACGTTGCAAATGCTGCATTTTTTACAGTTTTTTATGTACCTCTGGTTCCAATTTTATTATTTTTTATTTATTCTCAAAAAGTTCATTGGAGCATTTGGCCGTCAATTGGTCTTTGTATTTATGGAGTTTATCTTCTAAGTAATTTTTCAGACTCAGAAATAATGAAGGGAGATGCTTTAGTAATTTTATGCTCTTTATTCTGGGCATTACATATAATTTTTGCTGGTAAATTTATGGAAATTTTTGATATACCTATTTTTTATGCCGCAGTACAAGGGTTTTTTGTTGCATCATTATCATTAATATTTGCATACATTTTTGAAGATATTATTCTTTCTGATATTTTATTAGAAAGCTCTTCTATTATTTATGCTGGAGTTCTATCAGGAGGTGTTGCATTTACACTTCAAATGTTTGCACAAAAAAATATTGAAGAAGCTCCAGCTGCAATTATTTATTCTCTTGAAGGAGTTTTTGCAGTAATTGCTGCATGGATTATTTTAAATCAAATATTAAATATAAATAACATCATAGGATGTTGTTTAATATTGATTGCGGTTATTTTTTCTCAACTAGCTCCTGATATAAAGAAAAATCAATAATAGATTATATAAAATAAAATTAATGCAATAATAATCCTATAAATCACAAAAGCATTCATTGAAAACTTATTAATATAAATTAAAAAAAATTTAACAGTCATAAATGAAAAAATGAATGAACCTGCAATTGCAATAATTATTAAATAATTAAAATCTACTGGTTGATTAAATAAATCTTTTAAACCAATAAAGCTTGCGCCTGCTAATGCAGGTATTGAAAGTAAAAATGATATTTTACTTGAGTCTGATCTATTAAATTTTAAAATTCTTGCAGCTGTAATAGTTATACCTGCCCTACTGACACCTGGTATAAGTGAAAGTGTTTGAAAAATACTTATAAAAAAAATAGTTTGATAATTTAAATTTGTAGAAATTTTTTTATCAAACCGATTTCTATCCGCAATGTACAACAGAATTCCAAAAATTAAAGTTGCCCAAGCAATTATTTTAATATTTCTTAAAGTGTAAATTGTACCTGTTGAATATAAAATATATCCAAAAATAAATAATGGAATTGACCCTAAAGTAATTAAGCTTAAAATTCTTTTATTATTTTTAATATCTAACAATTCTTCACGAAAAAAGAAAATTATTGCAAATAAAGATCCTAAATGAAGACTAATATCTATTATTAAAGAGTTAGATTTAAATTCATACAGACTTGAAACTAATATTAAATGTGCAGAGGAGCTTATTGGTAAAAATTCTGATACACCTTGAATGATTGAGAGAATTATAACTTCTATAATATTTTGAAACATCTAGTCTACGTAGCTTAAAAAATATTCATTTAAAACAATTCGATTTTAACATATTAGCTATGCAAGTTTTGAAAAAACCACATTAAACTGATAATTAAATAATTTTAGGTAAGAATTATTGACCTTGTTTTGCTTTATATATTGAAAACCTTAATATATATTAAAAAAAATAAGGGTAAATCATGTCAGATAAAATGCTAAAATTTGTAAATATAGGTCAGCAAAACCCACCTAAAAGAGAGATATTAGACAGAAAAGATGATTTTAATGAGATTTATAATGATTTTATTAAAGAAAAAGCTGAAGAACAGTCCAGTAGATGCTCACAATGCGGAGTTCCATTCTGCCAAGTTCATTGTCCTTTAAGTAATAATATTCCTGATTGGCTAAAATTAACAGCCGAGGGAAGATTAAAAGAGGCATTCGAGCTATCTCAAAGCACTAACAATATGCCCGAAGTATGTGGACGGATTTGCCCACAAGATAGACTATGTGAAGGAAATTGTGTTATTGAACAATCTGGACATGGAACGGTAACTATTGGTTCCGTTGAAAAATATATTACTGACACTGCTTGGAAAGAAGGTTGGGTTAAACCAATAAAGGTTAAAAGCGAGAAAAGTCAGAGTGTAGGAATCATAGGTGCAGGCCCCGCAGGTTTGGCAGCAGCTGAAGAGTTACGTAAAGTTGGATATCAAATTACAGTATATGACCGTTATGATAGATCAGGTGGATTATTAATTTACGGTATACCTAATTTTAAATTAGAAAAATTTGTAGTTGAAAGAAGAACTAAACTATTAGAAGAAGGAGGTATTAAATTTGTTCAAAATTTTGAAGTAGGCAAGGATGCTTCTTTGGATCAATTAAGAGAAAGGCATGATGCAATTTTAATTGCTACAGGAGTTTATAAGGCTCGTGAAATTGATTTACCTGGAAAAGATTTAGCAAATATTTTTCCTGCTATGGATTTTTTGACCGCATCAAATAAAAAAGGTTTAGGAGATAGAGTAGAATTATTTGAAAATGGAACTTTAAATGCAGAAGGAAAAAATGTTGTTGTTATAGGTGGGGGAGATACAGCAATGGATTGCGTAAGAACTTCTATAAGACAGAATGCAAAATCAGTAAAATGTTTGTACAGAAGAGATAAAGAAAATATGCCAGGATCTGCACGTGAAGTTGCAAATGCCGAAGAAGAGGGAGTTGAATTTATATGGCTTTCAAGTCCTAAAGAATTTATAGGAAAAAATAAAGTTGAAAGTTTAATTGCAGATAAAATTAAACTAGGTGATCCCGATGATAGTGGAAGAAGAAAACCTGAAGTTCAAGACAATTCAGAATTTAATATTAAAGCAGATATCGTTATAAAAGCATTAGGATTTGATCCTGAGGATTTACCAAATTTATTTAATTCTAAAAATTTACAAGTAACAAAGTGGGGCACATTAAAGGTAGACTTTGATACAATGGAAAGTAATATTCCCGGTGTCTTTGCTGCTGGTGATATAGTTAGGGGAGCTTCATTAGTAGTATGGGCAATTAGAGATGGAAGAGACGTAGCAGATTCCATTAGAAAATTCTTAGAAAAGAATGCATCTAAATCAGTAAAAGTAGCATAATGAAAAATTATTTAAAAAATTTAAAACTTTTAAAGGATGGAAATGTTTATTCTAAAACAATGGAACATGATGCTTGTGGTGTTGGCCTTATAGCCTCTACGGAGGGTAAAAAGTCAAGAAAAGTAGTGGAATATGGAATAAATGCATTAAAAGCTGTTTTTCACAGGGGCGCAGTTGATGCTGATGGTAAAACTGGAGATGGAGCTGGTATACATTTAGAAATACCTTCTGATTTTTTTGCTGAAAAAATTGAATTAACAGGACACAAGTATGATGGCTCTAAAATATGTGTTGGAATGATTTTTTTACCGAGAAATGATTATGAGGCTCAAGAAAATTCAAGAACAATAGTAGAGAGAGAACTTACCAAAAGTAACTTTGATATATTTGGTTGGAGACAAGTTCCTGTTAATCCAAAAGTTTTAGGAGAGAAGGCTAACATAACAAGACCAGAAATTACCCAGGTCTTATTTAAATACAATGACAAGGGTTTAATCGGAAAAGATCTTGAGCGTAAGCTTTACGAGTCAAGAAGGAAAATAGAAAAAGAAGCAATTAAAAATGCATTAGATGGATTTTATATTTGTTCACTTAGTTCAAAATCAATTATTTACAAAGGAATGTTTTTAGCTGAGTCTATTTCAGAATTTTATATAGATTTAAAAGATGAAAGATTTATATCTCGTTATGCAATTTTTCATCAAAGATTTTCTACAAATACTGCTCCAAGTTGGGATCTTGCTCAACCTTTTAGAGCTATTGCTCATAATGGAGAAATAAATACTTTAAAAGGAAATTATAATTGGATGAAAGTTCATGAGCAAGAAATGGATAGTCCTATTTTTGATAATATTGAAAATTTAAGACCAGTAATTCCTACAGGATCTTCAGACTCAGCTGCTCTTGATAGTGTTTTTGAGTTATTAAATATTTCTGGTCAGCCTGCACCTCTTGCTAAATTAATGTTAGTCCCAGATGCATGGTCTAAGAAAAGCAAAACACTTTCTAAAGATCATAGAAAATTATTTAATTTTTTAAATAGTACCATGGAACCTTGGGATGGTCCAGCAGCTATAGCTGGAACAGATAACGAGTGGGTGATAGCTGCTACAGATAGAAATGGCCTTCGTCCAATGAGATTCACAATTACTAAAGATAAAATTCTTTGTGCTGGATCTGAAACTGGAATGGTAGAGTTAAATGAAAAAAAAATAGTTACAAAGGGTAGACTTGGGCCTGGAGAGATAATCGGTGTAAAGATAGAAAAAGGAAAAGTATTTACTAATAGTCAAATTAAAGACTATCTAGCAAAGGAATATAAACATTTTAACAATCAAATTGTTGAATTGGACAAAAAACTTATTATCAAAAATGAAAAACCTTTTTTTTCTGGTGAAGAACTTAGAAAAAGACAGCATTCATTTGGCTATAGTCTTGAAGATTTAGAGCTTATTCTTCATCCAATGGCTGAAGATGCAAAAGAAGCCACAGGATCAATGGGAGACGATACTCCTTTAGCAGTATTATCAGACAAATATAGGCCACTTTATCATTTTTTTAGGCAAAATTTTAGTCAGGTAACTAACCCTCCAATTGACTCATTGAGAGAAAATAAAGTTATGAGTTTAAAAACAAGATTTGGAAATCTTGGAAATATTCTAGATTTTTCAAATCTAACTGAAGAAAATATTTATGTTCTGGATAGTCCTATTTTGTCTAATTCACAATTAGAAAAATTTATAAACTTTTTTGGAAATAATTCTATTACGATTGATTGTACATTTGATAAGAAAGAAACTCTTGAGGATGCAATAAAAAGAATCCAAAATGATTCAGAAATTTCAGTTAGGAAAGGATTAACTCATCTAATTCTAAGTGATAAAAGTGTTGCTGAAGATAGGTTGGCAATTCCAATGTTGTTGAGCGTTGGAGCGATAAACACTCATCTTATTAAAAATAAATTAAGAGGATATGCATCTATCAATGCTCAAACAGGCGAAGCCTTAGATACACACTCATTTGCAACTCTTATTGGCTCTGGAGCAACTACAGTTAATCCTTATTTGGCATTAGATAGTTTATATCAGAGATTTGAAAAAAAATTATTTGGTAAATTTGCTTATGACGAATGCATAGAAAGATTTATTCAATCAGTAAATCATGGTCTTTTAAAAATAATGTCAAAGATGGGAATTTCAGTTTTAAGTTCATATAGAGGTGGATGTAATTTTGAGACTGTTGGCTTAAGCAGAACAGTTGCATCAGAATATTTTCCAGGCGTTTTATCTAAAATCTCCGGAATAGGATTGAATGGAATTGAAAAAAAATTAAGAATTATTCACAAAGAAGCATTTGACGAAAATAGTTCAGTCTTGCCTATTGGTGGATTATATAGGTATAGGCAAAATGGAGAAACTCATCAATACCAAGGCAAGTTAATGCATATGTTACAAAGTTCTGTTGGATCAAACTCTTATGAAGGGTATAAAAAATATGTTGATGGAATCTATAATTTACCACCAATAAATTTAAGAGATCTTATTGGATTTAGACAAAGAAATTTAAACTCTCCTATAGCTCTTTCCGAAGTTGAGTCAATTGAAAAAATTTTAAAGAGATTTGGAAGCGGAAGTATGTCACATGGTGCCTTATCTAAAGAGGCTCATGAAACATTAGCAATTGGGATGAATCGAATAAAAGGAGCCTCTTGTAGTGGAGAAGGAGGAGAAGATGAAAAAAGATTTATTAAAATGGATAACGGAGATAGTGCAAACTCTAGAGTGAAACAAATTGCATCAGCAAGATTTGGAGTAACAATTAATTATTTAAATAATTGCAATGAAATAGAAATAAAAATAGCTCAGGGAGCTAAACCTGGTGAGGGAGGCCAGTTACCTGGTTTTAAAGTTACAGATGAAATCGCTAGATTAAGACACTCAACACCTGGTGTAACATTAATATCACCACCTCCTCATCACGATATTTATTCAATCGAAGATTTAGCGCAATTAATTTATGATCTTAAACAGATTAATCCTAAAGCAAGAGTTGGAGTAAAATTGGTTGCATCTTCAGGAATTGGAACAATTGCAGCTGGAGTAGCTAAGGCAAAAGCAGATATAATTTTAATCTCAGGTCATAATGGTGGAACAGGAGCAACTCCACAAACTAGTGTTAAATATGTTGGTATTCCATGGGAAATGGGCTTAACGGAAGCTAATCAAGTTTTAACATTAAATAATTTAAGACACACTGTAACTTTAAGAACTGATGGTGGTATTAAAACAGGAAGAGATGTTGTTATAGCTGCAATGATGGGTGCAGAAGAATACGGTGTTGCAACTACAGCTCTTGTAGCAATGGGCTGTGTAATGGTTAGACAGTGTCACTCAAATACCTGTCCAGTTGGAGTTTGTACACAAGATGAAGAATTGAGAAAAAAGTTTTCAGGTACACCTGATAAAGTAGTTAATTTATTTTCATTTATTGCTCAAGAAGTTAGAGAAATTTTAGCTGAAATAGGTTTTAAATCTTTAAATGATATAATAGGTAGAACAGATTTATTGAGACAAGTAAGTAAGGCCTCTTCAAATTTAGATGACTTAGATCTCAATCCCCTTTTTGTTCAAGCTGATCCAGGTGATAATTTAAGGTATTGTGAAAAACAAGAAATTAATTTTGTACCAGATACTTTAGATCAAGAAATAATTCCTGAAATTAAAGATCAAATTGGTAAATTAAGAATTATAGATAAAGAGTTCATTATAAAAAATACTAATAGAACCGTTGGAACAAGAATTTCTCATTACCTATATAAAGAATATGGAAACGAAAAATTAGATCATGATTTTTTAACTCTTGTATTTAAGGGTTCTGCTGGCCAATCATTTGGTGCTTTTGGAATAAAAGGTTTAAAACTTGTTCTTAAAGGAGATGCTAATGATTATGTTGGAAAGGGTCTTTCAGGAGCAACATTGTCAATTAAGCTTCCTGATGAAAGTAATTTAATCTCTAATGAAAACACAATAATAGGAAATACTGTGCTGTACGGAGCAACTTCAGGAAAACTTTTTGCAGCTGGTCAAGCTGGTGAGAGATTTGCAGTAAGAAATTCAGGAGCATTAGCTGTTATTGAGGGATGTGATTCAAATGCATGTGAATATATGACAGGTGGAGTAGTAGTAGTTCTAGGTGAGGTAGGTGATAATTTTGGCGCTGGTATGACGGGAGGAATGGCATTTATTTATGATCTTAATAATGATTTTGAAAAGAAAGTTAATCAAGAGACAGTTGTATGGCAAACACCCGAGACAGATTATTGGAAAAATTTTTTAAAAGATTTAATAGAAGAACATTTTAATGAAACAAATTCTATTTTATCTAAAAATATTTTTGAAAACTTTGATAAAGAAATTATTAATTTCGTACAAGTTTGTCCAAAAGAAATGATTGATAAATTAAAAAATCCTATTACCTTAAAATCTAAAATTAAAGATGTTAGTTAAATAATTAATCCAAGTTCTTTAATTATTTTTTTTTGTAATTTTTTATTGAATAAACTGTGGTCACCATTTTTAATTATTAAAAGTTTCTTTTTTGCATTTACAAATATTTTAAGAACTTTCTTTGAATAAACTACTGGTACTGTGTCATCCTTACTACCATGTATCATTGTAACAGGAATTTTTAGGCTAATTTTTTTATGTAATATTTTGTTTTTTCTTCCATCTTTTATTAATTGATATGTAATCGGATATTCATATCCTCCATGTTTAAGATTATAAATACCTTTTTTTATTGTCTCTGCTTTCATTTTTTTTGTAAACTTTTTCCACATTATCTTTTCTAAAAATTCTGGTGCTGAACCAATACCTAAAAAGCCTTTAATTTGTTTTTGAAAATATTTAAATTGATTAAGTGAGATCCAAGAACCCATACTGGATCCGATTAAAATAAAATTATTTTTTTTTACAAATTTTTTAATTAATTTTCGAGTTTCATAAGTCCATTTACTAATATTTCCTTTAGTAAATTCTCCAGAGGATTTTCCATGACCAGAATATTCGACTGCTAAAAATCCAAGTTTATTTTTTTTTGCAAATCTTGAAAATACTTTAGGTTTTTCGCCTTCAATATCTGACATAAAGCCATGCAAAAAAACTATATAGAGATTTTTAGCAGAATAATTAGATATATATCTAATTTTTTTTGTTTTTGAGATTTTGTAATATTTTACGTTAGTCATAATTATTTATAAGTTGGAAGTAATAATATATAATAATAACACATGTCATCTAATTTGAAAGTTTTACAAGTTATACCTAAATTAGGATATGGAGGAGCTGAGACTGGATGTTATGATATTGCTCATTATCTTCCAGAGAATGGTTGTGACTCATTTATAGTAACAAGTGGTGGAGAATTATTAAAATTTGTTGATAAAAATAAGGTAAAAATTATTAGATTGCCTGTTCATAGCAAAAACCCATTATTAATTTTTATAAATTTTATAGTACTAATTGGAATTATCTTATTCAACAATATTTCAATTGTGCATGCTAGAAGTCGTGCACCTGCATGGTCATGTTTATTAGCATCTAAAGTTACAGGAAGAAAATTTGTAACAACTTTTCATGGTACTTATAATTTTAATAGCAGATTTAAAAAGTTTTACAATTCGGTGATGGTTAGATCTGATCTGATAATTGCTGGTTCGAATTTTATTTTTTCTCATATAAAGGAAAACTATAATAAATTTATTGATGATAATAAAAAACTTTTGGTAATTTTTAGAGGAATTAATGTTGATTATTTTGAACCTTCAACAAAATTAGAAAGTGATGAGAAAAAATTATTGAAAAGTTGGGAAATAGAAAAAGATAAAAAAATAATACTTTTACCTGGGAGACTCACATCTTGGAAAGGACAAGAAGTTTTTATTGATGCTGTTAATTTAGTTAATATTGAGCTTGGCTATGAAGCTTTTTACGCAGTGATTTTAGGAAGTGATCAAGGTAGAGATTTGTACAAAAAAAAACTTATTAGACTTTGTGAACAATATAGAATGATAAACCAGATAAGATTTATTGATCACTGTAAAGATATGGCTTTAGCTTATAAGGTTTCAGATATAATAGTGTCAGCATCTACAGAGCCAGAAGCTTTTGGTAGAGTAGCAGTAGAGGCACAATCAATGGAAAAGCCAATTATAGCTAGTAATATTGGTGGATCGAATGAAACCGTAATCGATGAAAAAACAGGTTTTTTATTTGAGTCAGGTAATGCTAAATCACTATGTCAAAAAATTCTAAAAACAATCTCAATGGATGAAATTTCTTTAAAATCAATTGGTATTGAAGGAAGAAAAAATATAATTCAAAAATTTAATGTTGAAAAAATGTGCTTTTCTACTTATTCAGAGTATAAAAGAATTTTAAATTAAATGCCTATAATTACATTACCAGACGGAAATAATTTAACATTTCCAAATAAAGTTACAGGTCTAGATGTAGCTGAAAAAATTAGCAAATCACTCGCTAAACAAGCGATGGTAATAAGTGTTGATGGTGATTTAAAAGATTTAGATTTTTTAATAGAAAAAGATTGTTCTATTAAAATTTTTACATCAAAAAATCCTGAGGGTTTAGAAACCATAAGACATGATACAGCACATATTTTAGCAATGGCAGTACAAGAATTATTTCCAGGAACACAAGTAACTATTGGGCCAGTTATTGAAAATGGTTTTTATTATGACTTTGCTAGAAAAGAACCATTCACTGAAGATGATTTAGTTAAAATTGAAAATAAGATGAAAGAAATTGTAGACAGAGATGAAATTACTAAGAGAGAAGTTTGGGATAGGAATAAAGCTATTGACCATTTCAAAAGAAGAGGTGAAATTTATAAATCTGAATTGATTAAAGCTATCCCTGAAAATGAAGATGTCTCAATTTATTTTCACGGTGATTGGCATGATCTTTGTAGAGGTCCTCATTTATCTTCGACAGGAAAAATAGGAAAATATTTTAAATTAACAAAAGTTTCAGGTGCTTATTGGAGAGGAGACTCAAAAAATGAAATGCTTCAAAGAATATATGGTACTAGTTGGGCAACACAAAAAGATTTAGATGAACATCTAAAAAGAATAGAAGAAGCAGAAAAGAGAGATCATAGAAAATTAGGAAAGGAAATGGATTTATTTCATTTTAGAGAGGAAAGTCCAGGATCTGTTTTTTGGCATGAAAAAGGATGGGCTCTATTTCAAAATTTAATTAACTATATGAGAAATAGACAGGATGCAGCTGGTTACAAAGAAATAAATACACCTGAGGTATTAGATAGACAATTGTGGGAAAAATCCGGACATTGGGGTAAATACGGTGAAAACATGTACACATCTGAAACTCCAGATGAGAAAGTTTTTGCAATAAAACCAATGAATTGCCCAGGACATGTTCAGGTATTTAATCAAGGACTAAAAAGTTATCGAGATCTTCCTTTGCGTTACGCAGAGTTTGGAAAAGTCCATAGATATGAACCATCAGGAGCATTACATGGTTTACTTAGGGTTAGAGCTTTTACGCAAGATGATGCGCATATTTTTTGTTCAGAAGAACAAATTACAAGTGAGTGCTTAATTGTTACTAATTTAATTTTGGATATTTATAAAGACCTTGGGTTTGAAAATGTAATTCTTAAATATGCAGATAGACCAGAAGTAAGAGTTGGGGATGATGAAGTTTGGGACAAAGCAGAAGCTTCTTTGCTTGAAGCAGTAAAAGCATCTAAGTTAGAATATAGTATTAACAAGGGTGAAGGTGCATTTTATGGTCCAAAAGTTGAATTTGTATTAAGAGATGCAATTGGAAGAGATTGGCAATGTGGAACTCTGCAAGTTGATTTAAACTTACCAGAGAGACTAGATGCTTCTTATGTAGATAAAGATGGAACTAAAAAAGTACCTGTTATGCTTCATCGAGCATTATTTGGTTCTTTAGAAAGATTTATTGGAATTCTTATTGAAAACTATTCGGGAAAATTTCCTTTTTGGATTTCTCCTTTACAGACTATGGTAATACCTATTTCAGAAGAATTTAATGACTATGCAATCAAAGTATCTGAAGAAATAAAAAATGTGGGTATTAGCTCTGCAGTAGATTTAAAAAATAATAATTTAAATTATAAAATTAGAGATCATTCTTTAGCAAAAATACCGCTTTTGTTAATTTGTGGGAAAAAAGAAGTTGACTCCAATTCAGTAACGATTAGAAGATTAGACTCTAATAAACAAGAAAATATGGAATTAAGTATATTTTTAAAAACATTCTCTGCTTTAAACAAAGCATCTTCAAACTAAGTGGTAGATTTTAAACAAAATTACTTTCAAAGAAGAACCAAAGACCGAGGACCAAGGTCAAATAATAGGATTTCATCGCCAGATGTTCAAGTGATTGCGAGCGATGGCAAGAATCTCGGTGTGATGAATACTAACGATGCAATTTCAATGGCAAAAAATCAAGGATTAGATTTAATAGAAATTGCAGCTAATGCAAATCCACCTGTATGTAAAATAATGGATATGGGTAAGTATAAATATGATGCGCAGAAAAAAGCAAATCTTGCTAAAAAAAAACAAAAGATAGTTTTATTAAAAGAAATTAAAATGAGACCAGTTACCGAAACTCACGATTATGATTTTAAAGTAAAGAATGCTAAAAAATTTATAGCAAAAGGAGATAAAGTAAAATTTACAATAAGGTTTAAAGGTCGTGAACTTCAACACTCGCACTTAGGTAATGAGTTAATGAGTAAAATTAAAGAGGATATGAAGGATATTGGCAAGGTAGAACTGCACCCAAAGTTTGATGGTAAACAAATGATAATGGTAATCCAACCTTTATAAGCATTAATAGAGGTTGTAAATTTATATCAATCTTTGTATAACACCGCAGAATTATGCCAAAATTAAAAACAAAAAGCTCAGCAAAAAAGAGATTTAAAATATCTGCAAAAGGTAAAGTGATAAGTGCACAAGCAGGTAAAAGACACGGTATGATTAAAAGAACAAATTCACAAATAAGAAAATTAAGAGGCACCACGACAATGTCCAAACAAGATGGAAAAATTGTTAAATCATATATGCCTTACAGTTTAAGAGGTTAATAATGGCAAGAGTTAAAAGAGGTGTAACAAGTAAAGCTAAACATAAAAAAGTTTTAAAAGCTGTCAAAGGGCAATGGGGTAGAAGAAAAAATACTATAAGAGTTGCAAAGCAAGCAATGGAAAAGGCAATGCAATATGCTTACAGAGACAGAAGAAACAAAAAAAGAGATTTTAAATCTTTATGGATACAAAGAATCAATGCAGGTGTGAGGGCTGAAGGCATGACTTATTCAAAATTTATTAACGGTCTTAGCAAATGCGGTGTTGCAATTGACAGAAAAATTCTTGCTGAAATTGCTTATGATAGTCCAGAAGCGTTTAAAACAATTGTACAAAAAGCCCAATCAGCGTTAAATTAATCTTCTCTATTGTTTTTATTTCTTAAGGAAATAATCTACCAATATGTCAGACATAAAAAATATTAGAGACCAGTTCATATCAAAACTTAAAAATGATTTAAGTATTGATGAAATAAATAATATTAAAACAGAGTTGTTTGGTAAAAATGGTTTAATTTCATCACAATTTAAAAACATTGGATCAATAGTTGAGGTTGATAGAAAAAAATTCGCATCTGATCTTAATATGATTAAAGATGAGTTACAAAATTTAATTATTGATAAAATAAAGAAGATTGAGTTAACAAAGATAAATGAAAAATTAGAAAATGAAAAAATTGATGTAACTCTTCCCGAGCGATCTTTTGTAAGAGGCAAAATTCACCCTGTTTCACAAACAATCGATGAAATTTCCTCCATCTTTTCAGAAATAGGTTTTAGTGTAGAGGAAGGACCAGATATAGAGAATGAATATAATAATTTTACAGCTTTAAATACTCCGGATAATCATCCAGCAAGAGATATGCATGACACGTTTTATCTTGATGAAAATAAAGAAACTTTGTTAAGAACACATACGTCTCCGGTTCAAATTAGAACAATGTTGAAAGATAAGCCTCCTTTTAAAATTATAGCTCCTGGTAGAACATATAGATCTGATAGCGATCAAACACATGCTCCAATGTTTCATCAAGTAGAGGGTCTATGCATAGATAAAGATATTCATATGGGTTATTTAAAAGGTTGTTTAAATTATTTTATCAAAGAGTTTTTTGAAGTTGAAAAAATCAAGATGAGATTTAGACCAAGTCATTTCCCATTTACAGAGCCCTCCGCAGAGGTAGATATTGGTTATGAAATTAAAGACGGTAAAATTATTATAGGTGAAGGAGATCAATGGCTTGAAATTTTAGGATGTGGCATGGTTCATCCAAATGTTCTTAAAAATGTTAAAATTGACTCGTCAAAGTTTCAAGGATACGCATTTGGTATTGGGATTGACAGATTAGCAATGCTCAAATATGGCATTAATGATTTAAGATCTTTCTTTGATTGTGATTATAGATGGTTAAATCATTTTGGGTTTGACCCGTTAGATGTACCAACAAATTACAGAGGTTTAAGTCGATGAAGATCACATTTGATTGGCTTAAAGATCATTTAAATACAAACTTAAAGGAAGATAAACTTCTGGAAGAACTCACTAACATTGGTTTGGAGGTAGAAAGTATAGAAAATTTATCCTCAGGTCTTGATTTATTTAAAGTAGCAAAAATCATAAAAACAGAAAAACATCCAAATGCAGATCGACTGAAAGTTTGTGATGTTGATATTGGCGAAAAAGAATTAAAAAAAGTCGTATGTGGTGCTCCTAATGCTCAAGAAGGATTAATTACAATATTTGCTCCTCCAGGAGCAATTGTTCCTAAGAGCAAATTAAAACTAGTTGTTACCAAAATCAGAGATGTAACTTCCTATGGAATGCTTTGCTCCGAATCTGAACTAAATTTATCAGACGAAAGTGAAGGAATTATAGAATTAAAAACATCAAAATATCAAAAAAACATTGGAAAGAGTTATTTTTCAAAATCTAATTCAAATCTTATTGATCTATCAATTACACCTAATAGATCAGATTGTCTTGGAGTAAGAGGAATAGCTAGAGATCTTGCTGCTTCTGGTTTTGGTAAGATGAAATATATTAAAGAAAAAAAAATTAACTCAAAAACAAAGCAAACAATAAAAGTAAAAATTAATAAAGAAAAAGTTCAAGGATGCGGTTCTTTCGGTAGTTGTTTAATTACAAATGTTAAAAATACTGAAAGCCCTAAATGGCTTAAAGACAAACTGGTTTCAGTTGGTCAAAAGCCAATTTCAGCGATAGTTGATATTACTAATTATGTAATGCTTGATATAAACCGTCCATTACATGCTTATGATGCTGATAAAATTGATAGGGGCATTATAGTTAGAAATTCAAAATCTGGAGAAAAATTTACAGCTTTAGATAATAAAAGCTACAAGTTAGATGAAGGTATGTGTGTAATAAGTGATAACAAAGGTATATTGGGATTGGGCGGAATTATTGGAGGCACAAGGTCTGGTACAGAACTTAATACTAAAAATATATTATTAGAGTCAGCTTATTTTAACCCTAGGTCAATAAGAGGTACATCAAAAAAATTAAACCTTGATACAGATGCAAAATTTAGATTCGAAAGAGGTATCGACCCATTATCAATTGAAAGTGGATTAAATAAAGCAGCATTATTGATTAAAGAAATTTGTGGTGGTGAAATTAGTAAAATTGATATTCAAAAAACTGAAACTTATAAAATTAAAATTTTAAAATTTGATCCTAACTTATTTGAAAGAGTAACTGGGTTTAAAATTTCTAATAAAGAGATGCTTAAAATTTTAGAAGATCTTGGTTTTAAAATTAAAAAAGAAAATAAATATTTAAAATTAACTATTCCTTCATGGAGACCTGATATTTCACAAGAAATAGATGTTATTGAAGAATTAGCGAGAATAAGCGGTTACGATAAAATTAAAATTATAGATCCAATCAAAGAAAGAACTAAATCTACTCTAACTAAGTCTCAAAAGTTATTTCATTTCTTGCAAAGAGCAATTGCTTCAAAGGGTTATATAGAGGCAATAACTTGGTCATTTACAGATTCAAATTTCAATGATCATTTTAGAGGTGCAAACAAAGAAATTAAGATTGTAAATCCAATTAGTTCTGAGTTGGGAGTTTTAAGAAACTCAATATTCTCAAATCTAATTATGTATATGAATAAGAATTTGGATCGAGGGTTTAAAGATTTATCAATATTTGAAATTGGTCCTATTTTTAAAGGATCTAATCCAGGGGAACAAAATATAGTTGCTTGTGGTTTATCTGCAGGTAAAAAATCTAGATTATCTTGGATTGATGAAGAGAGAAATGTAGATGTATTTGATGCTAAAAAAGATGTAGTTCAAACTTTAATTGAGGCTGGTTATAATTATGATAAATTTTTCATAGATAGCGAAACCCCTAATTATTATCACCCAGGTAAATCAGGTAGATTATTTTTAAATAGGGGCAAAGAACAAGTAGCAGCATATTTTGGTGAAATTCATCCTAATATCCTAAAAAAAATAGATATTAAATCTGAGTCTATAGTGGGATTTGAAATTTTCTTAGATAATTTAAAATTACCTAAAAAAACATTGAATAATCAAAAAACTAAATTTACTGTTTCAGACTATCAAAAATCAGAAAGAGATTTTGCTTTTGTAGTAAATAAAGATGTTAATGCTCAAGAATTAATAAATGTTATTTCAAGTGTGGATCAAAATTTAATAAGCAATATAAAAGTTTTTGATTTATACGAAGGTAAAAATATTCCTGAAAATCAAAAATCAATAGCAATTAGTGTTACAATTCAATCTCAAGAAAAGACACTTAATGATAAAGATTTAGACAATATTAATAATTTAATAATCAAAACAGTTGAGAATAAAACTGGTGCTAAGATACGTTCGTAAAGTAAATGGGCGCGATTAATAATATTAGAAATTTTGCAATTATAGCACATATAGATCATGGTAAGTCTACAATAGCAGATAGAATTATTCATAGCTGTGGTGGTCTTACTGAAAGAGAGATGAAAGCTCAAGTTTTAGATTCTATGGAGATTGAGCGTGAAAGGGGTATCACTATTAAAGCTCAAACTGTAAAACTAAATTATAAGGCTAAAGATGGCAAAAATTATATTTTAAATATTATAGATACACCTGGGCATGTTGATTTTAGTTATGAAGTTAGTAGATCGCTTTATGCTTGTGAGGGTTCTATATTAATTGTTGATAGTACCCAGGGAGTTGAAGCACAAACATTAGCTAATGTTTATCAAGCACTAGATACAAATCATGAGATAGTGCCTGTTTTAAACAAAGTAGATTTACCGGCATCAGATTTACAAAAAACAAAAAAACAGATTGAAGATGTAATAGGAATAGATACCGAAGGTGCCATTTCTTGTTCTGGAAAAACAGGTGAAGGTATTAATGATATTTTGGAACAAATAATTAATGTTTTACCTGCACCTAAAGGTAAAAGTTTATCTGATTTAAAATGTTTATTAGTTGACAGTTGGTATGACACATATTTAGGTGTTGTTATCTTAGTAAGAGTGATTGATGGAAAACTCTCAAAAAATATGAAAATTAAGATGATGTCAACTAACCAAGAATACATTGTCGAAAAAGTAGGAGTATTTACTCCTAAACCTACAGATATAGATGAATTAAATACAGGTGAAATTGGATTTATAACAACTGGAATAAAGGTTTTATCTGAGACCAAAGTTGGAGATACAATTTGTGACGCTAGCAAACCTTTAAAGGAAGCTTTACCAGGATTTAAACCAAGTAAACCAGTAGTATTTTGTGGATTATTTCCAGTAGATAGCTCTGAATATCAAAAATTAAAAGATGGATTAGCAAAGCTCCAGTTGAATGATGCAAGTTTTTCATTTGAGCCAGAGTCATCATCAGCATTAGGTCTTGGCTTTAGGTGTGGGTTTTTAGGGTTATTGCACCTTGAAATAGTAACTGAAAGATTAGAGAGGGAGTTTGATGTTAATTTGCTGACAACAACACCAGGTGTTGTTTATAAAGTTCACATGAACAATGGAAATATTATAGATCTTCAAAATCCATCAAGTTTACCAGATCCATCATTAATTAAATTAGTTGAAGAACCTTGGATTAAAGCAACTATAATTTCACCTGATCAATATTTAGGATCAATAATTAAAATGTGCCAAGATAAAAGAGGCATACAAACTAATTTGAGTTATTCAGGTAACAGAGCTGTAGTAAATTATGAATTACCCTTAAACGAGGTTGTTTTTGATTTTAATGATAGATTAAAATCTATGACTAGCGGTTATGCAAGTTTCGACTATGAAATAATAGAGCATAGAGAAGGAGATTTAGTTAAGCTAGGAATTTTAGTGAATTCAGAACCAGTAGATGCTTTGGCGATGATGATACATAAGAATTTTGCGCAAAGAACGGGACGAGAGGTCTGTGAAAAATTAAAAGATTTAATACCAAGGCATAATTTTATGATACCTATTCAAGCAGCAATTGGCGGTAAAATTATTGCCAGAGAAACAATTAAAGGTTTTAAAAAGGATGTTTTAACAAAAATTCATGGTGGAGGGGCTACAGAT
>CABYXQ010000022.1 GCA_902522915.1 uncultured Pelagibacteraceae bacterium | reverse complement strand
AGTTTATATTAAGGCATCTTGCAAACGATAATATAATTAAAGGAAGTGAAGTTTTGGCTGCAGAGCTTGCAACCGATATTGAAAGATACGATTTTGCAATTCAAGTATCAAAAATTGCTTCTTACCAAAAAAGATTCCATAATAAATTTAATTATCCAATAATAAGTACGCCCAAGACAATTAATGGTCGTAAAATTCCAGATAGTGCATTTATACTATCAATCATTAGACAGGAAAGTGAATTTGATTTAAGCGCAAATAGTCATGCTGGGGCAAAAGGATTGATGCAATTGATGCCTTACACTGCAAAACTAGTTTCTAAACAAGCTAAACTACCTTATTCAAAATCAAGATTAACAAAAGATCCAGAATATAATATTAATTTAGGATCTCATTATATTGCTGGTTTAATCTTACAATATGATGGGGCATATCCTTTTGCAGTTGCAGCTTATAATGCTGGTCCAAATAGAGTTAAATACTGGAAAAAAATAAATAAGAATCCTCAGAAAAAACAAATTAATTATGTTGATTGGGTTGAGTTAATAAAATTCAGAGAAACAAGAAATTACGTTCAACGTGTCTTAGAAAATTACAATGTATATAGATATATTTTAGAAAAAAAACCTATCAAAATGGAAAACTTTTTTAAAGATAAGCCACTTTACTAATAAATGGCGGAAGAGGAGGGATTCGAACCCTCGGTACAAGTTTCCTCGCACGGTCATTTAGCAAACGACTGGTTTCAGCCTCTCACCCACTCTTCCACTGCGACATTGATATATCCGATTGTATTGAATATTCAATATTTATAAAGTAATTATTGACTAATAATGAAAAACAAATACTCAATATTTTCTCTTATAAAAAATGCATTTAGCTACCACGAAAATTGGCAAAAAGCATGGAAAGATCCTCAACCTAAAAAAGAATATGATGCAGTTATAATTGGTGGTGGTGGTCATGGTTTAGCTACCGCTTACTATTTAGCAAAAAAACACGATATGAAGAATATTGCTGTTGTTGAAAAGAGTTGGATTGGTGGAGGAAATACAGGAAGAAACACAACAATCATAAGATCAAATTATTTATGGGATGCAAGTGCAGGACTTTATGATCACGCTTTGAAAATTTGGGAGAGTTTATCTCAAGAATTAAACTATAATGTAATGTTTAGTCAAAGAGGTGTAATGAATCTAGCACATAATTTACAAGATGTTAGAGATTTAAAGAGAAGAACTCATGCCAACAGATTAAATGGAATTGATGCAGTATATTTAAATACTGAAGAAGTTAAAAAATTTTGTCCAATTATAAATACATCACAAGATATTAGATACCCAGTATTAGGCGGAACTCTTCAAAGAAGAGCTGGTACTGCAAGACATGATGCTGTTGCATGGGGTTATGCAAGAGGTGCTGATGAAATGGGTGTTGATATAATTCAAAATTGTGAAGTTAAGGGAATAAAAAGAAATGGCGACTCAGTTGAAGGAATTGAAACAACTAAAGGTTTTATTAAAACTAAAAAAATTGGTGTCGTTGCAGCTGGTCATTCGAGTGTAATTGCTAACATGGCTGGTATAAAACTTCCTCTTGAAAGTAAGCCATTACAAGCTTTAGTTTCGGAGCCAGTAAAACCAATTATTGATACTGTTGTCATGTCTAACGCTGTACATGCCTATGTTAGTCAATCAGACAAAGGTGAACTTGTAATTGGTGCTGGGACAGATGATTATGTTTCTTATACCCAAAAAGGAAGTCATCATATTGTAGAAGGAACTCTTAATGCTATTTTAGAATTATATCCAATATTTAGTCGTATGAGAATGTTGAGACAATGGGGAGGAATAGTCGATATCTGTCCGGATGCCAGTCCAATTCTGAGCAAAACATCTGTTAAGGGTCTGTACTTTAATTGTGGTTGGGGTACTGGTGGTTTTAAAGCAACACCTGGCTCTGGCGATTTATTTGCACATACTATTGCTAATGATGAACCTCATAAACTCAATACTGCTTTTAATTTAAATAGATTTATAAGTGGAGACCTTGTTGATGAACACGGTGCTGCAGCGGTTGCTCATTAATGTTTTTAATAAATTGTCCGTACTGTGGAGAGCGTGATCAGCAAGAATTTAAAGCTGGTGGTGAGGCTCATATTAAAAGACCTAAACAACCAACAGAGTTAAGTGATGATGAGTGGGCAGAATATTTATTTATGAGAAAAAATATTAAAGGTGTTCAATTTGAAAGATGGAATCATGCGCATGGTTGTCGTAAATGGTTTAATATGGTTAGAGATACTTCTAACGATGAAATAAAAGCAACATACAAAATGGGTGAAAAACCACCTGCTCAATAAAATGACTAAAAATTTAAGAGTAAAATCAAGCGAGTATATTGATGAAACCAATAGAATTTCCTTTAAATTTAATGGCAAAACTTATCACGGTTTTAAAGGTGATACCTTAGCATCAGCATTACTCGCAAATGATGTTCATTTAGTAGGAAGAAGTTTTAAATATCATAGACCAAGAGGAATTATGACGTCAGGCTCTGAAGAGCCAAATGCAATAGTTCAAATAAACCCTGGTACCAACAGAACAGAGCCTAATGTTAGAGCAACTGAAATTGAGATCTACGAGGGTTTAGAGGCATCCAGTCAAAATTGCTGGCCAAGTGTTGAATTTGATATTGGTGGAATAAACAATTTTCTCTCACCTTTTTTTCCAGCAGGTTTTTACTACAAAACATTTATGTGGCCTGCTAGTTTCTGGGAAAAATATGAATTTTTTATACGACACTCAGCAGGTTTAGGAAAATCACCAACATCAAGTGACCCCGATATTTATGATCATCGAAATGTTCACTGTGATGTATTGGTAGTAGGCGCAGGTATATCTGGAATATTAGCAGCCAAAAATGCAGCTAAAAATAATTTCAAAACTTTGTTAGTTGATGAAAAAAATGAACTTGGTGGATCAACTATTTTCGAAAATAATGAATTTAACAAAATTGAAAATAAATCCCCTTCAGAATGGTTAAAAAAAGAGATAGATGAACTTAAAAGTATTAGGAATCTTGAAATAAAAACTCGAACAACTGTAGCTGCTTATCATCAATATAATTATCTCTTAGCTAGAGAAAATCTAACCGATCATTTAGAAACTAAAGATAAAACAAATAAAATTAGGCAACAACTTCTTAAAATAAGAGCTAAGAAAGTTATTTTAGCTACAGGTGCATTAGAAAGACCTTTAATATTTAATAATAACGATAGACCAGGAATAATGCTTTCCTCTGCTATAAAAAAATACAGTGAATTTTATGGGGTTGCTTGTGGTAGTAAAAATGTTTTTTTTACTAACAATGATAGTGCTTATGAAAGTGCTTTATCTTTATACAACAAGGGCATAAATGTTGAAGCTATTATTGATATTAGAGAACAATCTGAAAGTAAAATTGTAAAAAAAGTAAACGAAGCAGGTATTAAAATTTACTGGTCACATTCGGTTGTTAATACAGCTGGATACAAGAGACTGAATAGTATTTCAGTGATGAAATTATCAAATGATGGGACTTCAGTAACAGGAAATAAAATTTCTATTTCATGTGATTGCTTAGGAGTTGCTGGTGGATGGACTCCCGCTGTACATTTATATACACAATCAGGAAGTAAATTAAAGTTTGATGAAGAAAAAAAAGTTTTCTTACCTAATCAAAATACATCTGAACAAATAAGCGTAGGATCTTGTAGTGGAGATTTTAAAATTGATGAAATCATTAAAAATTTAAATCAAAAACTAAAAGATACACTAAATATTAAACTAACTGATTTAGATAATATTAAAGTTGAGGTTGATCAGGAAAATTCAAAAAGAAATATTTGGTTATTACCCTCTGATAAGCCTGTGGGTAAAACAAAACCATTCGTAGATTATCAAAACGATGCAACTGCAAAGGACATAAAATTGGCCTTAAGAGAAGGTTTTAGATCTATCGAGCATGTTAAAAGATATACGACTACTGGTATGGGCACCGATCAAGGTAAACTAGGAAATATGCATGCACTTGGAATAATTGCTGATACAGCAGGTGTTAAAATGGGAGAATTAGGCACAACTACATTCAGACCTCCTTACACACCATTAACATTTGGAACTATTGTAGGTCGAAATGTAGGAAAGTTTTTTGATATTTTTAGAAGGACGCCAATGAATGATTGGCATGTTGAAAATAATGCTGAATTTGAAAATGTCGGTCAATGGAAGAGAGCTTGGTACTATCCTATTAACGGAGAAAGTATGCATCAAGCAGTTCAAAGAGAAAGTAAAGCTGCTAGAGAAAGTGCTGGTATATTAGATGCCTCTACTCTTGGTAAAATTGATATTCAAGGAAGTGATGCTTCAGAATTTTTAAATAGAGTTTATACAAATGCTTGGTCAAAATTAGCTGTAGGAAAGTGTAGATATGGATTAATGCTAAATGAAGATGGTATGGTTTATGATGATGGAGTTACAACAAGATTAGGCGAAAATCACTATATCATGACAACAACTACGGGTGGAGCTGCAAATGTTTTAGGGAAACTTGAAGATTATCTTCAAACAGAATGGCCTGAACTCGATGTGTATTTAACTTCTGTAACAGATCACTATGCTACTGCAAGTTTGTGTGGTCCTAATAGTAAAAAAATTCTTAAAAAAATAATTCCAGGTTTAGATTTATCAGATGAAAATTTCCCTCACATGTCTTTCAAAGGAGCTAATATTGAAAATATCCAATGTAGAATAATGAGAATTAGTTTTACTGGTGAACATAGTTACGAAATTAATGTTCAAGCAAGTTATGGAAAAGATTTATGGGAAAAATGCATGGAGGCAGGTAAAGAGTTTAACATTACACCTTATGGAACTGAAACAATGCACTTATTAAGAGCAGAAAAAGGTTTTATAATTGTAGGTCAAGATACAGATGGAACAATGACTCCAATCGATCTTCAAATGGATTGGATAGTAAGCAAGAAGAAGTACGATTTCATAGGAAAAAGATCTCTTTATAGATCTGATACAATGAGAGAAGATAGAAAGCAATTAGTGGGGTTATTAACAGATGATCCAAATACAGTTTTAGAAGAAGGAGCACAAATAGTTTCTGAGTTAGACCAAAGCCCAGTTGAAATGCTTGGACATGTAACCTCAAGTTATTTTAGTCCAAACCTTAATAAATCAATTGCACTTGCAGTTATCAAGAGTGGAAAAGACATGATGGGAAAAAAACTTTTTGTACCGATGGAAAATAAAAATATTAATGTCACCGTTTCCAATCCAGTGTTTTATGATGAGAAAAATCAGAGGTTGAATGCTTAACTATAATTCAGTTATTAAAAATGAAATTAATCAAGAAAGTGTTTCAGTAAAAGAAATCTCTCCAGTAATGAAAATTAATTTAAGAGGTAAAAAAAGAGAATTTTTAACAAATGTTGGTAAAAAACTTAACATGATTTTACCTACAGAAGCAAACACTTCAACCACAAGTGATAAATTAACAGCAATATGGCTTAGCCCAGATGAATGGATGATAGTCTCAAATGAGCTTGTAAGCAAAGATACCAACAAATACGAACTATATGAAATGTTATTTAATAGTATTTCAAAAACAGATTTAGGTGCTGTTATAGATGTAACAGATCAATTTGTTCAACTAGAGCTTAAAGGCAAAAATATCTATGAAATTTTTTCAGCAGGATGTCCCTTTAATTTTAATGAATTTAAAGAAAAGAAAGGATCATCAACTCAGACAGTTTTAAATCACATAGATGTAATTCTGCATCATAAAGATGAAAACATTTTAAACCTATTTGTTAGAAGATCTTTTGCTGAACATCTTTGTTCTTGGATTGAAGACAGTGCTTCAAGATTATAAAATTATTTTTTTCTTCTATAGTTCCATGGCATTTCAAATTTACCTTGCCAGACACCTAATTTTTCATTTTTAGCATTAATTTCATTAGATATATATTTTTTTGAGTATTTTCTATATGCTAAAGCATAGCCGTTTGAAACTAGCCAAGAATTTAGATTTAAATTTCTTTTATAACATTCTCCAATTAATCTTTTATATCTATCAGTATCCAAGATTTTACAAGTTATCACCTTGTTATTAATTTTTTTTTTTAATTTTTCAGTTGAAATTTTTCCACATGGATAATCTTTAGTAAAAGAAAAAAAAATTATTGTTAAATAAGTTTTTTTGCACATTTGTTTAAATTCAGGTGCATCAATTCCATACAATCTTATTTTTTTTGAATTTATTTTTATTGTATCACCATCAATAATTTGAGCATTTCCAGAAATTTCTTTAATCTCTTCAGACTTAACATTGTTATATGTAAAAATAAAAAAAATTGAACAGATTATGATTAAAATTATTGTTTTCCTTTTTGTAAAAAACATATTTAAACAATATTAAACATTAGCTAATTTATATTTAATATAATATTTAACATAAAATAGTAATATCAATGATATCAACCATTGAAAGATAGCCCAAATATAAAAAAAAGTTTTAAAATCAGCATTAATAGATCTAGCTATATAAAATGATAATATTGGGACCACAACATTTCTTGCAATATTATTAAACATAGCTTTCTCAGATTTTTTTAAAGCCATGAAAAAACCATTTGAAAGAAAAAAAATCGGATAAGCTGGTATAATAAAAGCTGAAATTTTAAGATACATCGAACCATGCATAATGACTTCAGGATTAGATGAAAAGAATTTAGGAACAATGTCAGCACTTATAAAAATAACTACACCAGCGATTAACATTATAAATAGCCCATATTTTATTGAGGTAAAATAGGATTGCTTTACTCTATCATAATATTTTGCTCCAATATTTTGGGCTATGATGGATATTATTGCTGTATTAATTCCTAAAACTGGTAACAAAAGAACTTGCTCAATTCGTGTAGCAGATCCATAGCCAGCTACAGCGTATTCACCAAATAACCCTACATAAGTAAACACAATAGTAGCAGCTACTGAATAACCCAATATAGCAATAGTTATAGGCATTGATTGAAAAAATATATTTTTTAAGAAAAAAAATTTAGCTTTGAAATGATCAAAGGTTATTTGCTTAATTCTCTGATTGTTTAATATTTTTATCAGAATAATTAAAAAAGATATAAATTGAGCAATTAAAGTTGCTATTCCAATGCCTGTTATTCCTAATGGTGGGATAAATAAAAATCCAAAAATTAAAATTGGGTTTAAAATTATATTTAAGAAAAAAGAAAATATTAGAACATTTCTGTAAGTTTTAGTATCCCCTTCAGCATGTAAAAATGAATTTAAAGCTACTACTAATATAAATAAAACTGTTCCTAAAAAAATTATATTAATATATTCAAGTCCAAGGGTAGTTACCTTGTTAGAGGAATTCATCAATTGAAATATGTTTTCTCCAAAAACAAAACCTAAAATTGATACAATTACTGAAATTATAACTGCATAAATGATTACATTTGCAAAATAAATTAAAACATTTTTTTCGTTTTTTTCTCCAATACTGCTTCCTATTAATGAGGTTCCAGCTACAGTAACTCCAATAGATGTTGCAATAATAATAAAATATATTGGAAATGACTTGCTCAAAGCGGATAAGGCTTCCGGGGATATTTTGCCCGCATAAAAAGTATCTACGATTGTGTAAAGTGTTTGAAATAAAGTTCCTATACTTGCTGGTACAGCAAGTTTTCTAACTAGCAACGAAACTTCATCTTTTAATAAATTCATTAATTTATGATTTGTTAATACTCTTTTTGAAAGATATGTCTTTTTCCTGCTTCTTTAGCAAGATTAATTTGTTTTTGTCTCATCCTAAATCTTGATTTTTGATAATCTGTTAGATTATCGTGACAATTTGGACATGAAACGCCCTCTTCATATTTTTTTGATTTTTTATCCTTAGGAGATATTGGTTTCCTACAACCACTGCACATTGAATAAGATCCAACTTTTAGACCATGTTTTAAACTAATCCTGTTATCAAAAACAAAACATTCTCCTTTCCATAAACTTTTTTTCTTATTAGTTTTTTTCAAATAATTTAAAATACCACCATTTAACTGATAAACATTATTAAAACCTTTTTTTTCCAGATATACTGATGCCTTCTCACAACGAATACCACCAGTACAAAACATAGCTATAGGTTGATTTTTTTTTAATTTTTTTAAATATTTTGGAAAATCTCTGAAGTTATCTACATCAGGATTGATTGCTCCCCTAAATGTTCCAACATCATACTCAAATGGTTTTCTCGCATCTATAAGAATAGTTTCTTTTTCTTTAATCAGCTTATTCCATTTACTTGGGTCTACATGACTATCGTTTTTTTTTACTCTTTTATTTAAAATTAAATTCATAGGAACAACTTCATTTTTAATTTTTACTTTAGGTTTGTGAAATGGCTGGAAGGAGCTTTTAGAGATATTGATACTGTTAAAATTCTTGAATTTAAGAGTTCTTTTTAATTTATTAATAGTGAATTTAATGTCTGTAGATTTTCCTGAAATAGTTCCATTTACCCCTTCTTTAGAAATAATTAAAGTACCTCTAATATTTTTCTTATTTAAAGTTTCTAATAAAATTTTTTGATTTTTCCTCAGATAAGAAATTTTAATAAATTTATAAAAACCAACTACATCAAACATTATAACTTTCTACAAACAGTCATTCCATCACCAAGAGGAATTATTAATTTTTCAACCCTTGTATCCTTTGAAATATGATCATTAAATTCTTTAATATTTTTAGTAAATTTATCCGTACTGTTAGCATTAACAACTTCACCATACCATAAAACATTATCGATAATTATTAGACCATCTTTATTCAATAATTCTAGAGAACGTTCATAGTATTTGATATAATTCATTTTATCAGCATCAATAAAAACTAAATCAAACTTTTCATTTTTAATTTCATCTAAACTTTCTAAAGCTGGTTTAATTAATGTTTTAATTTTATGTATTTGATTTGCTTTTTTAAAAAAATCTATTGCAACTTTATTAGTTTCTTCATTTTTATCTAAAGAAATTATTTTACCATGATCGGATAATGCTAAAGCCATCGATACCGTGCTTAATCCTGTAAATGTACCTATCTCTAAAACCTTTTTAACATTTAAAATTTTTATAATTAAATGCAGAAATTGACTTTGAGAAATTGATATTTGCATTCTTTTGATGTCACCAAGAGAAGTATTATAATTAATTATTTCTTTTTGGACTGGATGTAAGTTCAATCCATGACTTAAAATGTAATCTTGAAGTTTTTTGGTTATATTTAGGTCTGAACCCATAAATTCTAAAGTTTTTTCTTTAAAATCTCATTTACTAATTGAGGATTTGCTTTCCCAGCTGAAACCTTCATTACTTGACCTACAAAGAAACCAAATAATTTAACTTTACCAGATTTATATTCGTTAGCTTTGTCTCTGTTGTCATCAATAACCTTGTCTATCAATGCTTCAAGTGCTTTTGGATCACTCTCCTGTTTTAAACCTTTTTCCTCAACAATTTTCTTAGGATCTTTATCACCTTGCATCATTTGTTCAAAAACTGTTTTTGCAATTTTTCCAGAAATTGTTCCATCTTTAATTAAATTAATTAATTTTGATAAATTGCCAGCGCTTATAGGGCTTTCAGTTATTTCTAAGTTTTTTTCATTTAAGGCTGCAAATAATTCTCCAATTATCCAATTTGTTGCTAGTTTTACATCAGATTTCTTAATTACATTTTCAAAGTAATTAGATGTTTCGATATCAGAAACTAAAATATTAGCTTCGTAAGGAGATAACTTAAATTTTTCTATAAATCTTTTTTTCTTTTCATCTGGTAGTTCTGGAATTTCTGATTTTAAATTTTTAATAAAATCATCTGAAACTTCTAGTGGCAATAAGTCTGGATCTGGAAAATATCTATAATCATGAGCATCCTCTTTTGATCTCATTGATCTAGTTTCATTCTTTTTAGTATCAAAAAGTCTTGTTTCTTGATCAATTGTTTGACCTTCCTCAATTAAATCAACTTGTCTGTTAGCTTCGTATTCAATTGCCATTTGCATGAACTTTATAGAGTTAACATTTTTAATCTCACATCTGGTTCCAAATTCTTTTGATCCTTTTTTTCTAACGGATACATTTACGTCAGCTCTTAAAGATCCTTCCTGCATGTTTCCATCACAGGTTCCTAAATATCTCATTATAGATCTTAATTTCTTAATATATGCGTTGACCTCATCTGGAGATCTTAAATCAGGCTTACTTACAATTTCCATTAGAGCCACGCCTGATCTATTTAAATCTACAAAAGTATTTTTAGGGTCTAGATCGTGAATACTTTTGCCTGCATCTTGCTCTAAGTGTAATCTTTCTATACCTACTTCTTTTTGACCTTCGGGCATATCAAGTATTACTTTACCCTGACCTACAATTGGGTCTTTGAATTGTGAGATTTGATATCCTTGAGGTAAGTCAGCATAAAAATAGTTTTTTCTATCAAAAACAGATCTCTTATTGATTTTAGCTTTTAAGCCAATTCCTGTTTTAATAGCCTGTTTTACGCAGTATTCGTTTATTACCGGTAACATTCCTGGAAATGCCGCATCAACTAAACTTACCTGGGTATTTGGTTCGGCACCAAATTTAGTTGCTGATGTTGAAAATAACTTTGACTCTGATGTAACTTGTGCATGAACTTCTAAACCAATGACAACCTCATATTGATTATCCTGTCTATTAATTAGATATTCAGGTTTGTTCTTGCTCACTTAATCCACCAATCTGTAATATTGTTTTTAAAATTAATTTTTTCTTCCATCGCGTATGCAATATTTAAAATATTTTGTTCATCGAAAGCTTTCCCAATTATTTGTAATCCTAAAGGATAACCTTTAGAATCGTGACCAGCAGGTATAGAAATTGCTGGTAAACCAGCTAAATTTACTGGAACAGTAAAAATATCATTTAAATACATTGAAACTGGATCGTTAGTCTTTTCTCCAATTTTAAATGCAGAACTAGGTGTAGATGGAGTTAATATTGCATCTACTTTTTTGTAAGCTTCATCAAAATCATTTTTGATAAGTTTTCTCACTTTTTGCGCTTTAAGATAATATGCATCGTAATATCCAGAGGATAAAACATAAGTTCCAATCATAATTCTTCTTTGAACTTCAGTGCCAAATCCTTCAGATCTGGTTTTTTCATACATATCGATAAGATTTTCTCCTTCAGCTCTAAAACCATACTTGACACCGTCGTATCGGGCTAAATTAGATGATGCCTCAGCTGGTGCAACAATGTAATACGTTGGCAATGCATATTTTGTATGAGGAAGTGATATATCTATAATTTCTGCACCACAATCTTTTACATAGTCAATACCCTTTTTCCAAAGATCTTCTATTTCCTTTGGCATCCCATCAACTCTATATTCTCTAGGAATTCCTATTTTTTTACCTTTAATATCTTTTGTTAATTCTTTACTGTACTCGTTCCTTTTGAAGTCTATTGATGTAGAATCTTTTTCATCATAAGAACTAATAACTTCCTGTAACAATGCACAATCTTTAACATTTTGAGCCATTGGTCCAGCTTGATCTAACGAAGATGCAAAAGCTACAATTCCGTATCTTGAACAACTACCATAAGTAGGTTTTAATCCAACTGTTCCTGTAAAAGAAGCAGGCTGTCTTATAGATCCACCTGTATCCGTTCCAATAGTTATTGGTGTTAATTGAGCTGCTACAGCAGAAGATGATCCACCAGATGATCCTCCTGGAACTAAATTCTTATCAATTGGGTTTTGCACATTACCAAAAAAACTAGTTTCATTAGAGGAGCCCATTGCAAATTCATCACAATTTAATTTACCCATTAGGATAGCTCCTTCATTCCAAATATTTTGTGTGACAGTTGACTCATAAGTTGGAACAAAATTATTTAAAATCTTACTACCTGCCGTAGTTCTAATATCTTTTGTACAAAATAAATCTTTTACTGCCATTGGAATGCCAGGTAATTTTAGATCAAGATTAGGTTTCTCATCAAACTTTTTTGCTTTATTTAAAGCATTTGTATAATCTTCAGTTATATATGCATTTAATTCTTTTGATTTTTCAGATCGTTCAACAAATGCTTTAGTAGCTTCGCTTGAAGAAAGTTTTTTATTTTTTATATTTTCTACTAACTCAGATAATGATTGTTTAGTTATATTTGACATTATTCAATTACCTTTGGTACCACAAAATAATCTTCATTTTCCTTAGGAGAATTTTTTATTACTTGTTCTCTTAGGTTTTTACTTTTTACTTCATCTGCTCTTAATTTAAGAGTAGTTTCAGCAACAGAAGTTAATGGTTCAACATTTTCAGTTTTTAATTCGTTAAGTTTTTCAATAAAATCGAAAATTGAATTTAAATCTCCTGCAAGTTTCTCTGCTTTTTTCTCATCTACAGAAATTCTTGATAGTTTAGATATATGCTTTATTGTTTTAAGATCGATGCTCATATGGTATTTAAATATGTCGCAAACTATCACTTAAGTTTAAAATATACAATATGATCACTATTGAAGAATTTAAAAAAAAACAGTCTGAAACCTCTAGATTGATTGGTTTAGATCTTGGTTCAAAAAGAATCGGTGTATCAATATGTGATGAAAGGCAATCTGTAGCCACACCCTTTAAAACGATCAATAAAACCAATAATGAAGACTTAATTAATGAATTAAAAAAAATAATTGAAGAAAATAATATTAAAGGAATTGTCATTGGTCACCCAATTAATATGGATGGTTCACTGGGTCCTTCTGCACAATCAGTGAATGATGTGTCTAAAAATATAGACAAAAATGTTGATGTAGACGTTTGCCTATGGGATGAGAGACTTTCAACCGTTGGCGCATTTAATCTATCCAGTCAGCTTGATGTTAATGTTTCTAAGCGTGAAAAAAACATAGATCAAAACGCAGCTGCATTTATTCTTCAAGGAGCTATTGATTATTTGAACAATTAATCCTTGCCATTTAGTAGCTTTATAGCTATAGAGTTAGTTTTAATGGCAATAAAAACCAATAAAGCTATTAAAATATCCAAAAAACATCTGTTAGGTATCCAAGATTTATCAATTAACGATATAAATTTAATTTTAGATGAGTCTCAAGCTTTCATTAAACTGAATCAAAGTAAGAACAAAAGACTAAATATTTTAAATGGTAAAACACAAATTAATCTATTTTTTGAACCATCTACAAGAACTCAAAGCTCGTTTGAACTAGCAGGTAAACGTTTGGGGGCAGATGTTATGTCTATGAATATGGTTAATTCCGCAATTAAAAAAGGGGAAACATTAATAGATACAGCAATGACATTGAATGCAATGCATCCTGATATAATTGTAATTAGACATCAGGACTCTGGTGCATGTAACTTATTATCTCAAAAAGTTAATTGTGCTGTATTAAATGCTGGTGATGGAAGAAGAGAGCACCCTACACAGGCATTGCTAGATGCTTTAACAATAATAAATAGAAAGAAAAAAATTGAAGGTTTGAAAATTGCGATTTGTGGTGACATTCTTCATTCTAGAGTAGCTAGATCAAATATTTATTTGTTAACTATGTTGGGTGCAGAGGTAAACATTGTTGCACCAAGTAATTTAATGCCAAAAGAAATAGAAAAATTTGGAGTAAATACTTTTAGTGATATGAAAAAAGGGCTAAAGGATTGTGATATAGTCATGATGCTAAGACTTCAAAACGAAAGAATGACAAGTTCTTTTCTATCATCAAATAGAGAATACTATGAGTACTATGGTTTAACACCTGATAAACTTGATCATGCAAAAGAGGATGCCATAATAATGCATCCCGGTCCTATGAATAGAGGAATTGAAATCGATACTAAATTGGCTGACGATATTAATAAAAGTGTAATAAAGGAGCAAGTTGAACTTGGAGTAGCAGTCAGAATGGCTTGTCTAAAAATATTTTGTGAATAAATGAAAAAAAAATACTTTATAAATGCAAACATAATTGATCCACATAATTCTATAAATGAAAATGGTGGTATGATCATCGATGAAAATGGTAGAATTGAAGCTATTGGAAAAAAAGTAAATACTAACAACTTACCTACGAGAGAAAAACCAATTGATTTAAAAGGAAAATATATCATACCAGGTTTAGTGGATATGAGAGTTTTTGTGGGAGAGCCTGGCTATGAATACAAAGAGAATTTCAGAACTTTAAGCAATGCAGCATTATCTGGAGGTGTTACTTCTGTAGTTACTATGCCTAATACAGATCCAATAATTGACAACGTATCAATTGTAGATTTTTTAAAAAGAAGAGGTAGAGATAAATCTAAAATCAATATTTTTCCTTGTGCTTCGTTAACTCAGAATATTGAAGGTAATAATATGACTGAGTTTGGCTTGCTAGCTAAAAAAGGAATAATAGCTTTTACAGATGGTATTAAAACCATTCAAAATACAAGTTTAATGTCTAAAATAATGAGTTCAGCTAAAGATTTGGATTGTTTGATAATGCAACATGCCGAAGATTATCACCTCTCTAAAAATGGAATGATTAACTCAGGAATAATTGCTACCAAACTTGGTCTATCAGGAATTCCTGACATTGCAGAAAGAATTATAATTGAAAGAGACTTAGTGCTACTTGATAAAATTAAGTGTAGATATCATATCTCTCAACTATCATCAGCAAAATCAGTAGATGTAATAAAAGAAAGAAAGAATGATGTAAAATTCACTTGTGGTGTATCAATTAACAACCTTTCTTTGAATGAAAATGATATTGGAGACTTCAAAACATTCTTGAAATTATCACCTCCCTTAAGAAAAGAGGAGGACCGAGAAGTATTAGTACAAGGATTAAAAGATAAAACAATTGATGTAATAGTTTCAGATCATAAACCTGAGGATGAAGAATCTAAAAGGTTAACTTTTTCGCAAGCAGCAACAGGAGCATCAGGAATAGAAACGTTATTATCTTTATCTTTAGAATTATACCATAATGGATCTGTTAAACTCGAAACAATAATTAGAGCATTAACATCTAACCCTGCAAAAATTCTTCGTATTAATAAAGGAAATCTTACAATAGGTAATGAAGCTGATTTCTGCATAGTTGATTTGGATAAACCTTGGATTGTAAAAAAAGAAAGTTTAATTTCTAAATCAAAAAATACTTCAATTGAAGATAAAAAACTTCAAGGTAAAGTTACTAATACCTTTGTAAAAGGTAAGGAATTATTTACAATATAACAATGGAATATATAATTGTTGGTTTTGCTTCATATCTAATGGGTTCAATCCCATTTGGTTTAGTCTTAACAAAAATCTTTTTAAAAAAAGATATCAGAGAAATAGGTTCTGGTAATATTGGCGCAACAAATGCTTTAAGAACAGGAAACAAATTTATTGGTTACTCAACATTAATACTTGATATAGCAAAAGCTATAATACCTGTTATTTATGTTAAGATAAATTTTCCAGAATTAATATATATAGCTTCTTTGTGTACATTTTTAGGTCATGTATTTCCTATTTGGCTTAAATTCAAAGGAGGCAAAGGTGTGGCAACCTATGTTGGAATTTTGTTTTCTATAAACATACTATTGGGTATTGTTTTTATCATAACTTGGGGAATAATATTTTTAATCTTTAGATATTCTTCTCTATCATCAATAATTGGGTCCTTTTCTATTCCAGCTTATATTCTAATAACTGGGCAAATGTATAGTTTTATTTTTTTTGGAATAATGTTTATTTTGATCTTTTTTACACATAGAGAAAATATCAAACGATTGAAAAACAAAGAAGAAAGAAAGACAAAAATTTATTAATTTGACTATCAGACTCTTTTGAGTAGTTTGTTAATTATGAATCTAGTCATAGTTGAAAGTCCAGCAAAAGCTAAAACAATAAATAAATATTTAGGTGATAACTATACTGTTTTAGCAAGCTATGGTCATATAAGAGATTTGCCTTCAAAAAATGGTTCTGTTGATCCAGAACAAAATTTTAAAATGGAATGGGAAGTTGATAGTTTTTCAAAAAAATATTTAAAAGATATTACAGATGCGACTAAAGAATCGACTAAAATTATTCTAGCAACTGACCCAGATCGTGAAGGTGAAGCTATAGCTTGGCATGTAAAAGAGTATCTAGAAGAAAAAAAACTTTTAAAAGATAAAGAAGTTGAAAGAGTAGTATTTAATGAAATTACAAAAAAAGCAGTCATACATGGTATTGATAATCCAAGACAAATTGAACCTTTACTTGTTGATGCGTATATGGCTAGAAGGGCTCTTGATTATTTAGTTGGTTTTAATATTTCACCTATTCTTTGGACAAAACTGCCAGGATCAAAATCAGCCGGTAGAGTACAATCTGTAGCCTTAAAACTTATAACTGAAAGAGAGCACGAAATAGAGTCTTTTAATCCAGAAGAATTTTGGACTTTGAGCATTAATTTTCAAGATCATAAAAAAAATTTAATTACCGCAAACATCTCTCAACTCAATGGAGAAAAAATAGAGAAATTTTCTTTTAAAAATAAAATTGAAACAAATGAAGCAGCTTTAAATATTAAGAATAAAAAATTTAGTATTAATGATATTTCATCAAAAATTGTTAGTAGAAACCCATCTGGTCCATTTACAACATCAACTTTACAACAAGTTGCATCAAGTAGATTAGGTTTTGGGGCTTCTAGGACAATGCAAATTGCACAAAGATTATATCAAGGTATCGAGATTGATGGAGAAACAATAGGATTAATTACTTACATGAGAACTGATGGGACTAATCTTTCAGCTGATGCAATTGCAGAACTTAGAAATTTTATTAATAATCAATATGGGGGTGATTATCTACCTGAAAAACCTATAAATTATTCAGGAAAAAAAGCTAAAAATGCGCAAGAAGCACACGAAGCTATTAGGCCTACAGATGTAAGTAGATCGCCGAAGTCTGTAAAAAAATATTTGAGTACAGATCAACAAAAACTCTATGATTTAATTTGGAGTAGAGCTCTTTCATCACAAATGGAACCAGCAAAATTTGATAGAAACACAATTACAATTGTATCAGAAGATAATCAAACAATTTGTAAGACTAGTGGTTCAGTATTAAAATTTGATGGATTTTTAAAAGTTTTTCCTAATCTATCAAAAGGTGATGATGAATTAATATTGCCCAAAATGTCAAAGGGACCAATTAATATAGACTCACTTATTGATGAGCAGCATTTTACCCAACCACCGCCTAGATATTCTGAAGCGAGCCTAGTAAAAAAATTAGAAGAACTTGGAATTGGCCGTCCTTCAACTTATGCTAGCATAATCTCTACAATTGCTAATCGAGGCTATGCTGAAATTTTAAATAAAAGATTTTTTCCTACTGATCGAGGAAAACTTATTTCAGCTTTTTTACAAAAGTTATTTTCTAAGTATGTTGATTATAATTTCACTGCTGGTTTAGAGGATCAGTTAGATGAAATTACTACAGGAAAAGAAAGTTGGATAAAAGTTTTAGAAATGTTTTGGAAAGATTTTAATAACAATATTTCAGAGGTAAAAGAAAAAAGAACACGTGAAGTCTTAGATTTATTAAATGAAAGTTTGGGTACTTTAATTTTTGACAAAGATGATGAAGGAAAAGTTATTAGAAAATGTCAACTCTGCGAGACTGGATCATTAAGTTTAAAAAATAGTTTCAGAGGTGGCGCATTTATTGGATGTTCTAATTACCCAGAATGTAAGTTTACAAGACCACTATCTAAAGCGAAGGCTGCAGCACAATCACAATTAGCTGAGCCAAAATTTATTGGTAAACATGTAAATGGAAATGATATTTTTCTTAAAAACGGAAGATTTGGCCCTTATCTTCAATATGAAAAGTTGTTAGAAGAAATTTCTGAAGATAAGACTAAGAAAAAAAAGAAACTAAAAAAAACTAAAAATATAAATGATCTTTTGAAAAATATTTCTATACCTAAAGGTATTGAATTAGATAGTATAGATCTTGAAAAAGCACAATTTTTATGCTCATTACCAAAATCTTTAGGTATAAATCCTGATAACCAAAAAGAAATTACCTTAAATACAGGTAGATTTGGCCCTTATTTAAAATGTGAGAATAAATCAGCAAGAATAGAGAACATAGAAGAGTTATTTTCAATAGGACTGAATAGAGCTGTAATACTTATTGCAGAGGCTAAACCTGGTAGAATTTCTAGTTCTATTATAAAAGATTTAGGTGAGCATCCTGAGGATAAAAAACCAGTTAGAGTCATGAAAGGTCAATTTGGACCTTATATAAAATACAAATCATTAAATGCAACAATACCTGAAGAAAAAGACCCTACAGAATTAACAATGGAGGAAGCACTTATTCTTATTGAGAAAAGAAAAGAATACGATAAAAATAAAAAAGGTAAAAA
>CABYXQ010000021.1 GCA_902522915.1 uncultured Pelagibacteraceae bacterium | reverse complement strand
AAATTAAATTATCTAAACAGATAAAATTTATGATTAAAAATTCTTTAGAATTTTGTTTTACATCATATGGTATTATAAGTGAAAAAAATAAACTTATAGGAAAAAGAGATGTAAATTTAAATGGAGAATATAACAAATTGTATAAGTCAAATTATATTGGTTTAAGTACAGTTATTTTTAATCAAAAAATAATTAATATTTTTAAATTTCCATCTCTTAAGACCCAAGAGGATTTTGCACTTTGGTTATTACTATTAAGAAGAGGGTATAGACTGACACATTTAAATATGATCCTAACAAATTGGCGTAGCACAAATAAATCCTTATCTTCAAATATTTATCAAAAATTAAAGGACGCATTTAAACTATATTACGTTTACGAAAATAAAAATTTAATATTTTCTATTTATAGTGTATTAGTTCTTAGCTATAATAAACTTATCAAAAATTAATTTGAATTGAAAAAAAAAGCTTTAATAACTGGCATCACAGGACAAGATGGCTCATACCTAGCTGAGTATCTTTTGAAAAAAGGTTATATCGTTCATGGTATTAAAAGAAAATCATCCACATTTAATACTGATAGAATTGATCATATATACAAGGATTTTCATGAGGCAAAAAATTTCTTTTTACATTATGGTGATCTGACTGACTCAAATAGTTTGTTTAATGTTGTAAACAAAATAAAACCTCATGAAATTTATAATTTAGGTGCCCAAAGTCATGTTGGACATTCTTTTGAAATTCCAGAATATACATCGCAGGTAACAGGGTTAGGATCATTAAGAATTTTAGAAGCTATAAGATTTTTAGGTTTAAGAAAAACTAAGTTTTATCAAGCAAGTACATCAGAATTATTTGGAGAAAAACAAAAAGGTATTAACTCATTTAATGAAAAGTCATTGATGGTGCCAAAATCGCCGTATGGTGTTTCTAAACTTTATTCATATTGGATTACTAAAGTTTATAGAGAAGCCTACGGATTATTTGCATGTAATGGTATTTTATTTAATCATGAAAGCCCAAGAAGGGGCGAAACATTTGTAACAAGAAAAATTACAATGTTTTTAGCTAAAAAGATTTTGGGGTCTAAAGATATTTTATATTTAGGTAATTTAAATGCCAAAAGAGACTGGGGTCATGCAAAAGATTATACAGAACTGCAATGGAAAATTTTACAACAGTCAAAAGCAGATGATTATATTATTGCGACTGGAAAGACAACTAGTGTAAGAGATTTTATTAATGAATGTTGTAAATATTTAAAAATAAAAATTATCTGGCTAGGTAAAGGGGTAAATGAAAAAGCTTATATTATAAACGGTCGAAAAAAGGATTTAATAATTAAGGTAGATAAAAAATATTATAGACCTTTAGAAATTGATTATTTAAGGGGCAACCCAAAAAAAGCATTAAAAAAATTGAATTATAAACTTAAATATAATTTAAAAGATCTAGTTAAAGACATGCTTGACTCGGATATTAAGCGTCTTAAAAAATCAAAGTAAAAATGAAAAAATCAGACAAGATTTATATAGCTGGTCATAACGGTTTATTAGTACTTTTAAAAATAACTTTGTTTGATAAAGAAAATTTAGTTCTATCTTTTCAGGCCAATATATTTGTTATAATTCTTTGTAAATTTCTTAATTTAAAAATTATATCAAGATCAAATTCCTCATCTTTAGGTTGGTCAAATAATTTTTTCAAACAATCTATTTTTAAAATTTTTTTTAAGAAAGCAGATAAAATAATAGTTAACAGTTATGAATTTAAAAAAGAAATGGACAAGAAATATAAAATTAATTGTATTTGTATTTTAAATCCATTTAATTTTAGTGAAATTAAAAAAAAATCAAATTACAAAATTAATTCTATTTTCCAAAAAAAAAATATAAAATTAATTTCTGTTGGAAGAGTTACAGATCAGAAAGATTTCATTACTATTTTAAAAGCATTAAATATTGTCAAAAAAAGTAACGTTGAGCTAGTTATTATTGGAAAAGGTGAAAAAGAAATTGAAATTAAAAGATACATTGAGTTAAATAATCTCAATAAAAAAGTACGGTTATTAGGTTATAAAAAAAATCCATTTCCATATATTAAACAAGCAGATTTATTTTTACTATCATCAAAATTCGAAGGATTACCAAATGTACTGATAGAAGCTTTGTGTTTAAAAAAATTTATAATTTCTACTGATTGTCCAACTGGTCCAAAAGAAATATTACATCATGGAAGATTTGGAGAACTTGTTAAAATTGGGGATTATAAAAAAATTGCCAAACTAATTGATAATTTCAAAAAAACTAAAATTGTTAAAAATAAGATTAAAGATGGTTATAAATCTTTAAAAAAATATAATTATAAAACAAACTGTGAAAAATATTATCAGCTAATAAAAAATTATCTTTAGTAATTTATGGAATTAAATTATTTTAAAAAAATAGATTTAATCAAGAATTTTTTTGATGTCCTTAATCCATGCTTTTAAGAAAAAAATTTCTTTTTTATCAAAAATTTTCATTTCAATTAATGCATCATAAGATTGTAAAAGATTGTAAAAGTAATTTTTTGAACCTTTTTTCAAATTTATGTTTTGAAGTCTGTTAAATCCATCAAAAATATCTTTATATAATGGCATCTCTTGTTCTAAATCATTTGTTAAATTATGAACATTTCTAAACTGCTTCATTGTGGTTCCAAAAAAAAGAATTGATAAGTTATCATTTAAAATAATATTTAAAGCAATTATCCCACGCCATATATCGGTTGTTCGCATAGTGCAGGTGACCGGCAAGTACATCAATGGAAAAAGTTTTTTAAACCAAATTGTATTTTGACTATTGGTTGGAGAAAATGATTTTCCTGAACTAAATGCATAGTTATCTTTAAATTTAATATTTATTTTTTTATTTATTATTCTATAAATTGCATCTACATCTGGATTGCCTTCACAAACACCTTGCTGTAAGTAAAAATTTTTTTTTACCTTTTTACTTTTAAAAATTGGGATTTTTTTAATTTCATTAAGAGGTAAACCTCTTGGCCAAATGTCTTCATTATTATTTAAGAATTTTTTATAAACATTTACCCACCCTATATTTTTTATCTCATTTACCTTGTTTGTTAATTTTATATGCTTTAAAAAATTATCTTTTGGATAATTATCATCATCTGTCTCAATTATGACTTCATTTTTGTTATCTATTGAAATCAAATATCCAATATTTTTTCTTGCATATGAATTTATTGGACAAACTTTTGAAAAATCGAAATTAATCTTTTTTTGATCATTAATGCTGTAGTAAGTTCCATTCGATATTTTAAAATTTTTTGGGGTTTTTTTATCACCAATAATAATTAGTTCAGTATGACTTTTTTTACTAAGTTTAACTAACTTCTTAATATTCTTATTTGACTCATTAATTGTTGTAATTACTAATGAAATTTTTTTCATATTATTTTTTTTAAATTATATGTTTTATTAAAAACCACCCAAAAATCTAGGCATAATTGATTTGTAATACCATAGCCACATGCATATAAACTTATTTGAAGAATTATAACCGTTATCAATTTTATAAATTTTTTGATCTAATTTCATTTTTATAGCTTTAACAAATGAACTTACATTGGAATCTGTAAAAATAAAATAGTCTGAACATGATAAGAGAAGTGATTCTATTAAAATTTCTCGTCCTAGCTTATATCTATGACAACGCCTAGGATAACTTTCAAATGCAAGATTTTTATTAGATCTATATGAACTTTTAAAATAGAAAATTTTTCCTCTAAACTTATTTGATAAAAAATTTTTATAATTTTCTTCCTCTGTAGATAAAAATATATAATCAATTTTATCATTTTCTAAAACTTTTTTTGCTAGATTAAAAACTTGTTTTTTTGTAGCTGGCAAAGGATGACCAGGAGAAGTTTTGTAACTCGTTCCTCGGAAATGGATACCTAAAATTTTTTTTTTTTTAAATATTTTTTTTTTAATAAAATTAGAAGTTCTCAATATATTTTTTTTAAACTTAATTTCTTCTTTTAAAATTTTTACAAGATCTTCATCTTGATCAATCCATTTAGAAAAGAAATTATAAAATTTATTCTCGGTTATAATTACATTTTTACTCTTATAAATTTCATTTAAAGTAAACTTTGAAGTGTTCTCAAAGTAATACTCCCAAGCATTTAAGGTATTTTGAATCTTATTTTTTTCGTTATAGATAGTTGGAAATTCTTCCATATCAATAAAAGGAATAAAATTATTCTCTTTAGCAATTTTTAAATGATTTAAAACATAAGTTAAATTTGAAAATAACCCTGCGCCGGGAGATCTTCTTATTACATAAAAGGTTTTGTCAGGGTTTAAATTTCCAAATGAATAATTATAAGTATAAAATTTTTTATTAATTAAGATTTTTTTTTTCCCAGAAAAATTCTCATTTAGTTTAAATAATGGTCTTGGATTTTGAGTAAAAAGTTTCTTTTCTAATTTTTTAAATATATTCATTATTCAAAGAAATTTAAATCTATTTCCTTCTTATATGGATTGTTAGGAAAATCTAATTTGTGTTTTTTAAATTTACTATCATTATTTGATAAAGCATACTTTGAAAAAGATAGCTCAATAATTTCTGGATCTTTATACTCATTTATTTCTCCAGCGTTATTTGACCGGGTATAGATTAATTCTAGAGGTAATTTATTTATGAATTTTTCTATCTGCTTTATATTCTTAGTTACATTATGAAATTCTATTACCAATCCAGTTAAATAATCAGAGTTTTTTATGATCTGATCTAAAATTTTATATTCACTACCTTCTATATCTATTTTTAGAAAATATTTTTTTTTTAATGAAATTTTTTTTAAAATCGTATCTAAAGAATATAGATCTCTAGAGTCATTTCCAATTCCCTTCTTCTCATAACTTACTTTCTTTCCTTTAATAAATTTTAAAAATTTAATAGGTTTAGTAATATTTTTTTTTGCTTTAAGTATTCTTTCATTATTTTCAAAAAAAATTAATCTTTTTATTAAAATCAAAGACCAAAGAAATATATATTTTAAGGGATTAATTATATGATCAAAGCAATAGATATTATTATTAGTTAAATCTATATAATCACTTTCAAATTTAAAATCATAAAATATTCCACCAGACAATAAAAATTCTGACTCTTTGATAGACCTTTGATCAACTAAATAACCACCGTCATATTTATTGCCAAGCCTAATTAATTCGTAATTTTTTTTAGGACATAAAGTTATTGGTAACATTTATTGAATTTTATATATTTTATTTTTAATGTACCAATTAAATGTATTTTGGATTCCTTTTCTACTTTTAGTCAATTTTTTTTTTTTTACTTTACGAAAAACTTTTAGGTTTGATCCATGTGTATGTAGAACATCTGCTATATGTCTATTGGTTGGTATCAAGTTAAATGGATATTTTGATTTATAAATATTAATTATTTTTTTTATATTTATGGGATTATTAGAACTAATATTATAAATGTTATGTTTATTATCTTTTTTAAGCATAAGTTTAGTAAGTATATTAACAAGATCATTTATATATGTAAAATCTCTTTTGTGATTTCCAAAATTATTTAAATAAAATTTATTTTTATTTTTTATTGCTTTAAAAAGTTTAAACAAAAACATATCAGGTCTTCCCCACTCACCGTAAACAGTAAAGAACCTTAGAGCAGTCAAATTCAATTTATACTGTTTTGAATAAAATTCTCCAATTATCTCATTTAATTTTTTTGAAAATCCATAAATGTTTATTGGATTTATTTTCTCAGTTTCTTTAAGTGGAAATTTTTGACTGTCTCCATAAACTGAGCTCGAAGATGCATAAAAAAACCTTTTAACTTTTTTATTCTTAAATATTTCCATAAGATTGAAAAAACCAACTATATTTGTCTGAATATATTTATTTGGATTTATTAGTGAATATCTTACTCCAGCTTGAGCTGCAAAATGAAATACATATTCAAAGTTTGTTTTTCTCAAATAATTATCTAAAACTTCGTAATTAATTATGTCAATTTTTTTAAAATTAAAATTTTTATTTTTTTTTAAATTTTTTATTCTTAATTTTTTAAACAGAACTGAATAGTAGTTATCAAAATTGTCTATACCATAAACATTATATCCTTGGCTTAATAATTTTGAAGCAAGACTATATCCAATAAATCCTGCCACACCTGTTATTAATATTTTTTTTTTCATTTAAATAATTTATTTATATTTTTTAGAGATTTTAAAATTATAATTAATGCGATTAATAACTTGTTTTGTCCATTATCAAATCTTATTCTTATTTCTTCTCCAAAATGTTCAAAAAAATTTATTTTACTTGAAAATCCTCCTCTTCTAAATATTCCAAATAATTCACTTCTTTTCGTTCCTATACCTTTTAATTTATGTTTGACTATCATTCGATAGAAATAATCATAATCGGCTGAAAATTTATATTTTAAATTATATTGGCCTACCCTTTTTGAAGATGATGTTTTTATAAAGAAACCTGTAGAATGGCTAGAATAAAAACCCCAACTAAACCTAACTTTCCATGGTTTATATCCATATAGTACACCCCAATGCTTTTTCACAGCACCAAAAAAAAAATCTTTTTCTGGGTAAGTCTTTATATATCTCGATAATATTTCTAATGCATTTGGATTAAGAATATCATCAGAATTTACATATCCAAAATATTTACCTCTAACGTATTTCATGCCCTTATTAAAAGCATCATATATTCCTTTGTCATTTTCAGATAAGTAAAAATCAATTTTTGTTTCATACTTTTTTATAATGCTATGGGTGTTGTCAGAAGATTTTCCATCTATAATCAAGTATTCAAAATCTTTAAATTTTTGTGCTAACACGCTATTTATACATTCTTCAAGATGTTTTTCTCCATTTCTTACAACTGTAATAATGGATATTAAAGGTTTTTCATCTTTTTGATTTTGATCTAAGATTCTTTTTCCTCCCTGCATCATAACTCTGAATTAAACAATCTAAATTTTTTTGAAACTATAAAGTCATTAACTTTTTTAATAATATTTCTATGTTTTTTAATATGCCATTGTTGAAGCCAAATTTTATACATTGAGGGTTTATAAATATCTGTTTTCCATCCAAATTTTTTAGATAACTTTTTATCAATTGATAACCAATTTGATATAAAATAAATTTTTCTAAGAAAAAACAATTCCAAAATTTTCTTTTTATCTGGATTAATTTCATATTTTGAAATATTTAATAAAATTTTCTCATACTCTGAAATAGTTTTTGGGTTTAGATTAAATCTGTAGGATGAATTTGGATTATTTTGACAAGCATTAATAACTGTACAACCAAAATATGCATATTCATATCCAACAGTACCATAACATGTCAAAATAATTTTTATTCCTTTTTTTAAGATTTTTTTATAATCATCTATTGGAGACAAAATTTTCATATTTTTATTTTTTTTTAAGATATTTGAAACAATTTTTATATCTTCGTTATTATTATCTGGATGAGGTTTGAAATACCATTCATAATTAGTTTTTGAACTTAATTTAGCTAGGTAATTTAACCATTCATAAAAATCTGGAAAAAGCATATTTCCAAACACGTGGGGACTATCATAAAAATTGTGCATTGCAATCATGATTGGTTTTTTTTTTGATATTTTTTTTAGCTTAATTGTTTTTTTATAGTCTAAAATATTTTCAAGTTTTTTTTTTGCTATATTTAAAAAAAATTTTTTTTTATATTTTGGAAAAAGTTGAAAAATTTTTGGTAAATCAATAAAGTCTTTTCCCATATGATAATTTTTTTTACTTATATATGTGATTTGATTATATGTTGCTCTATAAATTGGAATATTTTTCGACAATGCTACTCGCATTGGAACTCCATACAAATATGTTGAGTGAACAACTATTACAGCTTTAATTTTATTATCTTTAAAATATCGATCCCAGAAAAAAAATAGTTTTAAACAATCAAGCAAAAAAATATTAAATCTTTTGTCTTCAAGATTTATGGTACTAACATTATATTTTTTTAAAAATGTATCATAAATTAAATCTCCAATTTTAATATTGTTTATTTTAATATTTAATATTTGATTTTTTGTTTTAATTTTTTTTAGTTTTGCAAATTTTCTCAATGATAATTCCTCTATCGATTTTGTTATTTTAGGTCTAAAAAAATTATCAACGCCAAAAGATTTGTATATTTTATAGTATTTTCCAAAAAAATTTTTTGCTAACACTAATTTTACTTTCTGAAAAAAATTTAATTTTAGTGGAGAACTAATCAAGGTATAGCCCTCAAAGGCACTAATTGAAGAATTATATTGTTGAGCTAAACAATTTACCAAATAAGATCCCCATATATGTGCATGTGACCAACCATTAAATTCTATAAGTATTTTATTTTCGTTTTCAGCGTTTTTTTTAGAAAATAAAACTTTGTTGTGTTTTACAAATTTATTTATAATTGATCGGTTCATGAGTTTTAATTAATTTTTGAAACAAGATTATGTAAAAATTTTCCAAACATAAATTTGTTTCTATTTGATTTTTTGATTAAAGTATTTATTGAAATTTTTTTATATTTCTTTTTGTATACACAAATTATTTTTTTTTTTAGATCGTTATGATCTCCAGTTTTAAAATAGAATACTTTGTTATAATTTATTTCCCTGTTAACTTTAATATTTGAAACAATAACTGGTTTATTTAGTGATATTGCTTCATAAACAGAAAAGCCACCAGGGCCTCCTTCAAATAAAGAGGGCTGAATTAAAGCAATGCAATATTTAATTAAATTTAACTGAACTTTTTTTTCTAAATTATTCAAAAGTATGATGTTTTTTTGTAATTGATTTTTTATTATTAAATTTAATATTTCATTGTAATATTTTTTATTCTTAGAATTTAATTGACCTGTAATTACTAGCTTAAAATTAAACTTGCTCAGATTTTTAAATGATATTATTGCTGTTTCAAAATTTTTATGACTCCAAAATTGGTTACATATAACAAAATAATTTTCTTTAAATATTCTTTTATCGATACTTTTAATATCAAAATCTATAAAAGGTAAGAATGGAAGAACTTCAACTTTAGCATGAATTTTATTATAAAATTTAAAAATATCTTTTTTAGTTTGATTTGAATTTACAATTATTTGGTTATTATTTTCAATAATTTTTTTAAAGAAATTATCTCTATCATTAATTTGTTTATTTGAAAAAAAATTATTTAAATACTTATGCTGAAAATCAAAAATATATCCTATTTTTTTTTTATTTGAATTTAAATCCATGGATAAAAAATTTATATTTTTTTTATCATTTAAATATTTTTTCTCATTTCTATAATCTACACCTAATATTTTTAAATTTTTCCTTTTAGAAAAAAAATTTCTCAGTTCCTTGGCATTACTATGATATGGCCACTCAGCGTATTTAAAATTTAAAGTTAATATATTTTTGACTATATTTTTTGAAACAAAAGATATCCTTTTCATATTCGATAAAATATTTTTATCAGGTAGCAAAAGAACATATTCAAAATTTTTTTTTTTATCAAAATAGAGAATACTATCTAAACACATTTTAATTAACTTTGTTCCGCCATTCCATGAACAAAAATACGCAGCTGGAAAAATTATTTTTTTTTTATTTAACATTTGATTGGAAATTTTTTATTTTTTATCACCTCATAAGGTCTATAGTTACCTACTTTAGTCGATCTAATCTTCAGCTTAAGTTCTCTAAAATTTGTCCCTTTTTTAATCTCATAAAAGCTATCTAATTTTTTTTTGCTACCTAATTTTGAAGACCATTTATAATTTATATTAAATTTTTTCTTAATTCTTTTTTTATCAAAATTAATTTCTTGTAATTTATTTAAAACATCTTTGAATTGCAAAACTTGGTATTTATGTGTTATTTTTAGTAATTTTTCTAATGATATATAATTTTTAATTTTAAATTTTATAACGTTTAAAATTTTTCCATAATCTATTTTTTCATTCATTAAATGTGCTGTTACACCATAAAACTTTTCCCTATTATAAATTGCATAATTTGCACAGCCAAAACCTCTATATTTTGGTGGACCTGGATGGAAATTTATACTTAAAAGTTTTACTTTATTTAAATGCTTTCTTTTAAAGATAAAATAACTTCTAAATGAGATTAAAATATCTATTTTTTTAAGTCTATTATCAATTTTTTTTTTTTCTCCAGGTTTTTTACTCCAAACGCAACTAACATTGTCAAAGTGTTTTAAAAGGAATTTATATGCGGTTATGGAATATACGTCGTGCTTACGACCACAAAATAATACTTTTTTATCTGACTTCATCAAAAAATTGATTTATTTTTTTTGATACAAAATTTATTTCTTTTGTTTTGATGCCTGGATAACTAGGCAAACATATTCCACATTCTCCTAATTTTTCAGCTACAACAAGTTTTTCATTAGAATTATAGATCGGAAGTTTATGTAATGGATAAAATGTTGGCCTTGTTTCTATATTATTATTAAGTAAATATTTTTCCAATTTTTTCTTAATGTTTTTATTTTTTAAAATAATTACTACCAACCAATATGAACTTCTAACATTTGTCGTTTCTTCAAATAATCTAATGAATTTATTATTTAAAATTTGGTTCTTATATTTTATAAAAATTTTCCTTTTTTTATTTATTATATATTTTGCATCTTCTAATTGTGAAACTCCAATCGCAGCACATATATTTGTCATCCTGTAATTATAGCCCACAATATCATGATAATACGGATGTATTCTTGTGGCTACACCTTGTGTTTTTAATTTTAATGCAAGTTTTGCAATTTTTTTATTATTTGTACAAACCATACCACCCTCACCAGTTGTTATAGTTTTGTTTCCATAAAAGCTGAAAGTGGATATATCTCCAAAATTACCTGAATGTTTTTTTTTGTAATATGAACCAAATGACTCAGCACAATCTTCAACTATGAACAATTTATATTTTTTTTTCAATTTTAATAAATATTCCATATTTGTAATATTTCCATAAAGATGAGGACAAATAATTGCTTTGGTTTTTGAATTTATTTTTTTTTCAATTTTTTTTACATCTAATTGTAAAGTTTCAGAATTTGAGTCTATAAAAATAGGTTTTGCACCAATATATTTTATTGGATTAGCTGTAGCTACATAAGTAAAACTTGGCACTATGACCTGATCTCCTTTTTTAATTCCTATGCTTAATAAAGCTATATGCATAGCACATGTGCCATTTGCAACTGATATTGAATATTTTATTTTTGTAAAATTTGAAAATAATTTTTCAAATTTTTTTACATACAAACCTTTAGATGAAATCCAATTACTTTTAATACAATTGGTTACATTTTTAAGTGTATTTTTAGAAATATATGGATTATAAAGTGAGATCATTAAATTTGTTTGTATTGTTAATGTATATACTAATTATGTCAAAATCTTAACACCATGTTAAATATTTTATTTTTAGTTGCCCATGCTGATGATGAGGCTCTAGGACCAGGTGGTTTAATAAAAAAACTTACTAAAAATAAATCAAAAGTTAAATTAATAGTTTTAAGTGATGGAAAGATAACTGTCAGAAATAAAAATGTTGATAATTCTAAACATTTAGAAAAGTCAGCTAAAATTTTAGGAATAAGAAATTTAAGCTTACTTGGATATAAAGATCAAATTTTTGAAAAATATCCAATATCAGAAATTGCAAATTCTGTACTCAGTCATAATTTTAAGCCTGATATAATTATCACTCACTCTAAATCAGAATTAAATAAGGATCACAGTATTACCCTTGAAGTTGCAAAAATAATTGCCCGACCCCAAAAAAAAAAATGTTCAATATTATCTTTCGATATTCCAAACAATTCCTTTAATAATTATAAAAAATTTCATCCAAATTTTTTCGTTGATATATCAAAAGAAATCAAAGATAAAATTTCAGCATTCCGAAAATATAAAAATGAAATTCAAAAATATCCTCATCCATATTCGGTTGGATCACTTGAACTTATTGCAAAATATTATGGTTTTTTGAGTGGTTACAAATATGCAGAAGCATACGAGATTGTAAAATTATATGAAGATCATTTAAGTTTTTTGAAAAAAAATTAATTTTTTTTCACTAGTAATGTTGATACTTGTTTATTGATTACAAAGTTATTTAGTTTTCTTATTTCTATTAAAGATTGTTCTTTTAATTTTTTTTTATCAAGATTATCTAATCTTTCTAGACTATCTCTCCATAAAAGTGTAGACCAGTAATATTCAGCGTATTCAATTTCATTAGGAAAAGAAAGTTTATTATTTAAAATATTTAAATCACAATTTGATTTTCCAAATATCTTTTTTGATAATTCATAAAACTCTTCTTCAATTCTTTTTTGTCTTTCACGGTACTCTGGTTTAGGATCTAGGCCTGTAATTTTCTTATTTAACTTATCTAATTCGATTGCATTGCTTTTGCCAGGACCAATTATTACTAATTGCCCATTATCCTTTAAATAAGAATACATTTTTTTTATTAGCTCTTTTGATTTTTGAGAGTAATAAATAGAATATATAAAAAATACCCAATCAAATTTTGGATTTTCTATTTCTACCTCATCAAAATCACTATGAATTAGTTTTATATTATTGAATTTTTTTTTTATCTCATTTAACAAATCTAGGTTATTATCTACACCTACTATTTCTAGGTTTTCATTGTTTAATAAAAAAAATTCAATAAAGTTTCCATTTCCACAACCAATGTCTAAAATAGATTGATTATTTTGGATATTGCAATTTTTCTTTATCCAATCGTGTAAACTAAAATTACTATATTTTTTATGAACTCCTATTCTACTACTCAGTGCAGAATTATATTCTTTGTAAGTATAGTTTGTATTAGACATTTTAAATTTTATGAAATAAGTACTTATAATTCACTTTTTATAAAATATATCAATGAAAAAAATTAATTTTAAATGTGACCGTGGCAGTGTCACAAAAGAAATCCTAAACGATTTAAAAAAATATTCTCGGTGCGAAGGCATTAAAAACCCATTAATTGTTTTACCAGACGTACATTATAAACGTGGAGAGATGTCTCCTACTGGTACTGTTATGATATCAGATAATAAAATTTTTCCAGGTTTTACTCACTTAAGTTTGGGTAGTGGAATTTCTTTATGGGCAATTGAAGCAGAAAAAAATTTAGAAAATAAAATTATAAATAGTATGAAAATTTTTTTTAAGATGCTTCAAAAAAAAAATAAACAAGAAATTAAATTGAATATCAAAGAAATAGAGCAAACATTTTTAGATGGTGCAAACGTCTTTAAAAAAAAAGGTCATTTATCAAAAAAAGAGATTGAAAATATAGAAAATAATGGAAATTTTAGAAAAAAATATAAAAATTTACTTCACCCTAAAATAGCTATACCAAAATATCTTTATAATGAGTGCTTGAAAAATTGGGGATACCTAGGTCATGGAAATGCTTTTGCTGAACTACATTCTGTAGGAAAAATTAGAGATATCAATTTTTTTAAAGAAAAAAAATTTGAAAAATATAATTATTTTTTAATTATCCATTCTAGTTTGCCTGGAACTTTTTTAACACATTATTTCACTCCACGATGGGGGTTGCATGGTAAAAAGTTTTTGCCATTTGAAAAAGAAAAATGGAATTTTTTTTCTAATCATTTAAAATCTAAAGAATCAATTATACAGAAAAATAATTATTTTCCACCAGCATCAAAATATTTCTCAATACCATTTAATTCTTATGATGGTAATCTGTATATGTCAGCTCAATTATCTTTAATAAATGCTAATATTGCAAATAGAATTAATCAAGGTTTAAACTTTAAAAATATTTTATTAAAAAACATTAAAAATATTAAAATGAATTTAATTTCAGATACAGTTCATGATTCTATACAAAAAGTTAATGCAAAAAAAAATTATATAATTCATAGACACGGTGCATCACCATCAGTATATAAAGGTAAAAACCAAAAAGATAATTCAAATTTAGTAATTATACCCTCTGCTGCTGGAAGACCAATATCAATTTGTAAATCTGATTTTGGATCGAAAAAAACTTGGAATTCTTGTAGTCATGGTACTGGCAGAATATACGATAGACCAAAATTAAAACTTAAAAAATTTAATAATAAACCAATTGATGAAATGATTAAAAATGGAAATAAAATACTTTATAATAAAGTTGACTTGAATACAGAGCACCCAAAAGCTTTTAAAAAATCTTCTAATGTTATTAAAATACTTGAAAGAGAAAAAATAATTAAAAAAATATTTGATACAAAATCACTATTTGTTTTAAAGGGTTGAATGAGCAAATTATTAAAAAAAAAATTCATTAAAATTGTTAAAAAAGTAAAAATTAATTCAATTAAATCAATCTATCATGCAAAATCTGGCCATCCAGGAGGTGTTTTGTCTGCTGCAGATATTGTTACGTATTTATTCTACAATGAACTAAAATTGAATAAAAAAAATATAAATTCTTTAAATAGAAATAGATTTATTCTCTCAAAAGGACATGCGGCACCTCTTCTTTATTCCTTAGGTGTAGAATTGGGATTACTAAAAAAAAATGATCTATTTAAACTGAGAAAAATAAACTCAAAATTACAAGGTCATACTTCAAGAAATCATACACCATGGGTAGAAGCAAATACAGGATCTTTGGGACAAGGTTTTTCTTTTGGGATTGGCCAAGCTTTAGCATGTAAAATAAATAAAACAAATAACAAAGTTTATGTAATGATAGGAGATGGAGAAATTCAAGAGGGCATGATTTGGGAGGGTGCTATGTTTGCTTCAAATTATTTGCTTAATAATTTATGTGTAATATTGGACAATAATAAAATTCAAAATGATAATTTTGTAAAAAATATTATAAAAATAAATCCATTGGAAAAAAAATGGAAATCATTTAATTGGAATGTAATAACAATTGATGGTCACAATTTTAAACAAATTAAAAATGCAATCAATAAATTCAAAAAAGAAAAAAACAATCCCACATTAATAGTAGCTAATACAATTAAAGGTAAAGGGGTAAACTTCATGGAAAATAATCCATTGTGGCATGGCAGTATAAATATAGGTCAAAAAAACTATGAGAGAGCAATCAAAGAACTTTCGAATGAATAAAAAAATTTCTCTTAGAGATGCGTTTGGTTCTACTTTGGTAAACCATTCGAATAAATTTCCTAATTTGATAGTATTGGATGCAGATTTAGCTGCTGGCACTGGTCTCAACGATTTTAGAAAACAATACCCAAAAAAATTTATACAATGTGGCATAGCAGAACAAAATATGGCTAGTATAGCTGGTGGGATCGCCTCAATGGGCAAAACTGTAATAGTTAATTCTTTTTCAATTTTTTTATTACGTGCTTTAGAGCAAATAAGGCTTTCAATTGCATACTCAAACTTAAATGTAAAAATCATCGGTGGGCATACAGGAATAGATGTTGGGCCTGATGGAGCTTCAGCTCAATGCATAGAGGATATAGCATGTTTCAGATCTTTACCAAATATGACTGTTATAGCTCCTTGCGATTCCATTGAAATGGAAAAAGCATTGCTAACAATCTTAAAATACAAAAAACCTGTTTACTTAAGGTCGGGGCGAAGCCCAATAAAACAAATTTTTCCTAAGAACAAAAAATTCAAAATTGGTAAAGGGACTATTTTACGTGATGGTAAAGACTTAACTCTCGTTGCATGTGGAATAATGACCTCAAGATGTATCGACGCAGCAGAGATAGTAAAAAAAAAATATAAAATTGATGTAAGAGTTGTAAATATGTCTTCAATTAAACCTATAGATAAAAAATTAATTATTCAATCAGCAAAAAAAACTAAATTAATTATAAGTTGTGAAGATGCAAATATAATTGGTGGACTGGGAGGAGCTATTTCTGAAGTTTTGACTAATTACTATCCAACAAAATTGATAAGAATTGGTATTAATGATCAATATGGAGAGTCTGGTGATCCTGAACAACTAATCAAAAAATACAAAATTGACACTCAAACAATTATAAAAAAAATATTAAAAGAAAAAAAAGGTGAAATATAAAAAAGAAGCTGTAATTTTTTTAGGAACTGGTTTGGTACAGGCTGACACTATTAAAATTGCAAAAAAAAAATTCTTTACAATTGGTTTTGATAAAAATCAAAGAAGTCCTGGTAAGAAATATTGTGATTTGTTTTATAAATCAAATGCCAACAACTTTGACTTTATAATAAAAAAATTAAAAAAATTAAATTATTTAAAATTTAAGTTTATCTGGTCAAATAATGATATATTTTTGGCTACAAGAGCCAAACTTGAAAGCAGGTTAAAATTACAATTTAAAAACTCAAGTAAAAAAGTAGTTGATTTAACTCTAAATAAATTAAAATTTGGAAATTTATATAAAACTCACAAAATAATTATACCTAATATAAAAAAATTTAAAAATAGTACTAAAGTTATTTGCAAACCTATTAAAAGTAGTGGAAGTAAAAATGTAGAAATAATAACTTATAATAATAATTTGGAAAAATTTAAAAAAAATAATTTTATTTTTCAGGAATACCATGAAGGGGATGAATACGGTTTAAATTTTATTAGTTATAAAAATAAAATTTTTACTTTAAATAGTGTAAAGAGATATTTTGACCATAATCAAACAATGGTACCAATTGGTTCAGTTTCTACAAATAAAAATATTATTCCTAAAATTATTAAAAATTTAATTATTAAAATTGTCAATGATTTAAAAATAGTTGGTAAAATTAAGGTTGATATTATTAAAACAAACAAAGGAAAATTTAAAATCATTGAAATCTCAAATCGTTTTCATGGGGAAATAGATACAACAATAACTTTCAAAAAAAATGGGCTAAGTACATTTGAAAACCTATTCAATTTAATTGAAAACAACAATATTTCAAAAAAAATAATAAACAAAAAAAGATATTATGGTTACATAAATTTGTTTAGAGATAGATTAAAACTCAAAACTTATAATAAAATTTTAAATCAGAATAATTTAAAGTTTGTAGAAAAAATAAATAGATTTAAAGAAAATAAAAATAAAATAAAGAGCACTCAAGATATTAGAAGTTATATTCTGTTTTATGCAAAAAAAATTCCCACAAATAAAGAATTTGTAAAAACATTTAATAGTTTAAACGGTTTTATTTGATAACCCCTCGTACCAAACATCAGATATTTTAAAATGTAATGTATTATAAATTTTTTTAATTATTTTATCTAATTTTTCTTTTGAATTTGCTGTAACTACAAATACACCCAATCTTTTACCGTGAGAATCAATATGATGTACTTTTTCTCCAATTTTATAATAAAACAATAATTTCTTTATGTTGATAATTTTTTTAATCTTGTTTAATCCACGAATTTTTTGAAATTTGCCAGGAGGAGTAAAAAAATATCTATTTGCACAAAAAATTTTTTTTTTTCTTAATAAATTTTTTACTGTAATTTCTTTCCCTGCATATATTTTAATTAGTTCTTTTACATAATTAATACCATTTGAAAGTGGAGCTAAACTTTCTGAAAAATCTCCTCCACTTAATCTTGTGGTAAATTCTATTATTTGGACATTATTATTTTTATCTAATACAAAATCTCCTTTAATAACACCACTTTTAATTTTTAATAATTTCGCTAATTTTAATTTTATGACTTCAACCTTATTTCTGTACCTATCTAATTTATTTGGCATAACACCCCCATTCTCTATTACTTGTGGCAACAAATATTTTGTATCTAAATAATTTCTAAGAGAAAAACCCGGTGTAAAAATATTACTATTAAATAAAATACTCTCTGTACTCAGTTGTGGACCATCTATAAATTCTTCAATTAAGATTTTATTTTGATTATAATTTTTATATATTATTTTTTTATATACTTTTAATTCATTTAAATTTTTTATTCTAAATACACCTCTTGAGCCTGAGCTGTTGAATGGTTTAATTACAGCCTCACTTAATTTATTATTTAGAAAAAATTTTTTTGCTTTATTAAAATTATCAACTATAGCAAAATTTGGAGTTTTAATTTTGTGTTTTTTAAAAAATTTTTTCATAAGAATTTTATTTTGAGATACTTTTGCTGAATATAAATTTTGAGAAAATAAATTTAAAGCTTTTGCTATTTTCGTCAAAATAATTGGAATATCTGATCCCATAGTAAGAATTCCATGATATTTAATATTGTTTTTTTTTCTAAATCTTTTTAATTCAAAAATAATTTTTTTATAATTTTGAAAATCAATATTTAAAAAAAGATCGACTTTTTTTGAGGCAAAACAATTTTTGTTTTTATCGAAAAGTATTATTTTATAACCAAGTGATTTTACATTTTCCAAGAGATATTTTTGATCAAGTCCACCTCCCAATATAATGAAGTAATCACTGTTGTTTTTTGACTTGATTTTAGCCAAGATACTGACCACCATTTATATTTAATACTTGGCCAGTAATATATTTTGACTCTTCTGTTGACAAGAAATATGCAAGATTTGCTATATCTTCTATTTCCCCCAATTTTTTAAGTGGAATTTCTTTTAATATATTATTGATACCTATTTTATAAATAAATTGATTTATCATTTTTGTTTTAATAACACCAGGTGATATACAATTAACATTGACATTGTAAGATGCTAAAAGTTTTGAAAATGATTTAGTAATAGACATTACAGCCGCCTTAGATAACGCGTAATGTGGCGCTCTTGTTCCGCCTGTCTGCCCACCAATAGAGGCTACATTAATTATTTTTCCGTGTTTTTGACGTTTATATATCGCGCTAATGGCTTGTGATGAAAAGAAAACAGAAGTTAAATTAATATTAATTGTTTTGTCCCATTCTTCGTAATCAATTTTTTCAAAAGGCATCTGATTAAGATATCCTGCATTATTTATTAAAACATCTATTCTTTTAAATTTTTTATAAACATTATTAAAAATTTTTTTATAATCATTTTTTTTTGCAAGATCTATTTTTTTACTAAACAGGTTAGATCCTAAATTTCCAGAATTCTTTTTTAATTCTTTAAATGATTTGTTGTCTTTATTATAAATACAAATAACAAAATAATTTTCATTTAAAAATTTTTTTGCTATACCAGCACCTATTCCTCTTGAGCCGCCAGTTATAACAACAACTTTTTTTTTATATACTTTCATATTCACTAAATAATAATTATCTTTTAATTTTTTAAAAACAAGAGTAATATTTTTAATGTTATCACTCAAATTAAATAAAAGAAATTGTCCAGTTTGCAACTGCAAAAATTATATCAATTTTTTTTCGGAGAAATCATTTAAAAAAATAGATTCAAATGGAAAAATTTATAATTTTTCAAAAATTTATGTTACATGTAAAAATTGTTTACTTGTTTATACAAATCCTACTGTAAATACAAAAACCTTTGATAAAATCTATAGAAACTCTGCAGTTGGATCTTTTCGAGAGCAAAAAATAAGAGATAAAGATAAAAAAAAAATAAGAATAATCAATAATTTTGTAAAATACGAATACTTTAAAAATAAAAAAATATTAGAAATTGGATGTGGTCAAGGGACATTACTTAACTACCTAGTCAAAAAATATAAATTAAAGAAAAAAAATGTATTAGGAATTGAACCATCAAAATCTATATATAAATATTTGAAAAATAACAAATTTTTTAAAATTAAAAATATTTTTTTAAATCAAATTAAAACCCAAAATAAGTTTGATTTCATTATTTTAGATAACGTTTTTGAGCACTTTGATTTTCCTGATAAAGCTCTTAAAAAGTTAAGTAAAATTTTAAATAATAACGGAAAACTATATATTTCTTTGCCAAATTTATTTGATTTAAATTATGATAAAGGGTCTGACCCCTTAAACCATACATGTAATTATAATTTTGAAAATTTATTATTTGTATTAAATAGAAATAATTTTAAAGTAATTAAAAAAAAATTTTCAAATCA
>CABYXQ010000020.1 GCA_902522915.1 uncultured Pelagibacteraceae bacterium | reverse complement strand
AATAATCTTAGAATGTTTTTCGCTTGGCAACAATCTGGCAACAATGATAAAGTTTTGATGATGAAAAAACTTTTAGGCATATTATTTTTTAGCTTACTAATGAGTGGTGTAGCTTATGCAAAAAAAATACATGATGCTAATGAAAATGGAATATTAATGACAGAGTGCGTTTTTGCAAAAGGTAAATGTCATAGAATTGCTGCTAATCACTGTGCACAATATAAAAAATTCTTTGTACATGTGTGGAACCACCAAGCTGAAAAACCTTTTACTGTGAGAATGTATTGCGCTACAGAAGTAGGTCAATATTTTTATGAGCCGTTACTTAAAAAGCAATTAGAGGTACAAAAAACAAATTTTGATCCCAACTCACCCTGGGCAACTAAAAGTAAACCAAAAAATAAAACACCGGAAATAACTGCAGATGACAACAAGATTGTACCTGCAGGATCTGGTTCAGGGTTCTTCGTTTCAAAAGAGGGACATGCAATAACAAATTACCATGTTATACAAGGTTGTGATATTAACAAAATATCATTTAAAGGTTCTCAATCTGAAGTAAAAGTTTTAGCAGTTGATAAAGTAAATGATATTGCAATATTAAAATCAAATGCAAAACCAGATGTAATTTTTCCAATTTCAAACGAAGATGTTTCATTGCTAGAAGATGTTATTGTTGCTGGTTTTCCATTAGGAAAACAAATTAGTTCAGCAATTAAAACTCATAAAGGAGTTGTTACCGCATTAGCTGGAGCAGGGGATAACTATTCATTTTTTCAAACTGATGCTGCAATCAATCAAGGAAATAGTGGTGGACCAATTATTAATCAAAAAGGTAATGTCGTTGGCATTGCAGTTGCAACATGGGTCGAAGAGGGCGTTCAAGGAGTTCATTTTGGAATTAAATCTTCAACATTAAAAACTTTTGCCAGCGCAAATGGATTAAGTTTTGAATCACCTAATTTCAGAGATCAGTCTAATAAAGTTTTAGGAGAATTAATTACCAAAGGAACAGTTTATGTAGAGTGTCATATGACAGTTGCAAAAATTAAAAGAATGATTGCAGATGCAAATAATCGAAAAGCATTCTTTGGTGAGTATCAATAAACGACTACTTGATCAGGCAACAAACTGACAACAATCTGACAACACTTATTGTCGTCATAATAGTTTTTGCACAAATAAATTTGATAAAAAAGTAAGTGAGATGGTGCCCCCGCACGGATTCGAACCGCGGACCTATTGATTACAAATCGAGAGTCTAAATTCAAAAAGATAAATACTATCAACGTTAATTGAAAGTTTCTTTAAATCTGTACACACTATTAACACAGTGATAAAGTTTTGATAGTGATAACATTTAAAAAAAAGTTTGATTTCCTTGCAACAGATAATGAGTTAGGTAGCTATATCAGTTCAATGTTGGAGGTGGTTGAGGGAGATATCAGTCCACAAATAGAGTTTGATGTTGAGAGTGATGATCAGCATCGTTATGTCATTGTTAATATTTTAGATAAAGTTTTACACTAATGAAAAAACATATAGCAATCGTGATTTCAGTTTTGTTGTGGTGCTCGTGTTCATACGCAGGACTTTTAACCAGTGAAGAACTGAAATATAATCTCCAAGCTTGCAAAGAGGGTCAGTATGCAAGTCAAAATAATCAAGGGATTAGCAAAAATCTTTTAGACAAATACTGCGTTTGTTATGTTAATAAAATAGATGAGAGTTTAACTAAAAAGGATTTAGAGTATTTTAAAAAAAATAGAAGATATCCAGAAAGATTTAATACATTGGTTTTTGAAGCTTCAAAACAATGCTACTTAAAAGTGATTGCAAAGTGATATTTAATCGTATTAACTTAAAGATGAATTAGAGAGGGTATATGATTTTTGGAAAAGGTTATATGACTTATAATCTATTTTTTGTCTGTGCTGCAACAGTAGCTATGACGAGATTGGTTAAACGAGATCATAAAAAAGTTGCTGAACAATTAGATGACCATTATTCAGATTCATTTTTGGATAAAGGCTTAAAAAAAGATTTTTTAAAGGCTGGAGACGAGCTTTATAAAACAATAAAAAAACATAAATATAAAAATGACTCTGAAAGAGCTTCTGTTCTTAAAGATTATTCTGATGCCACATCACAATCTGAAAAAAAAGGATTATTTGGTGGCGCAAGGTTTAATAAACTTGATACACCAGCAAAAAATAAAATTAAATTAACAATCAAAAGCTTTAAGGAATGGGATAAAAATAATTTTATACAAGACGCTTTTGCTAAAGCTTTTAGCGGAGACTTTTAATATTCTTATGGATTTAAATACAGCAGCTTGGATATTGCCAGTACTTTGGACACTAGCTTGGACCTACGGTCAATCTAAACCACAATATACAAATAAAGTTAATGCATCTATAATGGTATATAGCTGGATTAACCTTGCAGTATTTTTTTTCTTAAAACTATCACCACTACACCTTTATTATTTAATACCATTAATTGTTGGAATAAATTTTTTTATAATGACTGGTTTATTAGTAACTATAGGTAACGCAATAATTGTTGGAGCAATTTATTATTTTTCAAATTTTTATTAATTTGCCCAAATTTAGTCTTAATTAATGTTTATATTTATAATTGTTAAAGTTCTTTAACGATAAAACTTCAGCAACACATAAACTATGAAACAACTAGAATTAGATTTTAATTCAATAAATCTTTCTGATCATTATGAAGCTTATCGAGTTATTGATGAAGGGAAAAATCAAATTTGTAGTTGGTCTGATTCATTAAGTGATGATGGAAAAAAGATAAGTTATGATGAGTATACTTATAACACCACTCAATGTATGGACTTCGAAAATTGGATTCATATTGATAAAAACGGTTTAGGCAAATCTGCATTTAAATGGTTTTGTATGTACCTAAAAAGTATAAATGGACGTGCAGACAGATTAGAGAAGCTTAAAAGAGTTTTAGATGATATGCACATACCTTTTGAAGAAGGGGACTGGCAAACGATTGATAGAGATTGTGAAAGAAACAAGTTAAATTAAAATTATAAACGACTACTTGACTGGAACACACTCTTAACACACTCCTAACACAGTGAATGTGTTTTAACGGAAAAGATTTAACTTTTGCAAAAATAATTTGTGTTGATTTTATTGAGTGATGGTGCCCCCGCACGGATTCGAACCGCGGACCTATTGATTACAAATCAATTGCTCTACCAACTGAGCTACAAGGGCATGCGCAATAAGTATTAATTATTTGTTAAATAATCAACTCTTTTTTTTTAAATAACTTAAATGATGAAAGACGATAGCTGCACTATTTGATATATTTAAGCTTTCAATATCTTTGTTTATATCAATTTTAACAAAAAAATCTGCATATTTACCTGTGTGTTCTTTCATACCAAATCCTTCAGATCCGAAAAGAAGAACATTCTTTCCTTCCCATTTAACATCTGTAAAATTTTTATCACCTTTTGCATCAAATCCATAAACCCAAAAATTTCTTTCTCTTAAATTTTTTAAAGTAGAATTAATATTTGATACCTGAAAAATATTTAAGTGCTCCATACAACCACTTGCAGACTTGTACATTAGCTTACTATCTTTTGGAAATTGTCTTTCCTTAATAATTAATCCATCAATGTTGAATGAGGAAGCACTTCTAATTAATGAGCCAATATTTCTTGGATCAGTCACTTCATCCAAACAAACCAAAGTACAATTTTTTTTTTCTTTAATGTATTCTTTTAAATCAGGCTGATCTAAGTGTTCAATTTCAGCAACATAACCTCCATGCATTAATTGTTCTTTAGAAGTGTATTTGTCTAATTCCTTTTTAGATTTAAAATATACCTTAACGTCTTCCAAAACATTCTTTCTTGGGTTTTTTCTATGAATATTTTTCTTTGCATCCTCTGTTAAAAAAACCCTTAAAACCTTTCGGTCAGGATTTCTAAGAGCTTCAATGACCGCATGTTGACCGACTATAAAAAAAGGTGCTTTATTCATATATTTTATAGTATTTTACACGCTTTTTTTGTTATTTTCCTATTAAATCTCGTGTTGCAATTGCATAAATAAAATATATAAAACCCATGTTGTTTGAAGCTTTATTGAACAGGGGACACTTCCCCAAAAAGGAGGGGTTCCAGAGCGGTCAAATGGGGCGGGCTGTAAACCCGTTGACTTCGGTCTTCGAAAGTTCGAATCTTTCCCCCTCCACCATTCAATAAAATTTTAATCAACACTGGAGTGTTACTCTTGGGGTTGTGCGGGTGTAGTTCAATGGTAGAACGCTAGCCTTCCAAGCTGGATGTAAGGGTTCGATTCCCTTTACCCGCTCCAAGAAAAAAATTATTAATTAAAATAAAAACTGAGGTAAAAAAGTAATGTCAAAAGAAAAATTTGTAAGAAATAAACCCCATTGTAATATTGGTACTATCGGCCATGTTGACCATGGTAAAACAACTCTTACTGCAGCTATTACAAATGTGTTAGCAGCAGCAGGTGGCGCAACAGCAGTTGCTTATGATCAAATAGATAAAGCTCCTGAAGAAAAAGAAAGAGGAATTACAATTTCAACCGCGCACGTTGAATATGAAACTGAAAAACGACATTATGCTCATGTTGATTGTCCTGGTCACGCAGACTATGTAAAAAATATGATCACTGGTGCTGCACAAATGGATGGAGCTATACTAGTCGTAAATGCAGCTGATGGACCAATGCCTCAAACTAGAGAACATATTCTTCTTGGTAGACAAGTTGGAATTCCTGCTATTGTAGTGTACTTAAATAAAGTAGACCAAGTTGATGATAAAGAAATGATTGAACTTGTTGAAGAAGAAATTAGAGAACTTTTAACTTCCTATAAATATCCAGGTGATAAAACGCCGATAGTTAAAGGATCTGCCTTAGCTGCTGTTGAAGGAAGAGATGATGAAATTGGGAAAAATACAATTTTAGAATTAATGAAAGCTGTTGATGAGCACATACCACAGCCTGCTAGAGAAGTTGATAAACCTTTTTTGATGCCAGTTGAGGATGTTTTCTCAATTTCTGGAAGAGGAACAGTCGCAACCGGTAGAGTTGAGTCTGGAATGATTAAAACTGGAGAAGAAGTTGAAATAGTTGGAATTAGAGAAACTAAAAAATCAGTTTGCACCGGGGTAGAGATGTTTAGAAAACTTTTAGACTCTGGAGAGGCTGGAGATAATGTAGGAATTTTATTGAGAGGTATTGAGAGAACTGACATTGAAAGAGGTCAAGTTCTTTGTAAGCCTGGTTCAATTACTCCTCATACTAAATTTGAAGCTCAAGCATATGTGCTTAAAAAAGATGAGGGTGGAAGACATACTCCTTTCTTTACTAAATACAGACCGCAGTTTTATTTTAGAACAACAGATGTAACTGGTGAAGTAGAGTTGCCGGCAGGTACTGAGATGGTGATGCCAGGTGATGATGCTAAATTCACTGTGAAATTAATTACACCAATCGCTATGGCCGAAAAGTTAAATTTTGCAATTCGTGAAGGTGGAAGAACTGTTGGAGCTGGAGTAGTAACAAAAATTATAGAGTAACTCTATAAATAGGAGTGTAGCTCAATTGGTAGAGCGCCGGTCTCCAAAACCGGAGGCTGAGGGTTCGAGTCCCTCCGCTCCTGCCAATTAGAGCAAAAAAATATTATGAAAAACCCGATAAAATTTATACAAGAAGTAAAACAGGAAGCCTTCAAGGTTACTTGGCCTACATGGAAGGAAACATTACAGGGAGCATTAATGGTTTTTGCTATGGCGGTTGTAATGTCATTATTTTTTCTTCTTTTGGATCAATTCCTTAAATTTCTTTTAGAATTATTACTTAAAGTGAGTATATAGTGAAAAATTGGTACATAGTTCAATCTCATTCAAGTTTTGAAAATAAAGTAGCTGGTTTAATTAAAGAAGAGGCTGATAAAGCAAAAATGGGAGAAAAGTTTGAAGAAATCATCGTACCCACTCATGATGTAACTGAAGTAAAGAGAGGTAAAAGAGTACAAAGAAAAAAAAAATATTTTCCTGGTTACGTGTTAATAAAAAGTGAGATGGATAACAGTATATATCATATGATTAAAAATATAAAAAGAGTAAGCGGTTTTCTTGGTTCAAAAGGAATTCCAGTTCCAGTATCAGATAAGGAAATAGAAAAGATTTTAGGTCAAATAAAAGATGGTGTAGCTCAGCCAAAATCTGGTATAGAGTACAGCGTTGGTGAAAAAGTTCAAGTTGTTGACGGTCCATTTGCTTCATTTAGTGGAATGGTTGAAGATATTGATGAAGAAAAATCTAGACTTAAGGTCTCAGTTTCTATATTTGGACGTCCAACACCGGTTGATTTAGAATATAATCAAGTAGAGAAAGTAAGTTAATGGCAAAAGAAATAAGTGGATTTATAAAATTACAAATTAAAGGTGGTCAAGCGAACCCAGCACCCCCTGTAGGACCTGCTTTAGGTCAACGTGGTGTTAATATAATGGAATTCTGTAAAGCTTTTAACGACAAAACTAAATCAATGGCTGGCAAACCAGTTCCAGTTGAGATCACAGTTTATAAAGATAAAAAATTTGATTTTAAAATAAAATCACCACCAGCATCTTTTTTCATTAAGGAGGCTGTAAAATTAAAAGGTGGCTCTAAAGAGCCTGGAAGAAATATCGTTGCGTCAATTTCAAAAAAACAACTTGAAGAAATAGCTAAACAAAAAATGAACGACTTAAATGCTCATGATTTAGAAGAAGCAGTTAAGATTATAGGAGGATCAGCAAGATCAATGGGTATTGAGGTAAAAGAGTAATGAGATCAAAAAGATATAAAAAATTACCTGAAAAAACAAAAGATTTGGACTCAGAATCTATTGAAAAGTTATTACCAATCATAAAAAAAAATTGCACAACTAAATTTGATGAGTCAGTAGATTTGAGTTTTAAAATAAACAACAAGCAAAAAAAAAGTGAAGTTAATATTAGAACAGTAGTGAACTTACCTGGTGGGACAGGTAAAAATGTGAAAGTTGCTGTTGTCTGTGAAGATAATAAAACTCAAGAAGCAAAAGATGCTGGTGCAGATATTGTTGGTAGTGACGAGTTTGTAGAAAAGATTAAAAGTGGTGAACTTAATTTTGAAAAATTAATTTGTACTCCTGGTATGATGGTTAAACTTTCTAAATTAGGAAAAGTGCTAGGTCCAAAGGGATTAATGCCTAACCCAAAACTTGGCTCAGTTTCAGAAAATATTAAAGAGGCAGTAACAAATGCTAAATCTGGACAAGTAGAAATAAGAAACGATAAAGATGGAAATATCGGCGTAAGCATTGGAAAGAAGTCATTTCATGATGACCAGTTATTAAAAAATTATCATGCAATATTAGATGCTTTAGAAAAAGAAAAGTCTAATAACACCTTAAAAGGTGATTTAATAAAAAATACATTTGCAACTTCTTCAATGGGAGTTTCTTACAAGGTTAAATTAGGGAAGGCGATCTAATTATGATGAACAGAGATCAAAAAAAAAATTACATTGCAGAAATGACCTCACAATTTGAAAATAGTAAAGCAATTATGGTCACTCATTATCAAGGTTTAACAATGGTTCAGCTTGATGAGCTTAGAGCTAAAATGAGAGAGCATGGTATTGTTTTTAAAATAACCAAAAATAGAATTACCAAATTAGCTTTAGAAAAAACAAAATGTAAAGATCTATCAAATTTATTTACTGGTCCGACAGCAGTTGCATTTGGAGAAGACGCTATTATGTCAGCAAGGATTCTCTCTAAATTTGCTAAAGACAATGAAAACCTTAAATTAATTGGCGGAATTATGGATAATGAGGTTTTAGATCAAGCCGGTGTCCAAAATGTAGCAAGTTTACCTACATTAGATGAAGCGAGAGCAAATATTGTTGGTATTTTGAATGCCTCAGCATCTAAATTAGTGAGTATTTTACTTGCATACTCAGAAAAAATGAGTAGTTTGACCGCAGAAAATTCTGAAACACAACCCAAAGAGTAATAAATATGCCTGACCTAAACAAAATTATAGAAGACCTTTCAAGTTTAACTGTAGCCGAAGCAGCTGAACTTTCAAAACAATTAGAAGAAAAATGGGGTGTAACTCCAATGGCAGCAGCGGCTCCAGCAGCAGGTGGTGGTGCAGCTCCAGCAGAAGATAAAGATGATTTTACAATTATGCTACTTGCAGCAGGAGATAAAAAAATTAATGTTATCAAAGAAGTTAGAGCAGCAACTTCACTAGGTTTAAAAGAAGCTAAGGATCTTGTTGAAGGAGCACCTAAAGAACTAAAATCAGGTGTTCCCAAAAAAGAAGCTGAAGAGATCAAAGCTAAATTAGAAGCTGCAGGCGCAAAAGTAGAACTTAAATAAAAAAATAAGAAAGAATTCAAATGCTGATTTATTTTAATCAGTATTAATAAATATAAATGCAATTATCTTTTACTGAAAAGAAAAATATTAGAAAAAGTTTTGGAAAATTAAAAGAAAGTTTATCTATTCCAAATCTAATAGAAGTTCAAAAAAATTCCTATAATGAGCTAACAGATTTTAATGCTAGTGTTACAGAATTAACAAAAGGCTTTGATAGAGTTTTTAAAGGAATATTTCCAATCGAGGATTTAAACGATAAAGCAACTTTAGAGTATGTTTCTTATAGACTAGAAAAACCTAAGTTTGATGTTGAAGAATGTATCACTAGAGGATTAACTTATTCATCAGCTCTTAAATGCACTTTAAGATTAGTTGTTTATGAAATTGATCAAGATAACAATACAAAAGATATATTGTCAGCAAAAGAGCAAGAAGTTTACATGGGTGAAGTACCAATGATGACAAATAGTGGTACGTTCATTACTAATGGTGTTCAACGTGTTGTTGTTAATCAAATGCATAGAAGTCCAGGTGTATTTTTTGATCACGATAAAGGAAAAACGCACGCCAGTGGTAAACTTTTGTTTAACTGCAGAGTAATTCCAAACAGAGGATCTTGGTTAGATTTTGAATATGATGTTAAAGATTTTTTATATTTCAAGATTGATAGAAAAAAGAAAATTTTTTCTTCAACCTTATTATTAGCTTTGGGGTATACAAAAGAGGAAATTGTAGATGAGTTTTATGAGCATGAGCAATATACTTTCGATACCAAAACAGAAAAATGGAAAACAAAATTCAATCCAGAAAACTATAAAGCAAAAAATTTTTCAGAAGAAGTAATAGACGCAAAAAATGGAAATGTGGTAGTTAAATTAGGAGACAAAATTAACTTCCTTAATGCTAAAAAATTAGCAAATGACGGACTTAAAGATATTTTGGTTTCTAAAGAGTCTTTGTTCGGAAAATTTTTACATAGAGATATTAAGGTAAATGAGGAAGAGAATGGTGTATTTAAAATAGGTACCGAATTAAATGATACAATAATACAACAAATCATAGACGCTAAAATTTATTCTTTAAAAATTTCAGTTACAAACTCAATAAATAAAGGTCCTTATTTACTTACAACAATCTTAAATGATAAAAACAATAGTAAAGATGAAGCTATAACTGAAATTTATAAAATGCTGCGTCCTGGTGAGCCACCTACTATTGAGATCGCTAATCAAATTTTTAATAACCTATTTTTTAGTTCAGATAGATATGATTTGTCAGATGTTGGCAGAGTTAAAATGAACTCAAGACTAAACCAAGATTGTTCAGATAAAATTACAATTTTAAGAAACGACGATATTATTGCTATTATTCACAAAATGCTTGATTTAAGAGATGGTAAAGACGATGTAGATGATATCGATCATCTTGGAAATAGAAGAGTTCGTTCAGTAGGTGAGTTAGTTGAAAACCAAGCACGTATTGGAGTTTACAGAATGGAAAGAGCCATCAAAGAGAAGATGACTACCCTAGACGTTGAGTCTGCAATGCCTCAAGATTTAATAAACGCAAAACCACTAACAGTTTCACTAAAAGATTTTTTTGCAAGTTCTCAACTTTCTCAATTTATGGATCAAACAAATCCGCTTTCAGAAATTACTCATAAAAGAAGAGTTTCAGCTTTAGGACCAGGAGGATTAACAAGAGAAAGAGCTGGCTTTGAAGTTCGTGACGTGCACCCAACTCATTATGGAAGAATTTGCCCAATAGAAACTCCTGAAGGACCAAATATTGGATTGATCAATAGTTTGTCTACTTACGCGAAAATCAACAAGTATGGCTTTATTGAAAGTCCTTATAAAAAAGTAAAGGAAGGAATTGTTCAAGAAAAAGTTGAGTATTTATCAGCTATGGAAGAAACGAAATTTACAATTGCCCAAGCAAACACAAAATTAGATAAAAATGGAAAAATTATTGAAGAGCTTGTTTCTTGTAGACAAAACTTAAACTTTCTTTTATCAAAACCTGATACTATTGATTATATTGATGTATCTCCAAAACAACTTGTTTCAGTAGCTGCTTCATTAATACCTTTCTTGGAAAACGATGATGCTAACAGAGCTCTCATGGGATCAAACATGATGAGACAAGCTGTTCCTTTGTTGAAACCTGAGTCACCATTAGTTGGAACTGGAATTGAAAGTGATGTAGCTTTAGATTCGGGCGTTACTATTGTTGCTAAACGTGATGGAATTGTAGATAAAATCGATGGTAAAAGAATTGTAATTAAAGTAACTGAAGAAACTGATTTTTCTAAATCTGGAGTAGATATTTACAACCTACAAAAATTTAAAAGATCAAATCAAAATACATGTATTAACCAAAAACCTTTAGTTAGAGTTGGTGATAAGGTTAAATCGGGTGATATAATAGCAGATGGACCTTCAACAAAATTAGGTGAGCTTGCTTTAGGTAAAAATGTTACAGTAGCGTTTATGCCTTGGCAAGGGTATAATTTTGAAGATTCAATTTTAATTTCTGAAAGATGTGTAACAGATGATGTATTTACTTCTGTTCATATTGTTGAATATGAAATAATGGCGAGAGATACAAAGTTAGGTGAGGAAGATATTACAAGAGATATTCCTAACGTTAATGAGGAAGCTTTAAAAAATCTAGATGAGTCTGGAATTGTTTATATCGGAGCAGAAGTTAATGCTGGTGATATACTTGTTGGAAAAGTAACTCCAAAGGGTGACTCAGCATCAGGACCAGAGGAAAAACTATTAAGATCAATTTTTGGAGAAAAAGCAATTGATGTAACTGATACATCTTTAAGAATGTCCAGAGGCAGTAGTGGTACTGTAGTTGATGTGAGAGTATTCAATAGACATGGAATAGAGAAAGATGAAAGATCAATAACAATTGAAAGAGCTGAAATTGAACAAGTTCAACAAGATAAAATTGTTGAGGAGGAAATTTTAGAAAGAAGTATTAAACAAAGAGCTTCCCAGTTTTTAACAGGATCTTCTTTAATTAAAAAAATTAAAGATTTAGCTGTAGGTTCAAAATTAAATCTTGAAACAATAGAAAAATTATCAATCAATGATTTATTTAAAATTGAAGTTAGTGATGATAGCAGTGAAGCAACTCTTGCTAAATTAAAAGATCAATACAATAAAGCCAAACAAGATATTATTGAAAGATTTGAGGACAAAGTTCTAAAAATTAGAAGTGGAGATGATTTATTACCAAGTGTGATGAAAATGGTTAAAGTTTTTGTTGCTATTAAAAGAAGATTAAGACCAGGTGATAAGATGTCAGGAAGGCATGGTAATAAAGGAGTTGTAAGTAAGATTGTGCCAGTTGAAGATATGCCATACCGTGAAGATGGAAGACCTGTTGACATAGTATTAAACCCACTAGGTGTACCGAGTAGAATGAACGTGGGGCAGATCCTCGAAACTCATTTAGGTTGGGCTTGTAAAGAATTTGGTGAAGAAGTTAAAAAACTAGTTAATGAAAATCATAAGAAAATTGAAAAAACAGAAAAAATATCTAAGTTTTTAAAATCTGTTTATGGAGATGAAATTTTCAACGAAAAAGTAGACAAGCTAAGCAAAACTGAATTTAAAGATTTAGCTGAAAATTTACAAAATGGAATTGCAATTTCAACACCTGTATTTGATGGTGCTAAAGAGAAAAATGTAACTGAAATGCTTAAATTAGCAAATTTACCAGGCTCAGGTCAAACATATTTATGGGATGGACGAACAGGTGAAAAATTTGATCGTCCAGTAACTGTTGGAATTATTTATATGCTTAAATTACATCATTTAGTTGAAGACAAAATACATGCAAGATCAACTGGACCTTATAGTTTGGTTACCCAGCAACCACTAGGCGGTAAAGCTCAACTTGGTGGACAAAGGTTTGGTGAAATGGAAGTGTGGGCATTAGAAGCTTATGGGGCATCATACACTTTGCAAGAAATTTTAACTGTAAAATCAGATGATGTTGCAGGTAGAGTTAAAGTATACGAAACAATTGTTAAAGGTGAAGAAAACTTTGAATCAGGAATACCTGAGTCATTTAACGTATTAGTTAAAGAAATTAAATCATTAGCATTAAACGTGGAGCTTAATTAATATGAAAAAAGAATTAACAGATCTATTTAAAAATACCGAAATATCTGAAGCTCAAAACTTTAATAGTATTAAAATTTCTCTTGCTAGTCCTGAGAAAATTAAATCTTGGACATATGGTGAGATTAAAAAACCTGAGACAATTAATTATAGAACATTTAGACCAGAAAAAGATGGTTTGTTTTGTGCTAGAATTTTTGGACCAATTAAAGATTACGAATGTTTGTGTGGAAAATACAAACGAATGAAATTTAGAGGTATTATTTGTGAAAAGTGTGGTGTTGAAGTAACAAAATCTAATGTTCGAAGAGAGAGAATGGGACATATTAATCTTGCAACTCCTGTTGCACATATTTGGTTCTTAAAATCTCTACCAAGCAGAATTGCACTTGCTGTGGATATGAAACTTAAAGAAATTGAAAGAGTACTTTATTTTGAAAATTTTATAGTAATTGAACCAGGCTTAACTGGCTTACAAAAAAACCAACTACTTAATGAGGAAGAACTTGCTAAATATCAAGATGAATTTGGGGAAGAGTCATTTACTGCAGGTATTGGTGCTGAAGCAGTTTTAGAGATGCTAAAAGGCCTAGATTTAGAGTTAGAGAAAACAAAGTTAGTTGGTTTTATTAAAGAAACAAAATCAAAGGTTAATGAAGAAAGAGCAATTAAAAGACTAAAACTCTTAGAATCTTTTATTGAAACTGGTCAAAAACCAGAGTGGATGATATTAACTGTAGTCCCAGTTATTCCACCAGAATTAAGACCACTTGTACCTTTAGATGGAGGTAGATTTGCTACATCAGATTTAAATGATCTTTATAGAAGAGTAATAAATAGAAATAATAGATTGAAAAGATTAATGGACCTAAAGGCTCCAGACATAATTATTCGTAATGAAAAAAGAATGCTACAAGAGTCTGTTGATGCATTATTTGATAACGGCAGAAGAGGGAGAGTTATTACTGGTACTGGTAAAAGACCACTTAAATCTCTAGCTGAAATGCTTAAAGGTAAGCAAGGAAGATTTAGACAAAACCTGTTAGGAAAAAGGGTTGATTATTCAGGCAGATCAGTAATTGTAGTTGGACCTGATTTAAAACTTCATGAGTGTGGTTTACCAAAAAAAATGGCTTTGGAACTTTTTAAGCCATTTTTATATGCAAGATTGAATAAATTAGGCTTAGCATCAACAATCAAACAAGCAAAAAAATTAGTTGAAAAAGAAACAAATGCAGTTTGGGATGCATTAGAATTAATTGTTAGAGAACATCCCGTAATATTAAATAGAGCCCCAACACTCCATAGACTTGGGGTTCAAGCTTTTGAGCCAAAATTAATTGAAGGTGATGCAATTGAATTGCATCCATTAACTTGTGCAGCATTTAATGCTGACTTCGATGGTGACCAAATGGCTGTTCATGTACCTCTAAGCTTAGAAGCCCAGTTAGAAGCTAGAATATTAATGCTATCTACAAATAATATTTTATCTCCATCAAATGGTAAACCTATTATTGTACCAAGTCAGGATATGATTTTAGGAATATATTATCTTTCACAAGATCCTTTAACTGATAAACCTTCAGGTTATTTTACAGATGTTGATGCAATTGAATTTGCTTTAGCTTCTGATCAAATAAAAGTCCACAGTACAATTATTTCCAGACTTGAGACAGTAGATGAAAATGGAAACAAGAAATATGAAAAATATACTTCTACAGCTGGAAGATTTTTATTAGCTAATTTACTTCCAAAAAATAGCAATATTAAATTTTCTTTAGTAGATAGATTATTACCTAAAAAAGTTGTTTCAGAAATCATTGATATTGTATTTAGATTTTGTGGTCAAAAAACTACAGTTATATTTTGTGATAAGTTAAAAGACTTAGGTTTTAAACATGCTTTCAAAGCCGGAATTTCTTTTGGTAAAGACGATCTTGTAATACCAGAAAATAAAACTCAGTTAATTAATGATACAAAAAAATTAATTGCCGATTATGAAACCCAATACACTGAAGGTTTAATTACTAGAGGTGAAAAATATAACAAAGTCGTAGACGCTTGGTCTAAATGTACTGATAAAGTTGCTGGTGAAATGATGAAAGGTATCTCTGCAACAGAAAAAACTTCAGAAGGCTTAAAAATTAACTCTGTTTATATGATGGCAGATAGTGGCGCTAGAGGTTCAGCTGCACAGATGAAACAATTGGCAGGTATGAGAGGGTTAATAGCAAAACCTTCTGGTGAAATTATTGAAAGCCCAATTATATCTAACTTTAAAGAGGGTTTAACAGCATTAGAATATTTCAACTCTACTCACGGAGCTAGAAAAGGTCTTGCTGATACAGCACTTAAAACAGCAAGCTCAGGTTATTTAACAAGAAGATTATGTGATGTAGCACAAGATTTAACAATTACTAAAATTAATTGTGATAATCCTGGCTTTATTGAACTTTCTGAGATTCTGGAGGGTGGTAATGTAGTTGTCAGTTTGTCTGAGAGAGCATTAGGAAGAGTTACAGCTGCTGATGTTAAAAACCCTTTAACAGGTGAAGTTGTTGTAAAAAAATCTGAAATGATTGATGAGACGGGCTGTGATAAAATTGATGCAGCTGGAGTTAAATCGATAAAAGTTTATTCAGTTATGACGTGTAGTTCAAAAGAAGGTGTGTGTGCTACTTGCTATGGTAGAGATCTGTCCAGAGGAAAAATGGTACATGTTGGAGAAGCAATAGGTATGATTTCTGCACAATCTATTGGAGAACCAGGAACTCAGTTAACTATGAGAACTTTTCACGTTGGAGGTACAGCATCTGTAAAACAAGATTCTCAAATTGTTAGTAAAAGTGAAGGAACACTTAAAATTATTAATTCAAATATTTTAGAAGACTCTAAAAAAAATTTAATTGTAATGGGTCGAAATACTCAACTTTCTATTGAAGATGATAATGGAGTTCAAATAGCTGTTTATAAAGTGGCTTATGGATCAAAATTATTTTTTAATAATGGAGATAAAGTTAAAGCAAACACTAAAATTTGTGAATGGGACCCTTATACTACACCAGTAATTGCTGAAAAAAGTGGTATAGCAAGTTTTGTTGATTTAATTGATGGTGTATCTATTCAAGAAACTACAGATGATGCCACAGGTATTTCATCTAAGTCAGTGATTGATTGGAGAGCTCAATCTAAAAGTACAGATCTGAAACCAAGAATTACTTTAAGAGACGAAAAAGGAAATGTAATTAAAAAAGCCGATGATAATGAGGCTAGATATTATCTAGTTCCAGACTCAATTCTTTCTATTAAAGATGGTCAAAAAGTTTATGCAGGAGATGTTATTGCAAGACTTCCAAAAGAGACAACAAAAACAAAAGATATTACTGGAGGTCTACCAAGAGTAGCAGAATTATTTGAAGCAAGAAAAGCTAAAGACAGTGCAATTATTGCTGAAAATGATGGGCAAGTTGTATTTGGAAAAGAGGTGAGAGGAAAACAAAGAATATCTATTGTTCCGGAAGATGGATCAGAGCCTTCAAATTATCTAATTCCCAAAGGTAAACATATTAACTTTAACCAAGGTGAAAAAATTCAAAAAGGTGAGTATTTATTAGATGGGCAACCTTTACCGCATGATATTTTAAGAATTCTAGGAATTAAGGAATTAACAGAATATTTTGTAAATCAGGTCCAAGAAGTTTATAGATTACAAGGTGTAATTATAAATGATAAGCACATAGAAACTATTTTAAGGCAAATGCTTAAAAAGGTTGAGGTAAAAGTTTCAGGTGACTCTAGTTATCTCCCAGGTGAAGTTATTGATAGAATTAAATTCGATACAGCTAATGAGAAACTTGTTGCTGAAGGCAAAACACCTGCTGTTGGTGAAAGAGTATTAATGGGAATTACAAAAGCTTCATTACAAACTGAGTCATTTATATCAGCAGCTTCATTCCAAGAAACTACAAGAGTTCTAACAGATGCTGCTATTAAAGGAAAAGTTGACCCTCTTAATGGGTTAAAAGAGAACGTTATAGTTGGTAGATTGGTTCCTGCGGGTACGGGAAATATCAAAAACCAGTGGAATAAAAAAGCACTTGAAGATGATAATAAATTTTTAGAAGATCAAGATAAAATTGAAACTTCAGAGTCGTCAGAAACTCAAGTAAATCAGTAAAAATATCACCTAATACTCGAAGTTTTAGTTTGACAAAGTCATATTAATAAGTAATTTGGCGATATTTTTGGTTGGAATGTAGTGCCTGTTAATAGTACTAAACGCTGCCACAAAATAACCTGTCAGTTATTTTCATCTAAAAATTAATTAACTAAAATTAAAATTTATGCCAACTATTAATCAGTTGTTAAGAAAAAAGAGAGTTAAACAATTTTCAAGGAACAAAGTTCCTGCACTACAGAAGCAACCATTAAAGAGGGGTGTTTGTGTAAAAGTCTATACAACTACTCCAAAGAAGCCTAATTCTGCATTAAGAAAAGTAGCTAGAGTTAGGTTATCTAATGGTTTTGAGGTAACAGCCTATATTCCAGGTGAAGGTCATAATCTACAAGAACACTCAGTAGTTTTAATTAGAGGTGGTAGAGTTAAAGACTTACCAGGAGTTCGTTATCATATTTTAAGAGGCAATCTAGACACCCAAGGTGTAGCTAATAGAAAAAAAAGAAGATCATTATACGGAACTAAAAAAGGAAAATAATGTCTAGAAAAAAAACTCAACCTAAAAAAAATGTTGTTCCAGATCCAAAATTCAATTCAACTGTAATCCCTAAACTAATAAATAACATCATGAATGATGGAAAAAAAGGTGTTGCGTCAAAAATTGTTTATGATGCAATTGATAAAATTAAATCAAAAACAAAAGATGAACCAATTAATGTTTTTAATGAAGCAATAAATAATATTAAACCTACTGTAGAAGTTAGATCAAGAAGAGTTGGTGGTGCGACTTATCAAGTTCCTGTTGAAGTAAAAAGTAAAAGAGCTCAAGCTTTAGCAATAAGATGGTTAGTTGATTCTGCGAGAAAAAGAAAAGACAAACATATGGCAGATAAAATTTTTAATGAACTTTTTGATGCTTATGAAAAAAAAGGTGCTGCAGTTAAAAAAAAAGAGGATGTACACAAAATGGCAGAGTCAAATAAAGCTTTTGCACATTTTAGATGGTAATAAATTATGGCTAGAACTCATACATTAGAAAAATATAGAAATATTGGGATCATGGCCCATATAGATGCAGGTAAGACAACTACTACAGAGAGAGTTTTATATTACACAGGTAAAAGTCATAAAATTGGTGAAGTTCATGATGGAGCTGCAACAATGGATTGGATGGAGCAAGAACAAGAAAGAGGAATCACAATCACTTCTGCTGCAACAACTTGTTTTTGGAATGATCATAGGATTAATATAATTGATACTCCTGGTCACGTAGATTTTACGATTGAAGTAGAAAGGTCTTTAAAAGTTTTAGATGGTGCTGTAGCAGTCTTTGATGGTGTTGCAGGTGTAGAACCTCAATCAGAAACAGTTTGGAGACAAGCTGACAAATATAAAGTTCCAAGAATTTGTTTTGTTAATAAATTAGACAGGACAGGAGCGGATTTCTTTAGATGTGTAGACATGATTAGGGATCGTCTAGGAGCTAAACCACTTGTAGTACAGGTTCCAATTGGTGCTGAAGCATCATTAGTTGGTGTAGTTGATTTAGTTAAAATGAAAGCTCAAGTTTGGAAAAATGAAGCATTAGGTGCTGAATGGGAATACAAAGATATTCCTGATGATTTAAAAGAAATATCACAAAAATACAGAACAGAATTAGTTGAAACTGCAGTTGAGCAGGATGAAAAGTTAATGGAAGCTTATTTGAATGGTGATGAAATTAAAGAAGAAGATTTAGTTAAATGTATTAGAAAAGGAACTTTAAATTTTAGCTTTGTACCAGTTCTAACAGGTTCAGCATTTAAAAATAAAGGAGTTCAGCCTTTATTAGATGCTGTTGTAAGCTATTTACCAAGTCCTGTAGATATTGGATCTATTAAAGGAACTAAGCTGGGAACTGATAATGAAATGGAAATGAAATTTGAAGATAATGTACCATTTTCTGCTTTAGCTTTTAAAGTTGCTAATGATCCTTTTGTAGGTTCACTGACTTTTATAAGAATATATTCAGGAACAATTAAAACAGGAACAGCTGTCTTTAACTCATCAAAAGAAAAAGAAGAGAGAGTTGGAAGAATGCTTTTAATGCATGCAAACTCTAGAGAAGATATTAAAGAAGCCAATGCGGGAGATATTGTGGCTTTAGCAGGCTTAAAAAATACAATAACTGGTCATACTTTATGTGACAAAGAAAATTCGGTTTTACTTGAACCAATGGAATTTCCAGATCCTGTAATAGAAATTGCTGTAGAACCAAAAACAAAAGCTGATCAAGAAAAAATGGGCGAAGCATTGGGTAGATTAGCCAAAGAAGATCCATCATTTAGAGTAACCTCTGATGAAGAATCTGGTCAAACAATTATAAAAGGCATGGGTGAATTACATTTAGATATAATTGTAGATCGTATGAAAAGAGAATTTAAAGTTGAAGCAAATGTTGGTGCACCTCAAGTTGCTTATAGAGAGACTATAGAGTCATCTTCTGAAATAGAGTATACACACAAAAAACAAAGTGGTGGTGCAGGGCAATTTGCTAAAGTTAAATTGTTAGTTGAGCCACAAGAGCCAGGCAAAGGAAGAGAAGTTGAAAGTAAAATTAAAGGTGGTGCAATTCCTAAAGAATTTATACCTGGCGTAGAAAAAGGCATTGAGACAGTTTCAGATGGTGGAATTTTAGCAGGTTTCCCAATGATTGATTATAAAGTAACTATACTAGATGGACTACATCATGATGTAGACTCAAGTGTGTTAGCTTTTGAATTAGCAAGTAGAGCTTGCTTTAAAGAAGCTTGCACTAAAGGTGGTTTAAAATTATTAGAGCCAATTATGAGAGTTGAAGTAGTAACTCCTGAAGATTATATGGGAGATGTTATTGGAGACTTAAATAGTCGAAGAGGCCAAATAAGCACTCAAGAACAAAGAGGAAATGCTACAGTTATTACTGCCATGGTTCCTTTAGCTAACATGTTTGGATACATTAATAATTTAAGGTCTATGTCCCAAGGTAGAGCTCAATACTCGATGTTTTTTGATCATTATTCAAAAGTTCCACAAAATGTTCAAGACGAAGTAACCAAGAAGATTGCAGGGTAATATGGAAAAACAGAATATTAGAATTAAGCTCAGAGCCTACGATAATAAAATTTTAGATGCATCTACAGAAGAAATTGTAAATACTGTTAAGAGAACAGGCGCAACAATTAAAGGCCCAATACCTTTACCAACTAGAATTGAAAGATATACGGTATTAAGATCTCCTCATATTGATAAAAAAAGTAGAGAACAATTTGAGTCCAGAACACATAAAAGATTAATTGATATTATTGAACCAACACCACAAACAGTTGAAGCATTAATGAAGCTTGATTTAGCTTCAGGAGTTGATGTGGAGATTAAGATATAATTATGCGCGAGATAGCTTTACTTGGAAAAAAAATAGGGATGACTAGAGAGTTTTATAAAACTGGTCAGTTAGTTCCTGTTACTGTTTTAAAAGTAGAAAAAGCAAGAGTTATTGATGTAATTGAAGAAGATAAAAGGGGATATAAAGCTGTACAACTTGGATTTGGAAAAATTAAAAATTCAAAATTAACAAAAGCAATGAAAGGTTTTTTTGCTAAAAAAAATACTGAAGCAAAGAAAAAACTTCAAGAATTTAGAATTAGCGATACTCAAGCATTTAAAGCAGGTAATGAATTTGGTCTTGAAATATTTAAAGACATCAAATTTGTAGATACAAGATCAAGAACTATTGGTAAAGGTTTTGCAGGAGCTATGAAAAGACATAACTTTGGTGGCTTAAGAGCTAGTCATGGAGTTTCAGTTTCACACAGAGCTCATGGTTCAACTGGACACAGTCAAGATCCAGGAAAAGTTTTTAAAGGAAAAAAAATGGCTGGGCATATGGGTGATAAACTTAGAACTATGCAAAATATCGAGATTATTAAAACAGATATAGAAAATGAACTTTTATATTTAAAAGGATCGATACCTGGTTCAAAAAATTCAGAAATTATGGTTAGAAAATCAGTCAAAAATATTAATAAAATGACAGTATCAGAGAAAATTGCTGCTGCT
>CABYXQ010000019.1 GCA_902522915.1 uncultured Pelagibacteraceae bacterium | reverse complement strand
TATCTTTTAACATGTTCAATTGATCGATAACCTTCTTTTAAAGCTATTTCTACATCTGATACAGAAACATCGTTTTGAAAATCTAAAAATCTTTTATAATTTTTACCTTTTGGTAATGGAACACACCAAAACTTATCATGTTGAGAAGATTTTTTTTCAACAACATTTGGAATTGTTACCTCATTATCATTTTGAGTTATTTTTTTTGACAACTCGCTTCCTGCTGCAAATGATGTTTTTAAGGTTTCCTCAAGTGAAAACACTCCATTAGCAGCCCCCAAAGTAATTTCGTTTTGTTTTGATTGTCCCGGAACAAAAGCATCAATTTCTTCTTTAAACTTAGTTTTGTTTCCTGATTGGGATGCTAAATGAATTGTTGGCGTCCAAAAACCTGAAACACATATACAGTCACATTTTACATTTTCTATTTTACCCAGTTGTTTTTTATCATCAGAAATACTTGCAATATCTGCTGATTTTACTTTTTTATATCCTTGAGCTGCTACGACCACATAAGAATTTTTTATACTTATTCCTAAGTTTTTTGCTTCACTAATTATTTCAGATTCAGGATTTTTTCTTGAGTCTAAAACAATTGGATCTACCCCATGTTTTTTAAATTCAATAGCTGTTTCATATCCACTATCATTATTTGTAAATACCAATGGGCTTCTTCCAATCAAAACACCGTAAACTTTTAAATATTCTTTTGCTGCAGAAGATAACATGACACCCGGGGTATCATTGTTTCCAAAAACTATTGGCCTTTCAATTGATCCAGAAGAAATTAAAACTTGCTTTGCTCTAATGTACCATAATCTTTTATTTGGATGATATTTTTTAGTTTTTGGTAAATGATCACTGACATTTTCTGACATAACAAGCATGTTATGATCATAATATCCGAAAATTTGAGATCTATTTTTTACAACAACATTGGGCATTGTTTTAAGTTCTGCAATAATTCCGTCTGCCCAATCTTTTCCCGATTGATTTCCAATATTCACATCACTTGTTAACAAAGATCCACCAAATCTTGGTTTGTCTTCTGCTAGAATTATTTTTGCTCCATTTTTTGCTGCAGCATATGCACTTGCTAATCCAGAAGGTCCTGAGCCAGCTATTAATAAATCACAATATTCATATTTATGTTCGTAACGCTCTTTATCATGTTTTATTGATGCCACACCTAGACCAGCAGCCTTTCTAATAAATGGTTCATAAATCCAATACCAAAAACTTTTTGGCCACATAAAAGTCTTGTAATAAAAACCAGCTGGAAGAAATATTTTTAAAAAGTTATTTATTGCCCCAATATCAAAATTAACACTTGGCCAGCAATTAACACTTTTGGCTTCTAAACCTTCAAATAACTCTTGTTCTGTTGCTTTTATATTAGGTTCAGTCTCGTCGTTTCTATATAATTGAACAATTGCATAAGGTTCATCAACTCCAGCTCCAAAAAAACCTCTTGGTCTGTGATATTTAAAGCTTCTACCAATTAAATGAACACCATTAGCAATTAAAGCCGAAGCTAATGTGTCACCTTCATAACCATAATAAGGTTTACCATTGAATTTAAATGATAATTTTTTATCTCTATTTATTAATCCAACATTTTCTATTCTAAATTTTTGCGACATTAAGCAACATCCTCGTCAGCTTTAAAAGTTTTAAAGATTTCATGAGTTGCTGTATCCCTTTCAACTTTTATCCACTGTCTACATCCAGATATATGTTGCCAGAGCTCTAAATGCTTTCCTCTTAAACTCTTTCTATTATAAACAAAATTATCCCATTCATGATCAGAAATTTCTTTATTTAGTTCTGGCCTTTTAACAGTTGCATCTCCACCATAAGAAAATTCAGTTTGTGGTCTCATTCCACAGTGTGGGCATTTAATATAAAGCATTTATGAAATCCAAGTTTTTGTTCCAAGTCCTTTTTCATCAAGCAAATGACCTGTATTAAATCTATTTAAACTATAACCAGCGTTTAATTTATGAACTCTATCTTGAGCAATAGTATGTGCAAATGTCCAACCAGACGCTGGAGTTGCTTTGAAACCACCGTAACACCAGCCGCAATTTAAATACAAACCATCAATATGTGTTTTATCAATTATTGGTGATCCATCCATTGACATATCCATAATTCCACCCCAAGTTCTAAGCATTTTTAATTTACTTAGGAAAGGCATCATCGCAATTCCCTCTGTTAATACGTGCTGTAAAGTTGGTAAGTTTCCCCTTTGAGCATAACTGTTATATCCATCTAAGTCTCCACCCATTACCATTTCTCCTTTGTCAGATTGACTAATATAAAAATGGCCTGCTCCAAAAGTTACAACTCTATCTAAAACTGGTTTTACAGGTTCAGAAACACATGCTTGAAGTAAATGAGTTTCTATTGGTAATGTCATATTTAATTTTTCAGCTAAAATATTTGTGCTTCCTGCAACACATAAACCAATTTTTTTAACTTTAATATCTCCTCTTGAAGTTCTAACTCCATTAATTTTTCCATTATTAATATCAAATCCAGTAACTTCACAATTTTGAATTATATCAACACCCATTGAGTCTGCTTGTCTAGCATAGCCCCAAGCAACAGCATCGTGTCTTGCTGTTCCAGCACTTGGCTGCATTAAACCTCCAAAAATTGGAAATCTTACATTTTCAGAAAAATCTGCCATAGGTATAATTTCTTTGACTTGTTCTCTGTTAAGTAGCTCAGCATCTATGCCATTCAAACGCATAGAGTTTCCTCTTCTAGCATAAACATTCATCTGCGCATCTGAGTGTGCAAGATTTATAATTCCTCTTGGAGAAAACATCACGTTATAATTTAAATCTTGGCTCATCTTTCTCCATAGATCCATTCCAAATTCACTGAACAGTCCATTGTCATCATGCATATAATTTGATCTTATAATGGTGGTATTACGTCCAACGTTTCCACCTCCAATCCAACCTTTTTCAATTATGGCAACATTTGTAATATTATGTTCTTTTGCTAAATAATATGCAGTCGCTAAACCATGTCCTCCGCCCCCAATTATTACTACTTCATATTCTTTTTTGGGTGTTGGGTCTTTCCATGCTAAATCCCAGTTTTGATGACCCGAAAAAGCATTTTTTACCAAGTTAAATATAGAATATTTTTGCATGAGGTTATTTTATATATATGAATATAAATAGTTATTATTTTTTTTATATATATTTTTTAGAAGTTTCCAAAAATTTTAAATAAGATATCTATTGTTCATTAAAAAAATTAAATTTATAGGAGTTTCAAATGAAAGAAATAAAGTCAGACATCCAAATAGCTAGAGAAGCTAAAATGCAGCCTATAAACGATATTTTAGCAAAAATTAATGTCCCTGATGAAAGTTCGGCTTTTAGTCCAATGGGTCGTCATATTGCAAAAATTAATTTAGAATATTTAGACTCTTTAAAAGATAAACCTGAAGGAAAACTTATTCTTGTAACGGCAATAACTCCTACTCCTGCAGGTGAAGGTAAAACAACTACTTCAGTTGGACTTAACGATGGTTTAAATAAAGTTGGAAAAAAATCTATTGTTTGTCTAAGAGAACCAAGCCTTGGTCCTTCATTTGGAATGAAGGGAGGTGCAGCTGGAGGTGGGTATGCTCAAGTTGTTCCTATGGAACAAATTAATTTACATTTTACTGGAGACTTTCATGCAATAACTTCAGCACACAATTTGTTATCTGCATTAATTGATAATCATATTTATTGGGGTAATAAATTAGACATTGATGTTAGACGAGTTGTTTGGAAGAGAGTAATGGATATGAATGATCGCTCATTAAGATCTATAAATATTAATTTAGGTGGTATAGCAAATGGTTTTCCAAGAGAAGATGGATTTGATATTACAGTTGCTTCAGAAATTATGGCTATCTTTTGCTTATCAAATGATTTGGAAGATTTAGAAAAAAGAATTGGTAACATTACAATAGCTTACACCAGAGATAGAAAACCTGTTTACGCAAAAGATTTGAAAGCTCAAGGTCCTATGACAGTATTGTTAAAAGATGCCATAAGACCAAATGTAACTCAAACGTTAGAAAACAATCCTGCTATTATTCATGGAGGTCCTTTTGCAAATATTGCTCATGGATGTAACTCTGTAATTGCTACTAAAACTGCATTAAAGCTTGCAGACTATGTTGTAACTGAAGCAGGTTTTGGCGCAGATCTTGGGGCTGAAAAGTTTTTAGATATTAAATGTAGAAAATCAAATTTAAAACCAAGTTGTGTGGTTATTGTTGCAACGATTAGAGCTCTAAAAATGCATGGTGGTGTTTCTAAAGATGATTTAAAAAATGAAAATGTTGATGCATTAAAAAAAGGCTTAGTAAATCTTGAGCGACATATTGAAAATGTAAAAAAATTCGGTCTTCCAGTTGCTGTAGCTGTTAATCATTTTATTAAAGATACTGATAATGAGGTTAAAGCATTAATTAAATTTTGTGATGGACTAGGTGTTAAAGCAAGCCTTTGTACTCACTGGTCAAATGGTGGGGAAGGAACTAAAGAACTTGCTAATCATGTAGTTGATTTATGTGAAAAAAATGAAGCCAAATTTAAATTTTTGTATGAAAGTAAAATACCTTTATTTGAAAAGATAGAGACTATTGCTAAAGAAATTTACAGAGCAGATGATGTTATTGCTGATACTAAAATCAGAGACCAATTAAAAAGTTTTGAAGCAGCTGGTTATGGAGACTTGCCAATTTGTGTTGCAAAAACTCAATATAGTTTTTCAACAGATCCTAGTCTTAAAGGGGCTCCAACCGAACATTCACTGCCAATTAGAGAAATTAGGCTTTCTTCTGGAGCAGAATTTATAGTTGTAGTATGTGGAGCTATTATGACTATGCCCGGCCTACCAAGAGTTCCTGCTGCTGACTCTATTAAATTAAATAAAGACGGAGAAATAGAGGGTTTATTTTAAAAATTTAACTAATTAAATCTAACCAATTTTTTAACTCTCTCATCCTAGATTCTTTATTAGTTATCTTATTTTCTTTTTCTATCATTTGAACATGAGAAATTAAGTCAGCTTCATCATTAAAAGATTTATTATTTATAAGTTTTTCTTTTCTAAAATTTATAAGTGTAATCATTTTATCATAGGTAATTTCTGGGTGATACTGAATGCCCCATATATTGCTTTTTTCTGTTTTAAAATTTAATCCCATAACTCTATTAACTTTATTTGACGACAATAAAACTGACTTTTCAGGTAAAGTGACCACTTCATCATAATTAAAGGCAGGTGTATTAAAAATTTCTTTTTTACCTTTATAAATTGGATGGCTTAATCCATCTTTATTAATAATTATATCATGAGCAATTCCTCTATGAGCTCCGTTTTCTCCTTTTTTGACTTCACCTCCTGCTGCTGTTACAGCAACTTGCATGCCCCAACATATTGCTAATATATTTTTTACTTGTTTTTGGCACTCCTTCATAAACTCAATTTGTCTTCTTATCTCTGGAGTGTCACTGTAAATATTTAAACTACTACCACCCCAAATAAGACCATCATACTTATTTAAGTCTTTTACTTTTTCAAAGATATCTTTATCGGATGATGGATTAACTGAGTCAATCGCTAAATTATTTGTATAATAATCAATACTTTCTTTAAGACTTTCTGTGTGAGTCTTAATTCCATTATCTTTAAATTCTTGATTTGCTTCTCTTAAATTTCCTTCTACAAGTAAAATTTTTTTCATTAAAATAATTCCCCTGAAATACTATGCTTGTACATTGCTTTCATATCTTCTTTTGTTAATTTTTTTGGATTTCCACTTGTTGAAGGATCTTCAAAAGCCATTTGAGATAACTTTTCTAAATCTATTTTTTCTTTATCAATTATTTCTGAAAGTTTATGTGGAATATTAAATTCTTCTCTTAAATCCATTATCCATTTTACAAATTTTTCAAATGATTTTTCTATATCAAGATAGTCACATATAGAAATTATTTTATTTGATACTTCTTTTTTATTAAAAGTTAAAACATAAGGCATAAAAATAGCATTGGATAAACCATGATGTATATTAAATTGAGAATTTACTGGATGGCTTAATGAGTGGATTGCGCCTAAACCTTTTTGAAAAGCAGTTGATCCCATACTTGCTGCAGCCAGCATATCAGATCTTGCTTCTAAGTTTTTTCCATTTTTTACTGCTTCAGATAAAGATTTTTTTATTAATCTCATGCCCTCTAAAGCAATACCATCTGCCATAGGATGAAAACCAGGTGCACAGTAAGCCTCTAAATTATGTGCTAAAGCATCCATTCCCGTTGCAGATGTAATCCTTGGAGGCAAATCAATAGTTAACTTAGGATCAAGAATTACAATTGTTGGCATAAATTTTGGATGGAAAATTATTTTTTTTATACCTGTCTCCTCATTTATAATTGCTGAAGCTCTTCCTGTTTCTGAGCCAGTTCCTGCAGTTGTTGGAATTGCAATAATTGGGGAAATCTTAGTTTCATCTGCCCTTTTCCAATAATCTCCAATATCTTCAAAATCCCACAAAGGTCTAGTTTGACCACACATGAAAGCAATTGCTTTTCCAACATCTAAAGCACTGCCTCCACCAAATGCTATAACACCATCGCATTGGTTAATATTATATACTTCAACACCTTCATTTATATTTTTTCCATTTGGATTTCCTGAAAAGTTACAAAAAAATTTTAACTCATGAAATAATTCTTTAAGTTTATTTGTAATATTAATTGTCATAGGCAAAGATACTAAATCTTTATCAGTAACAAATAATGGATTTTTAATTTTTGATAACTTACAAGCTTCTCCAATTTCAGTTGATCTATCTTCTCCAACCCAAACAGTTGTTGGATAATTCCAATTAATATTCATTTACCAATTAATTTCTAATTTTTTATTTTCACAGATAGTTTTAAGCATACTAAACATTAAAGGGAAATTTGTAAGATTTAAATCTTGCAAAATTTTTGGTCCTATTTCTAATGCTAATTGCGCCCCTTCCACAGTTGTATGTTTCATAAACTTTTCTTTAGCCTCATTATATAAATATCCTTCTCCTAAATACTTTCCCATCAAACTATTTCTTCCACCAATCGCACTAACATATAAATCTCCAAGACCTGCTAAACCATAAACTGTTTCTGTTTCACCACCATAGTGTTTAACAAATTCAACCATTTCTGAAATTGATCTGTGTATTAGAGAAGCAGCTGTGTTTAAATAATATTTAGATTGAATATCTTTTGATACTTTAGAATTACTTAATCCTTCTGAAGCTCCAATTAACATTGAATAAATATTTTTGATTGCACCAGAAATCTCAACTCCAGTAATATCTTTAGATATTTCAGTAGAATAATAATTCGTAGAAATAATTTCTTTTAGTAATTGTGACTCTTTCATTTCCAAATTAGCAATAACTGTACCTGTTCTCATTTTATTTGCCAAACCTGCAGCCAAACAAGGTCCCTTTATAGCAGAAATATTAATCTCTGAATGTCCGTCTTTTTTTAATAAATTTCTAATTTTGTCTGAAAGTGTTGTAAGCTCATTATCAAATATGGCTAAACCTTTTGTTAATAAGACTATTGGTAATTTTTTTTTATAGTTTTTAGATATTTGCTTAACAAACCATTCAATTCCAACTGAACTTACTCCACAAACAACAATATCTGGATTTTTTTCTAAAATAGTTTGTAATTTTTCATATTTTTCAAATTTAATTTCTTTTGATAATTGGGTTTTTAATGCTGGATGAGTCTGGTTATTTAATTTTATATTTTTAATAAGATCATCTTCTAGATGTGTGCCCACTACAGTCACATCATTTTTATTCTCGATACATGGAACAGCGAATGCTGATCCCATTGAGCCTGCACCTATGATAACTATTTTTTTCATAACCTATAATTAAGCTAAAGTTTTTCTAATTGCTTGTTGCCACCCTTGCAATAGGTTATTTCTCAATTTTTTGCTAATTTTAGACGAAAATATTGCATCTTTTTTCCATTTATATTTTATTTCATTAAGTGATTTAAATTCACCTGCCTGAAGACCTGCAAAAAAGGCAACTCCTAATGCTGTAGTTTCTTGAATAACAGGCCTTAATACTTTGGTGTTTAAAATGTCAGCTAAAAATTGTGCAAACCAATCATTAGTTACCATACCTCCATCAATTTTAATTATTTTTGGTATAGAACCATCTTTTCTCATTGCTTTAAATAAGTCATAACTTTGATAAGCAACAGACTCTACTACTGCTCTAACTAAATTCTTCCAATCAGTATTTCTTCTTAGTCCAGTAATAACACCTGTAGCTTCTGACTTCCAATAGGGAGCACCTAGTCCTGTAAATGCTGGCACAATATAAACTCCATCATTATCAGTTTTAGATTTAGCAATATTTTCTGTTTCATATGCATTATTAATTAATTTAATTTTATCCCTCAACCACTGTATACCAGCTCCAGCAATAAAAATAGAGCCCTCCAATGCATATGTGTTTTTATTTTTCAGTCTATAACAAATTGTAGTTAACAATTTATTTTTTGATATAATTTTTTTATTACCAGTATTAATTATTGCAAACGCTCCTGTGCCATAAGTGCATTTAACTGACCCTTTTTCAAAACATGCTTGACCTACAGCAGCAGCCTGCTGATCACCTAATACAGCATTAATTGGTATTTCTAAACCTATAATTTTTTTTGATGTTAAACCAAAATTATCAGAGGAATTTTTTACTTTTGGTAAAATAGATTTTGGAATATTTAATTTTTTTAATATTTCATCATCCCATCTATTAGAGTTTATATTATACATTAAAGTTCTGCTTGCATTAGTTGCATCAGTAAAATGATTTTTTTTATTTGTTAGTTTCCAAATTAAAAAAGTGTCAATTGTTCCAAATATTAAACAGTTTTTTTTTAAAAGTTTTTTAGTTATTGGGACATTATTTAATAACCATTTTACTTTTGTTGCTGAAAAATATGGGTCGATTAACAAGCCAGTTTTTTTTCTAAATAAATTTTCAAATTTTTTTTTTTTTAAATTTTCACAAATTTGATGAGTCCTTCTATCTTGCCAAACGATCGCATTGTAAACTGGTTTACCTGTATTTTTATCCCAAAGAATAGTGGTCTCTCTTTGATTTGTTATTCCAATTGAAATTATTTTAGCTTTTAATTTTTTACTCTTTTTTATTGCCTGTTTAATAGTTTTTAAAGTAACCCTCCAAATTTCATTTGGATCATGTTCAACCCAGCCTAGATTTGGATATATTTGTTTAAATTCATACTGTGATGAAAAAATTTTTTTTCCTCTAAGATCAAATAGAATAGATCTTGATGAAGTTGTGCCCTGATCAATGGATAGTATTAATTTCTTCAAAAAAATCTCACTTGAGTTTGTTTTTTTTATTGTAATTTTCAGAAAATTATTAGTAAAGTAGATTAATTAAATTATTAAATTAGAGATCATTTATATGTCTAAAGTTGCAATAATTGGTGCTGGACCTTGTGGTTTATCAATGCTTAGATCGTTCGAGCAAGCAGAAAAAAAAGGTGAAAAAATCCCTGAAATTGTGTGTTTTGAAAAACAAGAGGATTGGGGTGGACTTTGGAATTATAGTTGGAGAACTGGTTCTGACCAATATGGAGATCCTGTCCCTAATAGTATGTACAGATATCTTTGGTCAAATGGCCCAAAAGAATGTTTGGAATTTGCAGATTATTCATTTGATGAACATTTTGGGAAGCCAATTCCATCATTTCCCCCTAGAGAAGTTTTGTTTAATTATATACTTGGAAGAGTTAAAAAAGGTTCTTTAAAAAATAAAGTAAAATTTAGCACTACAGTCAGCAATGTTACTTTCGATGATAATAATTTCAAAATAACCTATTATGACAAAAAAAATGATATAATTTCTACCGATATATTTGATTACTTAGTTGTATCAACTGGTCATTTCTCAGTTCCATTCATACCAGAATATCCGGGTATGAAATCATTCCCAGGAAGAATAATGCACTCACACGATTTCAGAGATGCAGAAGAATTTAGAGGAAAAAATGTAATTGTCTTAGGAAGTAGTTACTCAGCAGAAGATGTTGCTCTTCAGTGTCATAAGTACGGAGCTAAAAGTGTGACTATTGGCTATCGACATAATCCTATGGGATTTAAATGGCCAAAAGGAATGAAAGAAGTTTTTCATCTTGATAGACTTGAAGGTAACAAAGCAATTTTTAAAGATGGTTATGAGCAAGAAGCAGATGCGATAATTTTGTGTTCTGGATATCTTCATCATTTTCCATTTTTGTCTGATGATCTTAAATTAAAAACAACAAATAGACTATATCCACCTAAGCTGTACAAAGGTGTAGTTTGGCAAAATAATCACAAATTAATGTACCTAGGTATGCAAGATCAATTTCATACCTTTAACATGTTTGATTGTCAGGCATGGTTTGCAAGGGATGTTATTATGGGAAAAATTAAGACTCCAAATAAGTCAGATATAGAAAAAGATATAAACAAATGGATAGCTATGGAAGAAAAATTAGAAAACCCTGATCAAATGATTGACTTTCAAACTGAGTACACAAAAGAGCTTCATAGTTTATCTGATTACCCAAAAATTGACTTTGAATTAATAAGAAAGCATTTTAAAGAGTGGGAACACCATAAGGTTGAAGATATTCTTACTTATAGAAATAAATCTTTTTCTTCTCCAGTAACAGGTTCTCAAGCTCCAATACATCATACTCAGTGGATTGAGGCAATGGACGATTCTTTAAAAACTTTTTTAAGTGAATAAAAAAAATCAGTTATCTTTGATGAAATAAGGTATTAAAAAAACAAAACAAGCTACAAAAAAAAATATACTACCAAACATTGCCCAAAAACTTCCAATACTGGATATAATAAATCCTATTGCAGAAATGATAAACATAATCCAACCAATAATATTAATAGTTTCTTTTTTCATTGAAATTTAAATTAATCTATGCCCAGATGTTTTTTTCTTTGACCTACCCAGGTTCGAATTAAATTGTCAAATATTAAGCCAATGAATGCTACGCAAATCCCCAATGTTAATCCAATGCCTGCACCATTTTTATCAGATAGTGCCTTTAAGATATATTGCCCAAGATCCTCTGTTCCAATAAAAGCTCCAATTATTACCATAAATAGTGCAAAAACTATTGTTTGATTTAGTCCGAGCATCATATGTGGAAAAGCTAGTGGAAATTCAATTTTTGTTAACCTTTGAAATTTATTTACTCCTGACATTGTTGCGGCATCATGTAAGCCAGTTGGAACACTTCTTAAACCTTCAATAGTATACCTTGTTGCGGGTATAGTAGCATAAACTATAACAGCAATTAAAACTGAAGTGTCTGTTATCCCGAATAGCATCATAACTGGAATTAAATACACAAAAGATGGAAAAGTTTGAAATATATCACAAACTCCTAGCATAAAACTTGTGGAATGTTTATTTTGAAAACATAGAGTGCCAACTGTAAATCCAATTATACAAGATATAACTACTCCAAAAGTAGCCATATAAGCTGTAACTAATGCTCTATCCCACCATGGACTTAATGCTATAAATAATGTTAATGCACAAACAACTAAAGCTGAACGAACTCCTCCAATTAAATATCCTGAACCAACAACTAAAACTAATGTAGCTATTGCAGGCATTCTTAAATACAAGGCTCTCATTGGCTGAAGCACATCTTGAATTAACCATGTATTAAATGCTTTTATATAAACAAAAAAAGTATCGAAAATCCAATCTACACCTTTGTTCCAAAAATCTGCTGTTGATAATCCTTTGTTATGAGGAACTTCAAATAAATAATTAAATGTATCTTTGAACAAAAAAGTTCCAACATATGCAAGTATAATTCCTATAGCAACTGTTGAAGCAAAAAATAAAATATTTTTATTTCTTTGAAGGAAAGTAAGATTGCCAAAATAGTCCGTTTGTTTGTTTGCCCAAGCCAAAGACATTTTATCTAAAAGAATTGCAATTAAACTAATACACAATCCAGCTTCTAAAGCTAAACCGATATTGAGTTGATTTAAGGCTAACAACAGATTAAATCCTAATCCTTTTGCACCTATAAAAGCTGAAATAACAGCCATAGAAAAACAAACCATGATGACCTGGTTTACTCCAATCAAGATATCTCTTCTTGCAGTAGGAATTAAAACTTTTAACATTAGTTGCCAATTATTACACCCGCTCATTCTGCCCGCTTCAATAACTTCTGGAGGTATTGCTCTTAAACCCAATATAGTTAATAATATCATTGGGGGGACTGCAACTACCATAGTTATAATTACTGCAGCATGATCGCCAACTCCAAAAAGAACAAGTGCAGGAACCAATACAGCATACTGTGGCATTGTTTGCATAACTAGAAGTATTGGATATAAAGCTTTTTCAACACGTTTGCTTTTAAAAGCTGCAATACCTAACCCCAGGCCAAAAATAAATGATAGCGGTGCCGCTACTAATATAAATGAGAGAGTTTGCATTGAAGGTTTCCATTGACCAAATATTGAAATATAAATCATTGTTAAACCTGCAAACAAAGCTAAACCCTTACCACTTAACTTGTAAGAAAGTATCGCAGCACCTGCTGCAACTATTGTCCATGGCAAACCAGGTAACTCAGCCCAAGGATTTTTATCTATCCAGTCCCAACTAGTGAATGCAACAATAGTTTCAAGCCCTCCTAATAAAATTTCTCTAATTAACTCTATTAAAAAAGTCATAAAAGAGGTTAAATTTCTACTTATTTGCAATAACAAAGGTCTAGTTTTGAATTCTTGGGTATCCTCATTCCAAAACTCCATTGGCATCCATTCGTTCATCAAGAAAAATAATGAGTCGTTTATCCAAATGGGTAACCATCCCAGTAATGGAGGAAGTCTCCAAAAAACATCGAAAGCATAATACCTTACTTCTTTACCAAGAAAAATGTACGAACTTTGGTTGGGATCTTTAACAAATTCAGCTTGTCCTCTTATAAATTTATATGTTTCAGGAACATCAATTGCAAAACATAAAGCAAAAAATACAATTAATAAAAATAACCACTGAAATAACTTTGGATATTTTTTAATCAATTCCATAGCTTAATTATTATTTTTTCTTCCTCCAAAAACTGTATTAATTATTTTTGTTGGATTAATAGAACCAACAACTTTGTTATTACTATCTACTACTGTAACTGATTTTTCTTGAGTTAAAATTTTTTCAGCAACATTTTCAATAATTTCATCTTTTAAAACTTTAAGATCACCTAAATTATCTTTAGTAGATGTGTCCATTACATCCTCAATTAATAAAACTTTTTCTCTGGGAACTTCCTCGGTAAATTTTCTCACATATTCAGTTGCAGGATTTAAAACAATATTTGCTGGTGTATCTAATTGTTCAATGATACCATCTTTCATAATTGCAATTCTATCAGCAAGCTTTAAAGCTTCATCGAAGTCATGGGTAATAAACATAATTGTTTTTTGCAATTTTTCTTGAAGTCTTAAAAATTCATCTTGCATTTCTTTTCTTATTAGTGGATCTAATGCTGAAAATGGTTCATCCAAAAACCAAATATCAGGTTCTACAGCTAACGATCTTGCAATACCCACTCTTTGTTGTTGACCTCCTGAGAGTTCTCTTGGGAAATAGTTTTCCCTTCCATCAAGACCCACAAGTTTAACCATGTCCATTGCTTTACTAATACTATCTTCAGTTTTTATTCCTTTTATTTGAAGAGGAAAAGCAATGTTCTCTACAACTGTTTTATGTGGTAATAAAGCAAAGCTTTGAAAAACCATTCCCATTTTGTTTCTTCTAAGATTGATTAGCTCTTTATTGTTTAATTGAAGTAAGTCTTGCCCTTCTATAAAAATTTTTCCACCTGTTGCGTCTGTTAATCTAGAAATACATCTCAATAATGTTGATTTTCCCGAGCCTGACAAACCCATTACAACTAACATTTCTCCTTTTGATACTTCAAAAGAGGCGTTGTTAACCCCAACAATACATCCATTTTCTTGAAAAGTTTTTGCATCAACATTGCCATTAGAGTCATCAAGCATTTTTTTGGCGTTCTCTCCAAATATTTTATAAACAGACTCACATTTGATTATTGGTTCAGACATAACTTCTAATTAGGTTATACGATATTAAAGTAAAATAAAATCTATATAATTTTTTTTCTCCTTAAAAATTTTTAATAAAATAAACTCTAGTATCAATTCCAGTGCTTAAAAAACTCAAAGCCTCACCACTCACAGTGATTGTTTCATCAACTCCAACATTTTTTCCACTTACAACGAAACCTGCAAAACATTTATTTTTTTCATCGTCCCATTTTACAAATGTTTCATCTATTTTGTTTCCGTTAATTGTATAAATTTCATGAGCTCTAAAGTTTAGAAAATTCGCACCCATAATTGCACGTTGAGGTATAAGTTTAGTTGCCTTGCAAACAGCTTCATATAATTCATCAGATAATTTAAAATTATCAGTACCATCAAACGAAACCAAAACTCCAGAAGGGAGACTAGAAATTAGCTTATTAAGTTTCCTTTCTTGAGCTATTCTTTCTTCTTCTATTTTCATTTTTGCAACTAGTTCATCACCTTCACCAAAAATATTATTTAAAACAAAAAAAGTTAGAAAGATGAGAATAATTATACCAACTAATCCACCAAATTGCTTAACTGGCTCTGACAATGTTTTAAAACTATTCTTGGAAACTTCCATTTTTCCAAATACCTGTTTTTTGTTTTCCATCTGACCAAGTAAAAGTGCCTTTGCCGTTCATAAAACCGTTTGCCCATTCACCTTCATATGTTGAACCATCAGGAAAAAATAAAATTCCTATACCGTTCCACTGACTTTCTTTAAATTCACCTTTGTAAATATATCCATTCGGCCATGTTTCAGTTCCTTTGCCATGTTTTTTCGTAGCTACCCATTCGCCTTCATAAGTTGTTTTATCTGTGTAAACCCACTTACCATAACCATTGTCACAATTTCCCTCTTTACATCCAGTACTTCTTGCCAATGCTAAAGAAGTGATTAATGACGAAAAAAGTATAAAAAATATAAGCTTTTTCATGGAAATATATTACACAAAATTTCTTAAAAAAAAATTAGGCATTTTTTGATTTTTTCTTACAGATATAAATTGAAATATCTTTTTCTGATTTTTCTAAATTTATATTTTTTGTAATTTCGTGAATTAATTCGCCTGATTTTCTTGTAATTATTGCAGATTCTGAATACGTTTTATCATTGTTAAAGGCTTTAAACAAAACTACGTCTTTATTTACTATTTTGACATCAAAATTTGAATTTTGAGAGAAAAATTTTGACAATCCATTTACCATTAATGTGCTTGGTTTATTTGAATAAATTTGAAATGAGTCTAAATTTTTAACATTTAGGTCGTCTGCTAGAAAAGTTTTATAATTATACTCTGAATTCTTAACAATTTTTTTTTCTAACTCACATGTAAACTCTAAATTTAAATTTTCACTAATACTTATGTCTTTTGCATAAGCAAAATTGAAAATAAAAAAGTTTAATAATATTAAATAAAATACTTTTACCATTAATTATTTGAGGTGATAAAAAAAATCTCCCCCAATAATATTGGGAGAGATCTTAAATTTATTAAATTAACCTTAATGATCGTGAGTAAATTCTTCCCACACACTCTTGTTATCAGCTAACCATTTTTTAGCCGCATCCTCGTGAGTCATTTTGTCAACGTCAACTAAAGCTGCCATTGCTCCAATTTGACTTGTAGAGAATGACATCTTTTTGAAGGTTGCTGCTGCTTTTGGATGTGTTTTTGGAAAATCCTCATGCACAGCTTTTTTCAAATAACCGTCTGGAGAACCACATTTTCCATCACCTCCATCTTCAGGTCTACAACCTGCTGTGTATGGAGGAAAGTCTATAAATGTAAAACCAGCACCATCTGTAAAGTTAGGTGTCCAGTTGAAAATTATAGTTCCTCTTCCTTCTTTTTTAGCTGCTGCTAACTCTGCCCAAAGTGCATCTGCACTTCCTGCAAATTTAACCCACCAGAGATCTCCTAAGCCTAAAGCATCAACCCTTTGCGGAATTAGATCTCCATGCCAAGTTTGTGGACCTTCCAACATTCTTCCTTTTCCATCAGGAGAGTCAGGTGTTGTAAAGTTTTTAGCACAGTCAGGATTTTTTAAAGCAGTCCAATCTGGTAAACCTGGACATAATCCTTTTTCAGTAACCCAGTTTGGATAACCCATATCCTCTAGAGTTCTTGCTTCATGATCACCCCAATCAAGTAAACCACCTTTATCTAATGCAGTTGTAAATGATTTACCAAAAGCGGATTCCCATACCTCATGAGATATAGTTACGTCGCCAATTCTGATCGACTCATAAACTGCTTGAGAGTCAGCATTTACATAACTCACATTATTACCCATACTTTCGAAAATTCCACCTATAACATAAGCCATTACAATTTGGCTTGACCAGTTATGAGTAGGAATTACGATAGGCTTTTTACTATCTGCTGCGTTAGATGTTGCTGCAAAACTTGCTACAGAAATAACTAGAGCAGAGATAAAAGACATTATTTTTTTCATATTTTCCCCTCTATATATTAATATATTAATGTCAAAGTATGAGCCTAATTAAACTTATAGTCAACTCGTTTTGGGTGTATTATGGTCCCATAAAATAAAAATGCTTTACACAAATAAAGAGATAAAGAGTCCTGGTTTAAATATTTTACCACCTGGAGTTGAGCGTCATATAATAAATGGTGGAGGTCTTACAGCCTTTCAAATTTTTCCAGATGATGAGTTAGAAATAATTAATAATGAAGGAAATCAAGTATGTGAAATCATATGTTTTGATAAAGATGGCAATTCTGATGTTGGAATATTAAATCTCAAATCAAACAATAAAAAAAATTTCATAAGAAAAATTCTCAGTGGCAAGGACGAAACTATTTTAGCCACCAATTATCAATTAAAAAAAAGAAGCTTAAAAATCTCAGACTCAAAATCTTCAATTGTATTTGACCCTGAATCAAAACCTGGTGAGAAAATTAAATTTAAATCAAAAGATAAATGTTATGGGATATTTGCTGCTCCTGGATCAGATATGGATGTTACAAAACAAAATCCACCAACTGATTTAACTATATTTGTTAAAAGAGCTAAAATTATTAACTATAAAGAATTAAATATAATTCCTGATCCTGTTTTCGAACCTTTGTATGAAGAAAATATTAACAAGGAAAGTTGTATATCATATGAAGTTAAAGAGGGAGATTTCATTCAAGTAATAAGTCCTACGGGAAGACAGTGTTCTGACTTTGTGGCATTTGACACGAGAAAATTAGAAAAAGGAATTGAAAAAGGATTAGATTGGCAAACTACAAGAACTTTTATGGGTAATACTTTCCCAGGACCAGGGTTATTTTCAAAATTTTATGATACAGATCATGAACCACTTGTTGAGGTAATCAGAGATACTGTAGGAAAACATGATACATTTAATCTTGCATGTACTTCAAAATATTATGAAGACGCCGGATATTTTGGTCATCTTAATTGTTCTGATAATTTAACTGAAAGTATGTCAAAATATGGAGTACAAAAACAAAAAGGTTGGCATGCAATTAATTTATTTTTTAATACTTCAGAAGGAGGTCTAAACTCTGTCATTTCAGATGAATCTTACTCGAGACCAGGTGATTATGTAATGTTTAGGGCTTTAAAAGATTTAACAATTGGAACAACAGCATGTCCAAGCGATATAGATCCATGTAATTCATGGAATCCTACAAATATTTTTGTTAGAACTTATGATAAAAATAAAGAATTCAGAAAGTCATTTGCATTTAGAATGAAAACAGACTCAGAAAAAAAACTAACTAGAAACTCAGGTTTTTATGAAAGAACATCTGAGTTAACTAGAAACTTTATTGATGCCAGAGGTTTTTGGCTTCCAAACGATTATACAAAGCATGGATTGGTCAATGAGTATAACGCTTGCAGAAATGATGCGGTTATAATTGATTTATCTTCACTTAGAAAATTTGAAATAATTGGTCCTGATGCTGAAGAATTAATGAACTACACACTGACAAGAAATATAAAAAAACTTTCTGTAGGTCAGGTAGTTTATTCTGCAATGTGTTACGAAAACGGAATGATGTTTGATGACGGAACACTTTTAAGATTGAGCGAAACTGGTTTTAGATGGATTTGTGGAGATGAATATGCTGGTGAGTGGTTAAAAGAAATTGCTAAGAAAAAGAATTTTAATGCAAATGTTAAAAACTCTACAGATCAAATTAGTAACGTTTCGTTACAAGGTCCGAAAAGTAGAGAAATATTAAAAAAAATGATTTTTACACCTCCAACACAACCATCAATTAATGAGCTAGGATGGTTTAGATTTACAATTTGTAGAATAGAAGAATTACAGGGTATACCTTTAATTGTATCAAGAACTGGTTATACAGGTGAACTTGGTTACGAAATTTGGTGTCATCCAAAACATGCTCCTGAGGTTTGGGATAAATTGATGGAAGCTGGAAAAGATCATGGATTAATACCAGCTGGATTTGCTGCATTGGATAAACTTAGAATTGAAGCTGGATTAATTTTATTCGGAAATGAATTTGATGGACAACAAGATCCATTTGAAGCTGGTATAGGTTTTGCTGTTCCATTAAAAACAAAAGAAGAAGACTTTATTGGAAAAGATGAATTAATAAAAAGAAAAGCTAACCCACAAAAAAAACTTGTTGGATTAGAATTGGTTGGTAAGGAAATTGCAGGTCATGGTGATTGTGTTCATATTGGCAGATCTCAAATTGGTATAGTTACAAGTGGATGTTTATCCTCAACACTTAATAAAAATATAGCTCTTTGTAGAATTGATGAACAATACTCTAAAGTAGGAACAGACGTAGAGATCGGTAAAATTGATGGCCATCAAAAAAGAATTAGTGCAAAAGTAGTAGGTTTTCCTTTCTATGACCCAACAAAATCTAGAGTGAGAGCGTAAATGAAAAAAACAAATGGAATAAAGGATTTGCTGAACTTTTGGGAAGATCAAGTGAAAAGAGCTCATAATTCTAGTAACTATTTCTTTCGAAAATCTCCATCTCACTATCATATGATGTTGTTAGTCATGTATTCATATAAACATGGTGAAAATTTATCAGTAGAAGAACTTAAAACTAAATTATTTAAAACTTCTCGACCTAAATCAGCACTAATAATTAATGAGGCGTGTGAAAGGAATTTTTTCTATTTAGAAAAAACATCAAGTGATCAAAGAAAAAAGAGCATAAAACCTACAGAATCTTTTGTTAAAGAATTTGACGAGTACATGGAAACTTTAAAGAATTTGGCACTTTAAAACCAAAATATATTATTTAATATAACTATAAACTATATCTAATAATAATACTTTTATTTTATATAATAATTGGTTAAAAAAAATCGATATGGAAAGTTTGCCAAAAAAAGCAAAAGTAGTAATAATTGGTGGCGGAGGACATGGTTTAGCGACTGCATATTATTTAGCAAAAGAACATAATATTACAAATGTTGCCATAATTGAAAAAGGTTGGATTGGAGGTGGAAACGTTGGACGTAATACCACCATTATAAGATCAAATTATATGCATGATGACAATGGACTGTTCAGTGAATTTGGAATGGATCTATGGAGAAAGATGAGCCAAGATTTAAATTATAACGTGATGTTTTCTCCAAGAGGAATTATAAATCTTGCACACTCAGATGCGCAGATGAATGTTTATGCTAGAAGAGGAAACTCTATGCGTTTGAATGGCATAGATGCTGAGCTACTTAACAGAGAACAAGTCAAAGAAATTATACCTATGGCAGATTTTTCTGAAAATGTAAGATTTCCAATTTTTGGAGGTTTAATGCAGCCAAGTGCTGGAACAGCAAGACACGATGCTGTTGCTTGGGGCTATGCTAGACAAGCAGACTCAATGGGTGTTGATATAATTCAAAATTGTGAAGTTACTGGATTTGATATTAATAATGGAAAAATTAATGGAGTTAGAACTTCAAGAGGAGATATTAAAGTTAAAAAAATTGGTTTATGTGTTGCAGGAAGCACAAATATTTTAGCTGAAAAATTAAATATGACATTACCAATAGAAACTCATTTACTTCAAGCATGTGTTTCTGAACCTGTAAAACCAGTTTTAGATAGAGTTGTAACTTTTGGAGCAGGCCATTTTTATATTAGTCAATCTGACAAAGGAGAAATGGTAATGGGTGGAGACTTAGATGGATATAACAGTTATGCTCAAAGGGGAAACTTACCAACTTTACAGCACGTATTAACAGAGGGAATTGCGATGATGCCTTTCCTAAGTAAATTAAAAATGCTTAGAACTTGGGGTGGAATTATGGATATGTCAATGGATGGATCACCAATAATTGATAAAACACATATTGATGGTTTGTATTTAAATTGCGGCTGGTGTTACGGTGGTTTCAAAGCAACTCCAGCGTCTGGTTGGACATTTGCACATACTATTGCTCAAGATAGAGTTCATAAATTAAACGCTGGTTATAGTTTAAATAGATTTAATACAGGTCATTTGCTTGATGAAAAAGGACTTGGAACAAAAACTTGGATTTCATAAATGCTTTATATTAAATGCCCACACTGTGGAATGAGACCACAAACTGAATTTTCTTATGGTGGAGATGCAACTGTTAAAAGGCCAGAACTAAATAAAGAAATTTCTGATCATGAATGGGATAATTTTGTTTATAATAGAAAGAGTTTAAGAGGAAAGCATTTAGAGCTCTGGCAACATATATCTGGATGTAGACAGTGGATAAAAGTTGAAAGGGATACAGCAACTCATGAAATCTTTAAAACTTTTAAAGCTGACGAGGATGTTGCTTAATGTCGCAAAAATTTAGAATAGAAAATGTTGGATTAATAAATAGAGATAAAAAATTATCATTTAAATTCAATGGTAAACCTTATTATGGTTATGAAGGTGACACATTAGCTTCGGCTTTAATTGCTAATGGTGTTCATTTAATTGGTAGAAGCTTTAAATATCACAGACCAAGAGGTTTTTTTGGAGCTGGAGTTGATGAACCTTATGCAATTGTTCAATTATATAGAAACGACGAGACTGAACCTAATATAAAAGCAACAGAACAAGAGTTATTTGAAGGTTTAGAAGCCAAAAGTGTTAATTGCTGGCCAAGTGTTAATTTTGATATTGGGGCAATAAATAACTTTTTAAAAATATTTCTTCCAGCTGGTTTTTATTACAAGACTTTTATGTGGCCAAAAAGTTTTTGGTATTGGATTTATGAACCATTTATTAGAAAGGCTGCTGGTCTAGGTGTGGCATCAATAAAACATGATAAAGAGCGTTACGAACATAAATATGAATATTGTGATTTATTAATAGCTGGCTCAGGACCTTCTGGATTAGCAAGTGCATATGCTGCAGCAAAAAATGGAGCAAAAATAATTCTAGCAGAAGACAAACCAAGATTTGGTGGATCTTTGTTAACAAGTGATGTGAATATTGGAAATCAATCGGGAAAAGATTGGGCAGACGGAATTATTGCAGAACTTAAAACAATGCCCAATGTTGTTGTAAAAAATAGATCTCAAATTTTCGGATATTATGATCATAACATGCTTGTTATGTCAGAAAATGTCAGTGATCATTTACCAAAAACTAAAAAATATCATCCAAATAAAAGATTATGGTACATTAGAGCAAAGCAAGTTTTAATTTCTTCTGGATCAATTGAAAGGCCAATAGTTTTTGGAAACAATGATACCCCGGGTGTCATGTTATCTTCTGCAGCAAAAGAATATTTAAAAGTTTACGGTGTTTTGATTGGAAGAAGCCCATTGGTATTTACAAATAATGATAGTGGATATGAAACAGCTATTGAATTTAAAAAACATGGGGTAGATCCAATTGTTTTAGACTCAAGAAAAAATCCTGAATCTGAAATAATTAGTGAAGCAAAAAACTTAGGAATAAGTATAAAAAATTCTTATGTGGTCGTAGCAGCTCAAGGATATAAAAAAGTAAAATCAGCAGATATTGCAAGTATTTCTGATGATAAAAAACAACTGGGTAAAATAGAAAATGTAAAATGTGACTGTATATGTGTTTCAGGTTTTTGGACGCCAACAATTCATTTAGCATCCCAATCAGGAAACAAAACTAAGTTTAAAGAAGAAATTGATGCTTTTGTTCCGGGACAATCAAAACAAAACGAAATTACTTTGGGGGCTGCTAATGGAGTGTTTTCACTTGAGGAAACCTTAAAAACATCATTTGCAGCAGGAAGCGAGTTGTCAAAAAAAATAACTCAAAATGATAATGAGGTAACAATTCCAAATGTTGTTGAAAAAAAATCTTCTCAACATGATAAGTTTTGGTGTGTTCCATTACCAAAAGGTAAAAATTATAAAAGATTTTTAGATTTTCAAAACGATGTTTCTGTATCAGATGTAGAAATAGCTTTAAAAGAAGGTTATCGATCAATTGAACATGTTAAAAGATA